>CAZUEY010000009.1:33346-46230 GCA_964619395.1 uncultured Staphylococcus sp. | reverse complement strand
AACCCCGCCGCGTCCCCGCCGCCATAACCCACCCTGCCGCATCCCCCGCCATTCCAAAATCCGCCGTTCCCAAAATCCGCCCCAAAGCGGAGCCGGTTTGTCGAAGGTGATGATCGGCGCCGCCCATCCTCTCCCTCATCGTCTTGTTAAATTTTCTTAAAGTTTAACATGTCGTGCCCCATGTGAAGCGACGAGATAGGGATAATTTATGAAATTTTTAGTAATTTTGCATCGAAAGTCGCAGAGGAGGCCACGTGCTTCCTCTCTTTTATTTTCAAAAACGAATTCCATTCTAAGAGATTAGATCTTATGATAGAAAAAAATGAAATAGTCACCGCCCTCGAAGAAGCTATAGCCGGTACAGATGCGTTTATCGTGGATGTGAAGGTGAGCGCCTCTAATGATATAGTAGTGGAGCTTGACTCCCCGACAGGTGTAGACCTCGACTTCTGTGCCGAGGTTAACCGGAAACTCAACGAGCGGTTCGACCGCGATAAGGAGGACTATAGCCTGGAGGTGGGCACAGCATCGCTGACTGCCCCCTTCAAAGTTAAGGGTCAGTATGAAAAGAATCTCGGCAACACCGTGGAGGTGCTAACCCGCGATGGCAAGAAACTCAAGGGTGAACTTACAGCCGTGGGCGACGATGACTTCACAATCGAAGTCCTCCGCAAGGTGAAAGAGCCGGGGGCTAAGCGCCCGGTGATGGTGAAGGAACCATTGACCATCGCGATGGCCGACGCCAAGCAGGTCTGCTACTTCATTGACTTCAAATAAGAAATTAAAAAAATCAAAAAAATACAGCTTGTAAAAACCCGTTATGGCAAAGAAAGAAGAAGCTCCCAACATGGTGGAGCGTTTTGCTGAGTTTAAGGAACTGAAAAATATCGACAAAGCCACTATGATAAGTGTGCTTGAGGAGTCGTTTCGCAATGTCCTTGCCAAGATGTTTGGCACGGATGAGAATCTTGATGTGATCATGAACCCCGATAAGGGAGATGTGCAGATTTTCCAGAATCTGGAAGTAGTGGAGGATGGTGCAGTCACCAACCCCAACCTCCAGATTGCTCTCTCCGACGCACGCGCCGACGACGATCCCGATGTGGAGATCGGCGAGGAGCACACCAAGGAAATCTTCTTTGCCGACTTCGGCCGTCGCGCAATCCTCAACCTTCGTCAGACCCTCCAGTCAAAGATCCTCGATCTTCAGAAGGAGGCTATCTACACCAAGTTTAAGGAACTCGAAGGCGAATTGGTGTCGGGCGAGGTCTACCAGACATGGTCGCGTGAGACCCTCCTCCTCGACGACGATAAAAATGAGCTGCTTCTGCCGAAAAATGAGTCAATCCCCGGCGACTATTTCCGCAAGGGTGAGACAGTGCTCGCTGTGATAGCGAATGTCGACAATAAAAACAACAATCCCAAGATCACAGTCTCGCGCACAAATGAGATGTTCCTCCGTCGCCTCTTTGAGCGCGAGGTGCCCGAGATCCTCGACGGTCTCATCACCATCAAAGCCGTGGCCCGCATCCCCGGGGAGCGCGCAAAGATTGCAGTGGAGAGCGTCGACGACCGCATCGACCCCGTTGGAGCCTGCGTTGGTGTGAAAGGATCGCGAATCCACGGAATCGTGCGCGAACTTCGCAACGAGAATATCGACGTCATCAACTACACCTCCAATCCTCAGCTCTTCATCCAGCGTGCTCTCAGTCCCGCTAAGATCTCAAGCATCCACCTCGATGAGGAGGAGAAGCGCGCCGAAGTGTTCCTCCACCCCGAGGAAGTGTCGCTGGCCATTGGCAAGGGTGGTCTCAACATCAAGCTCGCCTCGATGCTTACCGGCTATGTGATAGATGTGTACCGCGACACCCCCAACGAGGAGATCGACGAAGATATCTATCTCGATGAGTTCAAGGATGAGATCGACTCTTGGGTTATCGACGCCCTCAAGGATATGGGATGCGTGACCGCCAAGAGTGTGCTCCGCACACCGCGCCAGGAGCTTATTGACCGCGCCGACCTCGAGGAGGATACCGTGGACCACGTAATCAACGTGCTCAAGGCCGAATTTGAGGATGAGGAAGCTCCCGCCTCTGCCGAAGAGACAGCTCCCGAAGCGTGAACCCTACACCTCGCTGCCTATTCCTCTCTCCAATCATAAACAACCTAAAAAAGTTACACCATATCTCACAATATGCCGAGAATAAAGATAAGTGCCGCCGCAAAAGAGTTCAACGTCACCATCCAGTCGCTGGCTGAGCAGTTGAGCAAAAAGGGGATAACAATAGATGCCTCCAACCCGAACACACGTCTGGATGAGGCTGCCTACGATATCCTCGTCGAGGCATTTCAGCCTGACAGGAAGGAGCGCGAGCGCATAGAGCGCCTCCGCCAAGAGAAAGAAAAAGAGAAAGCCCCGGCACCCGCCCCGGCCCCCAAAGCAGTCGAGCAGCCCGCTCCAAAAGAGGCAACACCTGTAGTGACAGGCCCCAAGGTTGTGGGAAAGATCGAACTCGACGCTAAAAATATGCCTGCTCAGGCCAAACCGGAGGAACCTAAAGCTTCGGAGCCCAAGGCCGAAGCCCCCAAGGCTGAGACTCCCAAGCAGGAGAAGCCAAAAGCTGAGGCTCCCAAGCAGGAGACTCCGAAAGCCGAGGCTCCCAAGGTTGAGGCTCCAAAAGAGGAGACTCCCAAAGCTAAAGAACCTGCCGCACCCAAGACCGAGACCCCCAAGGCCGAGACCAAATCGCAGCCAACTCCTGAGGCTCCCGTGGAGCAACAGTCCAAACCGGAGGTTGCGAAGTCTGAAGCCCCTGCCAAGGTTGAAACTAAGGCTCCTGAAGCGCCTCAGCCTCAAAGCGAGGAGGTGTTCCGCTATAATACGGAGTCAACCGTGGTGGCACCAAAGGTGGTAGGGCATATCGACCTCTCATCGATCAACCAGTCAACGCGCCCCAAGAAGAAATCGAAAGATGACCGCCGGGGCAAAGGGCAAAATGGAGCAGCCGCCGGCTCCAACCAGAATGGCGACCGCAAGAAACGCAAGCGTATTGGCGGAAAAGTCGACATCGAAAAGGCTGCCAGTCAGGCCGGCGCACAGACTCCTGCTGCTGATCGCGACCGTGACCGTGGCCGCGGACGTGGCCGCGACCGTGAGCGCGACCGCAAACCCATCCACACCGAAGTCAATGAGGAGGATGTGCAGAAACAGGTGCGCGAAACACTCGCCCGACTTACAGCCAAAGATAAGAACCAGAAGAAGGGCGCAAAGTGGCGCAAGGAGAAGCGTGAGGAGATAGCCAAGCGCGCCCACGACGCCGCTGCTGAGGCCGCAGCCGAGAGCAAGGTGTTGAAACTCACCGAGTTTGTGACTGTCAACGACCTCGCAGTGATGATGGATGTGCCCGTAAATCAGGTGATCGCCACCTGTATGAATCTCGGCGAGATGGTGTCGATCAACCAGCGCCTCGACGCCGAGACCATCAACATTGTCGCTGAAGAGTTCGGCTTCAAGACCGAATATGTATCCGCCGAAGTGGTCGAGGCTATCCAACAGGAGAAAGATAGCGAGGAGGATCTCGTGACACGTCCCCCCATCGTGACCGTGATGGGGCATGTGGACCATGGTAAGACCTCGCTCCTCGACTATATCCGCAACGCCAACGTTATCGCCGGCGAGGCCGGAGGTATCACTCAGCATATCGGCGCTTACAATGTGGAGCTCAACGATGGTCGCCACATCACCTTCCTCGACACCCCGGGCCACGAAGCCTTCACCGCCATGCGTTCGCGCGGCGCGAAGGTGACCGACCTCTGTATCATCATCGTGGCGGCCGACGACAACGTCATGCCGCAGACAATAGAGGCTATCAATCATGCCTCAGCTGCCGGTGTGCCTATCGTGTTTGCCATCAATAAGATAGATAAACCCGCCGCTAACCCCGACAAAATCAAGGAGGCTTTGGCTCAGATGAACTACCTCGTGGAGGAGTGGGGCGGTAAATATCAGTCGCAAGATATCTCAGCCAAGAAGGGTATAGGCGTGGAGGAACTGATGGAGAAAGTGCTCCTCGAGGCCGAAATGCTCGATCTCAAGGCCAACCCCAACCGTCGTGCCACCGGCTCCATCATCGAGTCGTCGCTCGACAAAGGTCGCGGATATGTCGCAACGGTGCTCGTGCAGAATGGTACCCTCAAGGTGGGCGATATCATCCTCGCCGGAACTCACTTCGGCCGCGTAAAAGCGATGTTCAACGAGCGCAACCAGCGTATCACTGAAGCCGGCCCCGCCGAACCTACACTCATCCTCGGTCTCAATGGTGCGCCTACCGCCGGCGACACCTTCAACGTGATGGAGACTGAGCAGGAGGCTCGCGAGATTGCTACCAAGCGCGAGCAGCTTCAGCGCGAACTTGGCCTGAGAACCTCAAAACGTATAACTCTCGAGGAGATTGGCCGTCGAACTGCTATCGGCAACTTCCACGAACTCAACGTGATAGTGAAGGGCGACGTCGACGGCTCTATCGAAGCCCTCTCAGACTCTCTCATCAAACTCTCTACAGAGGAGGTGAAGGTCAATGTGCTCCACAAAGCCGTGGGTGCCATCTCGGAGAGCGATGTGACCCTGGCGGCCGCCTCCGATGCCATCATCATCGGCTTCCAGGTGCGTCCCTCGCAGGCAGCACGCCGTGCCGCCGAGCGCGACGGTGTGGAGATTCGCCTCTACTCAGTCATTTACCAGGCTATCGAGGAGGTGAAAGATGCAATGGAAGGCATGCTCGCCCCCGAAATCAAGGAGGAGGTGATCGGCACCGCCGAAGTTCTCCAGACATTCCGCATCTCGAAGGTCGGTACCATCGCCGGAGCTATAGTGCGCGAAGGCAAAATCAAGCGTGGATGCAAGGTGCGCCTCATACGCGACGGCATCGTGCGCTACACCGGCGAACTCGGGTCGCTCAAGCGCATGAAAGATGATGTCAAGGAAGTGACTTCAGGCTACGACTGCGGCCTTTCAATCGCAGGCTACAACGACGTGGAAGAGGGCGACCTCATCGAAGCCTACGAAGAAGTGGAAGTTAAGAAGAGCCTTTGATGCAGCATCGCATCCACATCAATATCGGATCAAACCGCGGTCACCGTCATGCTCAGATTGAGCGTGCGGTGGCCGCGATTTCGTCGTTGATACCCGGCCGCATTGCAGTCTCCGAACCTTACGAGAGCCTCCCCTGGGGCTTTCAATCGGAAGCGAAATTCCTGAATGTAGGTTTAATGATCGATGCCGAAACGCCACCGGTGGATGCTACCGCCTATTGCCTCGACCTGCTCAAACGCCTCCTGCGCGTGGAGCATACTCTCGGGACATCTCCCCACCGCAACCCTGACGGGAGCTATGCCGACCGCGAGCTTGATATCGACCTTATCGCCGTGGACTCTCTGGTGATTTCCACCTCTGAGCTGACCTTGCCGCATCCAAGGATGCAACTGAGGCGTTTTGTCCTCGAGCCTATGGCTTATCTCGACCCTGAGTGGCGCCACCCTCTGCTTGATGCTACCCCCGGAGAACTCCTCAAGCAACTTGAGGATGAACCGTCAGCTCTGACCGGTGCGCCGTCACACGCTCCGGCTGCTTCCCCGAAGCTCCCCACGAACCCTGCTGAATCCGTAAACGCCCCAATTCCAACCTCCCGACCATGAGCGAGCCCGCACTTAAAGAAAAGACCGCCAAAGGACTGCTGTGGGGCGGGATAGGAAATGGCGCGATGCAGGTGCTTAACCTCCTCTTCGGCATCTTCCTGTCGCGACTGCTATCGCCGGCCGACTATGGCGTGGTGGGAGCGTTGACGATATTCTCTGCTATTGCCGGGATCTTTTCAGAGAGTGGCTTCACATTGGCTATCGTCAACAAAAAAGATGTGACCGACGAGGACTACGACACGGTCTTCTGGACCAACGTAGTGATCGGCGTGTGTCTCTACCTGATCCTCTTCCTCTGCGCCCCGCTGATTGCTCAGTTTTACCACCGCCGGGAGATCACCTCAGTGGCACGCTTCCTCTTCCTCGGGTTCCTGCTTGGCGCCACTTCTACAGCCCCTACATCCTATTTCTTCCGCAATCTGATGGTGAAAACCCGTAGCAAAATCCAGATAGCGGCTATTGTGATAGCCGGAGGCGTAGGTGTTACGTGTGCTCTCAACGGTATGGGCTATTGGGGTCTGGCTATCCAGACCGTCACCTACTCGGCATCGACCGCACTGATGATATGGCTTGCCTGTCCATGGCGCCCGCGGATGAGATTCAGCCGCGAGTCGCTCCGCGAACTGCTCCCCTTCAGCCTTCGCCAGTTGCTTACATCGCTTTTCACCAATGTCAACAACAATATCTTCTCCGTGTTGCTCGGGCGCTTCTACGGGATGACTCAGACAGGCTACTACACTCAGGGGAGCAAATGGACCACCATGGGCTACTCCACCATCTTCGGTATGATCAACGGTGTAGGGCAGCCTGTCCTCCGCGAGAGCGCGACCGAGCGCGAGCGCCTGCGCAGAGTGTTTCTGAAACTGCTGCGCTTTGCAGCCTTTGTGAGCTTTCCCGCCATGCTGGGGCTGGGATTGGTATCGGAGGAGCTGATAGTTATCGCCGTCACCGACAAGTGGCTTGAGTGTGTCCCGGTGATGCATGTGCTCTGCGTCTGGGGCGCTTTTATGCCTATTGCCACCCTCTATGCCAACCTTTTCAACAGCCAGGGGCGGCCTGGGGTGTATATGTGGAACACCATAATCCTCGGCATAGTGCAACTTCTCTGCGTGGTAGCCACCTACCGTTGGGGGCTGATGACAATGCTTGAGGTCTACACCGCAGTCAACATCGCCTGGTTGCTCGTGTGGCAGCGTCAGGGGCGCGTGATCACCGGCCTGCGCCTATGGCAGGTTTTAGGTGCGATAGCCCCTTACCTGGGCGCAACCTTGCTGTCGCTCGGGTGCGGATGGCTGGCCGCACACTCTCTGAGCTCCCCCTTTGCAGCCCTCGCGGTGAAGATCCTGGTGACTGCCGGGGTCTACGTCGGCTTGATGTGGGTGAGTGGCTCAGTGATATTCCGGGAGACGATGGGATATTTCCGAAAGAATCTCCCGGGACAGAAAAAAAGTTGAAAAATTAACGCGTGGGGTGCGAAATTCGGGATTTATGTTTATCTTTGTGGAGAAATTCTGATAAGTATGGCATCGGAACTCGGACGCCGCATTGAAAGCATAGAAGCAAAGGCCAAGCTGCTCCTTGAGCGCTATGATCAACTCCGGGCGGCCAGTGAGGCTGACCGCGAGCGCATCAGAGACCTTGAGAGCGATGTGGCAGAGCGTGATAAGCATATCTCCAGACTTGAGCAAGAGCTTGAGTATTTGAAGGTTGCGTCGGTGCTTTCACCGGATCATAACGAGGTAGAGCAAACCCGGGCCAGACTTACGGAGTTAGTGCGCGAAATCGACAGATGTATCGATAAGCTAAGCCTTTAATGACTGAAAAGACAGTTAATATATCAATCCGCATAGCCGATTTGCCACGTCTCCCGCTCTCCATCCCCTCCGGGCAGGAAGAGATCGTGAGACGGGCCGAGGCCAATATCAATGAGCTTTGGCGAAAATGGTCAGTGATGGCGGAATTTAGGGATAAATCCTCGGCTGAAATACTTGCCATGGTGACTTTCAGGTTCGCCCAGCTGTATTACAGCCTGCAGGAGGCTTCAGGCAAGGTTGAGAGGGTCCTCCAAGGGCTCGACAATAGCCTGTCGGAAGCACTTTTCGGAATAGAGAAGGCCGAGAAGGCCGAGGAGGCTGAGGGCTGAGAGCAGCCGCCGCCCCGGACTATAGGTAAACATATTTTTGCGCCTTGCCCATCACGCCACTCCCCGGCGCAGCGGCAATGGCCACTATAGAAAAGAGATAGCGAAGATTCACGCACGATGCAGCAACCCCTGAGCTTCCCCCTCAGTGTCGGTGGATTCCCACCGCTGAACTAAGAGGAGAGTGAGCGAATGGTAAGCCGGCATACGTGTGTTTTTTATTTTTTAAACCAATATATTATCCGTTTATACAAACGATTATGGACATCTTATTTTACATCTGCGCAGCTCTTATCGGAGCAGCGATCGGGATACTGATATTGATAGCGGTTCAGCGTGCCACAGCGCGTTCGCGAGCCAAACGAATCATAGATGAGGCCAATCGCGAGGCCGACGTGATCATGAAAGATCGTCTCCTCGAAGCTCGCGAGCAGGAGCTTAAGATAAAATCAGAAGCTGAAAAGCAGGCCAATCAGCGCCTCAGCAAGATCCAGAGCGAGGAGGCCAAGATGAAGCAGCGCCAGAACCAGCTCAACCAGCAGCAGAGCGACAACGCTAAGCAGCGCAACGAGAACGAGCAGACCCGCCAGACTCTCGAAGCCCAGATGGCTGCCATGGAGCAGCGCAAAGAGGAGGTGGAGCGCCTGCGTCGCACCGCCCGCGAGACTCTCGAACATATCTCCGGACTCTCAAGCGAGGAAGCTAAGGAGAAACTTGTGGAGTCGCTGAAAGATGAAGCTAAGACTGCTGCCAGCGCCTATATCAACGATATTATGGATGAGGCGAAGATGACAGCCAACAAGGAGGCTAAGCGCATCGTGGTACAGTCTATCCAGCGCCTCGCCACCGAGACGGCGATCGAAAACTCTGTCACAGTATTTCATATCGACAGCGATGAGATCAAGGGCCGCATCATAGGACGCGAGGGTCGCAATATCCGCGCTCTCGAAGCTGCTACAGGTATCGAAATCATTGTCGACGACACCCCCGAGGCTATCGTGCTCTCAGGCTTCGACCCCGTGCGTCGCGAGATAGCCCGTCTGGCTCTGCATCAGCTTGTGGCCGATGGTCGTATCCACCCCGCCCGCATCGAGGAGGTGGTAGCGAAAGTGAGAAAGCAGATCGAGGAGGAGATCATCGAGACCGGTAAACGCACCGCTATCGACCTCGGTATCCATGGCCTTCACCCTGACCTTATCCGCCTCGTAGGTAAGATGAAATACCGCTCGAGCTATGGGCAGAACCTGCTCCAGCACTCACGCGAGACAGCCAACCTCTGTGCCATCATGGCCTCCGAACTTGGCCTCAATCCTAAAAAGGCTCGCCGTGCAGGCCTGCTCCACGACATAGGAAAGGTGCCCGACGAGGAACCTGAACTCCCCCACGCTCTCCTTGGCATGAAGCTCGCCGAAAAATATAAGGAGAAACCTGAAATTTGCAACGCTATCGGCGCTCACCACGACGAGATAGAGCAGACCTCGCTCCTTGCCCCCATCGTGCAGGTGTGCGATGCTATCTCCGGTGCCCGCCCCGGTGCCCGCCGCGAGATCGTGGAGGCATATATCAAGCGCCTCAACGACCTGGAGCAGCTTGCACTTTCCTATCCCGGTGTAATCAAGACCTATGCTATCCAGGCCGGACGCGAGCTCCGAGTGATTGTCGGCGCCGACAAGATCGACGATGGCGAGACCGAAAAGCTCTCGAGCGAAATCGCCCGCCGTATCCAGGATGAGATGACCTATCCCGGTCAGGTGAAGATCACTGTCATCCGCGAGACCCGTTCCGTTAGCTTCGCGAAATAATGGAAGGGAACGATAAGCGTCAGCGGTGCCCGCGAGGTAAGCTGCACTGCTACAACTGGCTTGAGGATATTCCCGGCGGTGTGACCGACTTCGATATCGTGGAGGTGCAGTTCAAGAACACCCGCAAGGGGTTTTACCGTAACTCCACCAATCTTGATCTCGCCCCGGGTGATGTGGTGGCTGTGGAGGCAAACCCCGGTCACGATATCGGCGTGGTGACCCTCACCGGCAAGCTCGTGGCGCTCCAGATGAAGCGCTCTAATGTGAAGCCTGATTCCGAGATTCGACGTGTGTTTCGCAAGGCAAAGCCTGCCGACATAGAGAAATATGAGGAGGCTCGCTCGCGTGAAAACGACACCATGATCCGCGCCCGAAAGATCGCGGAGTCGCTCAATCTCAACATGAAGATTGGCGATGTGGAATATCAGGGCGATGGAAATAAGGCTATATTCTACTATATCGCCGATGAGCGCGTTGACTTCCGTCAGCTTATCCGTGTGCTCGCTGATACCTTCAAGGTGCGCATCGAGATGAAGCAGATAGGTGCGCGTCAGGAGGCAGGACGCATTGGCGGCATTGGTTCCTGTGGCAGACCACTATGCTGCGCAAGCTGGATGACAAATTTTGTGTCCGTAGGCACGAGCGCCGCACGCTATCAGGATATCTCGCTCAACCCTCAGAAACTTGCAGGGCAGTGTGCTAAACTAAAATGTTGTCTCAATTTTGAGGTCGACACCTATGCCGAGAGTGCGCGTCATCTCCCGGCTCGCGAGGTGCGCCTTGAGACCGCCGACGGAACATATTATCACTTTAAGACCGATATTTTCAAGAAGGAAATCACCTACTCGACAGACAAGCAGATGGCTGCCAATCTGGTGACTATCGATGCCGCCAGAGCCTTTGAGGTGATCGAAATGAACCGTCGTGGCGAGAAGCCTCTTCAGCTTCGACGCGATGAGGATGAAGCCTCGCAGAAGAAGGCAGGACCTATCGACCTTGCCTCGCAGGACGATCTCACACGTTTCGACAAGGCCAAGAAGAAGAAAAAGAAGAAAAGCAAGAATTCGCAACCGCAAGGGCAGTCATCTTCCAGGCAACCGGCTCAGCCCGGTCAACAAAATCGTGGCGAACAGCATCAGCAATCAGCGGAGGCTTCTGCTGAGCCGAATCATAAAGCTCCACGCGGCGACCGCGGCCAGCGCAACTGGCGCGACCGTCAGGGCAATCGCAAGGGTGGACAGCGCGCAGAAAATCAAGGCGGCGCTCAGCGTCAAGACAATCAAGGCGGCGCTCCCTCAAAGGATAGAAAGGAGCAGGCATGATAGCTCGGAGGCCGGCATTACTAACATGTTTCGCCGTGGTGTTTCTCTCGGTGATATGCGGTTGTGGGCAGCATAGACGCGACTACAGCGGGTGGCAAAACCTCCCTACAGAGGGGTGGGCCTATACCGATACAGTAGTACTTCATCCGCTTGATCGGACACTGCCTGACAATGACTCCGTTGCTCATGGACGTGTGAAGATTGCTCTGCGCCACGACAACGACTATCCCTATTCAAATATTTGGCTTGAACTCAGCTACTTCTCTGTAGATGGTCGGCAGCGGCGCGACACGGTGAAGATGGTGCTCGCCGACGTCTACGGCCGCTGGTTAGGAAGCGGAATCTCCTCCGGCTATCAGATCGAGACAACAGCCTGCGAGGGGGTGGATGTCGATCTCACGCGTCCTCTGTATCTGCGCCACATACTCCGCGTCGACACCCTCCGCGGAGTTGAGCAAGTCGGCATCCTCGTCGACCAGTAAAATCTCAATTCTACAACAATCCTGCCATATAGAGGGGAAGAAATGTAATCCCATCCTTCGACTGTACATCGCCGGAGTGTAGCACAATTGGGTTCGCGAGATAATTGGCGAATTTCTTGCGGAATTTTTCAAGCGACGAAAGTCTATATCTGGGTGACGACTTCACCTCAATAGGGGAAATATTGTGCTTTGATGTGACGATTCTCTTTCTTATAAGAAAGTCAATCTCCATTCGTTCGTCGGCATTCTCGCGTGACGAACATGAGTAAAAATAGAGGGGATGCCCCGTCGCGATCAATGCCTGAGCTACCAGGTTTTCCACCAACATTCCTTTGTTGAATTCCAGTTTACCTCGCAGGATCTCATATATGCCACCATGATCCAACTGCCCGGTGTCGAAAGCCATTGAGACCAAGAGCCCGGTATCGGCCATATAGAGTTTCACTTTAGCATCATCTCTGTTGAGGGCGAGTCCTACAGATGGCTCAGTGGAGGCATAGCAGAAGTTTACCACTCGACTCTCGTCAAGCCAAAACATAGCGTCGGAGAAGTCTTTCATTCTCGCACCCTTTTTGATTATTGAGGGACGGAACTTCTTCTCATGTTGTTGGAGTAGTCCGGGGATATTGTCGAAGATTCGTGTAACAGTAGGTGCTGATTTCTTGGCATACTTACTTATGTCATTGCGATATAGAGATATGATATTGCGTTTAATTTCATCGACATGCCTCATATCCTTGGTCTGGATATAGCCTTCGACAGCCTGTGGCATACCGCCTACGAGGAGATAGGTCCTGAGGAGTTCCATCATGCGGCGGTGAAGTGCTTGGCCGAGAGGCTCTTTCTTTTCAAATTGTGATTTTACATAGTCGAAGAGCATTTCCTGGCCCATCGCCCAGCAAAACTCCTCGAGGTCCATCGGATACATGTTGAGCCTTACCTCCTCACTCGGAATAACAATATCTTTTACATTGTGGTTAATGCTCACCAACGAACCGGTTTCAATATAATCATACCGTCCATCTTTGACAAGATATTTGATGGCTGCCCGCGCTTTGGGAAACATCTGCACTTCGTCGAATATAATTACTGATTCGCGAGGGTAAAGCTCTACCTCCATAAAGAGGCTCAGGCGCATGAAAAATGTATCAAGGTCTGTAAGATAATCGTTAAACAGTTCAAGGATACCCTCTTTGACGTTGTTGAAGTCTATGAGGATATAGGAGCGGTATTCGTTGCGGGCAAATTCTTCTACAATCCAGCTTTTGCCAATGCGTCGGGCTCCATCTATCAGAAGGGCTGTACGCCCATTCCAATGCTGCTTCCATTCCTTTATTTTAGTATAAATTTTCCGCTTCATATCGCAGTTTTTACATTTTTCAAGCATTTGCGGGAGCATGAAACCCACATTTTCAAGCATTCGCGGGAGCATGAAACCCACATT
>CAZUEY010000009.1:0-33246 GCA_964619395.1 uncultured Staphylococcus sp. | reverse complement strand
TTTTCAAGCATTCGCGGGAGCATGAAACCCACATTTTCAAGCATTCGCGGGAGCATGAAACCCACATTTTCAAGCAAAAGTAGGGATTTTTAAGATAAAAACCAACAAAACAGCACATTTAGAATAGAGGAATTCGTGATGTAAAGTCATGTGAAGAGTCGGGTAGGTAGAGTTCCATATTTGCCCCCTTCATAATGTGATTTTGCAAAACAATATTCATATAATCTTGATAACCGGTTGATTATGCCGGGATACTGATTATTCATTTTTTTTCATTTAGGATTCATTTTAGGTATAAATGGGGTGTGAGGGGAGTGTAATTTTGCAGTGCAAACCTAAAATCTACTGTTATGAAAAAAAGAATCGTAAAAATGATTATCGTGCATTGCACGGCAACCCCCGCTGGAAGGGATGTGAGTGTTGCTGAGATTGACAAATGGCACCGCCGTCGGGGCTTTGCCGGCATAGGTTACCATTATGTTGTAGGGCTCGACGGAGTGGTACATCCAGGCCGGGATGAGACGCTGGCAGGCGCCCATTGCAAAGGGAATAATGCTGAGAGTATAGGCGTGGTTTATGTGGGTGGGATGACTGAAGATATGAAGCATCCGGCCGACACCCGCACTGATGCTCAGCGTGAAGGGCTCCGGCGCATCATCGCCGAACTGAAAGGGCGTTATCCTGGCGCCACGGTGAGGTCGCACTATGAATTTGCGCCTAAAGCATGTCCCTGCTTTGACGCAGCGAAGGAGTATGGGGACATGTAGATGCCTGCTACCGACATCGTTTCAACCATACTTACCTTTATCTGCGAATCTCAGCCGCTATTACTAATGATGAATTCATATAAAAAAAGAGTGCAATGGAATCTTGAAAATTCCGTTGCACCCTCTTTGAGTATTGTTTCTTGGGGAGAAGTCCCTCAAAAAATCATCTGTACGGGAGAATTAGTCGATCTCTTCGTCAGCTTCGTAACCGCCCATCTCGCGGATAGCGTTCTTGAGCATGGTGTACTGCTGGAAGAGGTGGTTGACGGGTACCTCACCCTTGGTATAGTCATGCATCGGGCTCTTGAGGAAGAAGCTGAGGAAGCGCTGGATACCATGACGGCCGGCGCGGGCAGCGAGGTCGCTCAGAAGCACGAGGTCAAGACAAAGGGGAGCTGCGAGGATAGAGTCGCGGCAGAGGAAGTTGATCTTGATCTGCATGGGGTAGCCCATCCAGCCGAAGATGTCGATGTTGTCCCAACCCTCTTTGCTGTCGTTGCGGGGGGGATAGTAGTTGATACGCACCTTGTGGTAGTAGCCCTGATGGCCACCTTCCTCTGCGCCACCGCAGTTGGCATTGTAGAGGTCAGGCTGCTCCTCGGGAACAAGGATTGACTCGAGGGTAGAGAGCTTTGAAACCTCTTTGGTGCGGAAGTTGGCGGGTTCATCGAGCACGAGGCCGTCGCGGTTGCCGAGGATGTTGGTAGAGAACCAACCATTGAGGCCGAGGCAACGGGTGCCGATGATGGGAGCGAAGCCTGACTTAACGAGGGTCTGACCGGTCTTGAAGTCCTTACCTGCGATAGGCATACCGGTCTGCTCGCTGAGTTCCCACATTGCGGGAATGTCGACAGTGGTGTTGGGGGCACCCATGATGAAGGGAGCGCCTTCCTTAAGAGCAGCGTAGGCATAGCACATTGAGGGAGCGATATGCTCTTTGTCGTCAGCCTTCATAGCTGCTTCGAGTGCCTCGAGAGAGCCATGGACTTTTTCGTCAACGGGTACATAAACCTCGGTGGAAGCAGCCCAGAGAACCACAACGCGGTCAACACCGGTCTCTTCCTTGAACTTACGTATGTCAGCACGGAGCTGCTCAGCCATTTCCCAACGAGTGAGATCCTTCATGACGTTGTCGCCATCGAGACGCTTGGCATAGTTCTTGTCGAACGCTGCCTTCATGGGGACGATCTTTTCGAGTTCATCCTTTACAGGCTCGATGTCCTTGGGCTGGAGCACTTCTGCGTAGATAGCGCTTTGATAAGCATTTGCAGGATAAACGTCCCAAGCGCCGAAGACGATGTCGTTGAGGTCGGCCATGGGGACGATGTCTTTGTAGTGGAGGTATTTCTTGTCTTCGCCCTTTCCGACACGGATCTTGTCGTATTGAGTCATAGAGCCAACAGGCTTTGCAAGACCTTTGCGGGCCATGAGGACACCGGTCATGAATGTTGATGTAACAGCACCGAGTCCTACAACGAGTACGCCGAGCTTACCATCGGCGGGTTTAACGGTTGATTTAGCCATGATTAAGGTAACTAACAGTATTTTATGATAATGATTTGCAAAATGATCTGAGCCTTAGAGGCTCGCCGCTTAAAAATCGGTCAAAGTTACAGCAATTTTTTTGATTGTGAAATATTTCTTATTTAAAAATCACACTTATATTGTAAAAAGTTACTAATACCAGCCTGAATTTTAAAAAATATCTTAATTTGTCACCTTTTTAGGGTTTGAACTGTTAATAAGTATAAATCGGGTAATCCCTCCGACATGTGCAAATCTTGCACCTGCCGGAGGGATAGTCTTGTTTGGGTCTGCCCTATAGTGGTCGCGCCTTGTGGGTCACCGTGAGAGAATCATGGTGCAATCCCTTGTGGGGCGAGCCTTGGGGCATTTTATTCCACTGTCCAGGTTTCGCCGGAGAGAATCATGGAGCGGAGGGAGTCGAAGTTTTTGCGGGAGCGCACTTCGGCGATCTGGGCTTCGATCTCCTCATTGTAGACCGGGGTGGCTACGTCGCGGATCACACCGAGAGCAAGAGGGAGTTCCTTGCCGTCCATCATGGCCAACTGCTGATGAAGGAAGTTGGAGGGGGTGTGGGCGTCGTGCACGAGGACGTCATCTATTGTCCAGCCATTTTCGCCTACCTTTACCGCTTTGAGGAGAAACCCTTCGCGGACGAGGCCCATCTCCATCTCCTTACCGAAGAGCATCTTCTGGCCATGGACGAGGTGGATTGTGCGCTCTGCGCGGTGCTCGCGGTCGGTGATCTCGTTGTGGATACCATTGTTGAAGATCACACAGTTCTGGAGGATTTCTACCACGGAGGTACCCTTGTGGAGTGCAGCTGCGGTGAGGACTTCCTGCGAGATCTGGAGCTCTACATCAATGGAGCGGGCGAAGAAGTTGCCACGTGCACCAAAGACGAGTTCGGCAGGGATGAAGGGATCTTCAGTGGTGCCGTAAGGTGATGATTTCGACACAAAACCGCGGTCGCTCGTGGGGGAATACTGCCCCTTGGTAAGACCGTAGATCTTGTTGTTGAAGAGGAGGATATTGATGTCGACATTGCGACGCACGGCGTGGATGAAATGGTTGCCGCCGATAGCGAGGCCGTCGCCGTCACCTGAAATCTGCCACACGGTCATGTCAGGACGCGCAACCTTGAAGCCGGTGGCAATAGCTGCCGCGCGGCCATGGATGGTGTGGAAGCCATAGGTGTTCATATAGTAGGGGAGGCGCGAGCTACATCCAATGCCTGAGATGACGGCAGTCTGATGAGGTGCGACCCCTAAGGCCGCCATTGCCTTGTGGAGTGAATTGAGGATAGCATGGTCGCCGCAGCCCGGACACCAGCGCACGGGCTGGGGATTTTTATAGTCGGCGGGAGTATACTTGTTGTCTTGCATGATTCTTGATTATTTTTCAGCCATAATATTCTTGACACCTGCTACAACCTCGCTGACAAGGAAGGGCTGGCCTTGGATTTTGTTGATGCGCTTGATGTTGAGAGCCGGGATTTTGGCCTGGAGATAGTCGGCAAACATGCCGGTGTTGAGTTCGGCCACGATCACTGTGGAGTAGCGCGAAAGCAGCTCGGCAGTGTTGGCGGGGAGGGGGTTGATATAGTTGAAGTGGGCGAAAGCCACCGGCTTACCCTCGGCTATGAGTTCGGAGGTAGCTGTGCGGAGATGTCCGTAGGTGCCACCCCAGCCTATGAGGATAGTGTCGGCATTGCAGGGGTCGAACACTTCGAGCTCGGGGATGTCGTTGGCGATGCGTGCTATCTTCTCCCGGCGAGCCATCACCATCTTCTCATGGTTGATAGGATCGGTTGAGATAGCGCCGGTGTTGTAGTCCTTTTCGAGACCGCCTATGCGGTGGGCAGCTCCTTCGGTGCCGGGGATGGCCCAGTAGCGCACCATGTTCTCATCTTTGCGTGAGTAGGGTTGCCAATCAGCATTGATGGAGTCAGGGCTAAGGAGCGGGGGGTGAATCTCGGGAAGGTCAGAAGCCTCGGGGATACGCCATGCACTCGAACCGTTGCCTATGAAGGCATCCGTAAGGAGGATCACCGGGGTCATGTGCTCCATGGCAAGGCGCGAAGCCTCGAAGGCCATTGTGAAGCAGTCAGTGGGGGTGGAGGCTGCGAGCACCACCAGGGGCGACTCACCGTTGCGGCCATAGAGAGCCTGCATGAGGTCAGTCTGCTCAGTCTTGGTGGGCAGACCGGTGGAGGGACCGCCGCGCTGCACATCTATGACCACCAGCGGGAGCTCGGCGATGACGGCGAGGCCGATGCCTTCGCTCTTGAGCGCGAGGCCGGGGCCTGAGGTGGAGGTGACGGCGAGGTGTCCCGCAAAGGATGCACCGATAGCGGAGCAAACACCGGCAATCTCATCTTCCATCTGGCATGCCTTCACCCCGAGATCCTTGCGCTTTGCAAGTTCCTGGAGGATGTCGGTTGCCGGAGTGATGGGGTAGCTACCCAGAAAGAGGGGACGACCGCTTTTCTCTGAGGCGGCGATGAGGCCCCAGGCTGTGGCGGTGTTGCCATTGATATCAGTGTAGACACCCGGGAGAGCTGCTTTGGTCTCTATGCGGTAAGTGGAGACTGAAGCGTGGATATTATGGCCATAATTGTAGCCTGCTTCAAGCACCTTGGCATTGGCTTCGTAGATGGCGGGCTTTTTGGCAAATTTCCCTTTGAGCATCTTGAGAGCACCTTCGAGCGGACGATCGAAGAGCCAGCAGACAAGACCGAGGGTGAAAATGTTGCGGCATTTCAGGACGCTCTTATTGTCGAGGCCGGAGTCGGCGAGAGCCTCCTTGGTCATGGTGGTGACGGGGACTTCTACAACCTGCGCCTTTATGTCGAGTTCCTTGAAGGGGTCGAGAGTGGTGAAGAGTGCCTTCTTGAGGTCGGCCTCCTTGAAAGAGTCGATATCTACGATGACTACACCTCCGGGCTTGAGGAAACGGATGTTTTGCTTGAGGGCGGCGGGATTCATGGCGATGAGTACATCGCAGAGGTCGCCGGGAGTGTGGACATCCACACCTACGCTAACCTGGAAGCCGGAGACACCGCTGAGTGAGCCTTGCGGTGCACGTACTTCCGCCGGATAGTCGGGGAAAGTTGAGACTTTGTTGCCCAGACCTGCGGAGACATTCGTGAAGATGTTTCCGGCAAGCTGCATGCCGTCGCCGGAGTCGCCGGAGAAGCGGACCACAACCTTGTCGAGGGTCTTGATGTTGGTAGAATCTATCATAATGGTGGTAAAAATTGGTTTTAAATATCTGAGCCGGAGGGGATCCGGGAGTTGAATTTCAGAGGCATCGGTGTGGAGGGGAGGAACTGGCCGTCGCGGTAAGCGGGGAGACCGTTGAGGATAGTGAGCGACACCCGTCGCGAGAGGGGATACCCGGCAAGGGGTGTCCACCCGCAGCGACTAACCACATCGGTGTCCTCTACCTTGCGGGGCGAAGGGTGACTCTCCACGAGCACGAGGTCGGCATAGTAGCCCGGTCGGATGAAGCCGCGGCGGTCTATGCCGAAGATTTCGGCGGGGTTGTGGCCCATGAGGCGGGCTATGCGTCCGGGGGTGAGAGATGAGAGCGTCGGCTCCGTATCGGCAAGCTCGAGCAGCGCGAGGAGCGAAAATTGCACCATAGGCATCCCGGATGCAGCCGTCAGTGCATCCCCCTCCTTCTGTGGGAGAAGATGTGGGGCATGGTCGGTGGCTATTGTGTCGATAGCGCCGCTTGTGAGCGCATTGAGCAACGCGATGCGGTCAGAAGGATCTTTGACCGATGGATTGCACTTGATGCGTGAGCCAAGGGTCGCGAAGTCGTTGCGGTCAAAGAGTAGATATTGAGGGCAGGTCTCGGCTGTGACGCGCACACCGCGAAGGCGAGCCTCCCGGATGAGCTGGAGCTCGTCGGCGGTAGAGATGTGGCAGATGTGGAGGCGCGAACCTGTCTTTTCAGCCAAAGCGATTGCGCGGCGTGTGGCCTTGATGCACGCCTTGCGAGGACGCACATCCGGGTGACGCTCCACAGGAATTATTCCGTCGCACTCCTCCAGAAGTCTGGCGCGGGCGGCCGCGATGGTATCCTCATCTTCGGCATGGACTGCTATCAGCGCGTCCGCTTCGGAGAAGAGGCGGGTCAGAGTGGAGTCAGAGTCGACAAGCATGTTGCCGGTCGAGGAGCCGAGGAAAAGTTTTATGCCGGCGAGGCGTGAATAGTCGGCCTCGAGGAGCTCGCGGAGATTATCGTTGGTTGCCCCGATGAAGAAACCATAGTTGGCGTGAGCAGCCTCAGCGGCGCGAGCCATCTTTGCCTCGGCAGCTTCGCGGGTGACAGTCGGGGGCTTGGTGTTGGGCATGTCGACGAAAGAGGTGACGCCCCCGGCAAGGGCGGCGCGGCTCTCGGTGTCCATATCGGCCTTCTCGGTGAGACCCGGGTCGCGGAAGTGGACATGAGTGTCTATGACACCAGGCATCAGCAACCCACCATGACAATTGATGGCGTTATCAGCCTCCTCAATCAAGGCTGCGAGCGATCCGGGACCTGAAGGAGGAAGCTGTGAGTCCGGGATCACCCTCTCGATCAGTGGTGGCCGGACGACGACACATCCCGGGGTGACGGCATCGTCTGTGACTATTTTTGCGTTGTAGAGAAGCATCATGGGCGGCGGAGGCTTTGCGTCTGAAATAGTTTGAACTATAGGACTTAACGGCTGTAGTCAGTGAAAAGGCTTTGCCACTTCAGGCGCAGCACACCGAAGAGGCCTTCGCTGAAGATTCCCGAGCTCATCTTTGAGGTTCCGAGCACGCGGTTGACGAAGATGATCGGCACCTCCACGATGCGGAATCCATATTTGTAGGCGAGAAATTTCATTTCTATCTGGAACGCATACCCCTTGAAGCGGATATTGTAGAGAGGGATCCTCTCCAGCACCCGCCGGCGATAGCAGACGAAGCCGGCGGTGGCATCGTTGATGGGCATCCCGGTGACGATGCGGACATAGCGCGAGGCATAATACGACATCAGGACGCGTCCAATAGGCCAGTTGACCACATTAACGCCGGTGACATAGCGCGAGCCGATAGCCACATCGGCACCCTCCTCGCAGGCTTTGAGGAGTTTGAGCAGGTCGTCAGGGTTGTGGGAGAAGTCGGCATCCATCTCGAAGATGAATTCATAGTCATGTTCGAGAGCCCACTTGAAACCGGTGATATAGGCAGTTCCGAGTCCGAGTTTCCCTTCGCGCTCAATGAGGTGAAGGCGTTCAGGGTTGTCGATCTGCAGCTCTTTGACAATCTGGGCGGTGCCGTCGGGCGAATTGTCGTCGATGATCAGTATATGGAAATTGCGGGGCAGAGCGAAGACAGCCTCGATGATAGCGGCAACGTTTTCTTTTTCGTTGTAGGTGGGTATGATTACCACACTGTCAACTGAAGGCATAGCGGATGGTGGCTTTAGTTTTTATTGAGCAAATTTTTAGTCATGTATTATCAGCGGCCGAAGATGGCGGCGTGAGCCTCGAGGAGCTCTTTGAAGCGCGGGAGGTCGCGGATGGGGGCTACATTGACTGTGGCATCTGAGTTGAGGGTCCAGTTATAGTAGTTGGCATACCCTTTGTCGAGCGAAGCGGCCATGCAGTCGAGAGCCTTGTCAGTGAGGCCGGCATGAGCATAGAGGCAAGCGGCGAGATAGTTGATTTCGCCATCGTGGTCAGGGGTTGCTGCAAGAGCTTTCTCAGCCCAGGCGATTGCCTCATCCTTGCGGTCGAGGGCCAGGAGGGCAAAGCCTTGCAGGGAATTGGCATTTTCGGCGGGGAGATCCATGTCGAGTACTCGCTCAAAACTATGGCGTGCGTTGGCAGGCTGCTTGCGATAGTCGGCGAGCACCCAGCCGCGGAGCATGGCGAGATAGGGGTCTTCAGGAGCGTTCATAGTAGCTTCGCTGAGAGCCACCGAGGCATCTGCGCTATTGCCAAGAGCGAGTTGTGCGAGGGCTTTGGCAATGAGAGCATCGTTGGAGTCAGGATCTTTCTCGAGTGAGGATTCGGCACAGGAGAGAGCGCTCTCATAGTCGCCGCGAGCTCGCTGTATGTTGGACTTAATCATGTAGTAGCGCTCGTTTTCCTTGGTGGCCGAGATGGCGTAGTCGATATTGAGGAGTGCGGTGTCATATTTGCCCAAAGCATAGTAGCACTCTGCCAGAGCTGCATTGAGGCCGGGGTAGGAGTCAAGATTGTCAGTGATGATCTTGTCATAGTCGGCGATGGCAGCGAGATAGTTGCAGTGGCCCTGAGCTATCATAGCGCGGATGAAATAGAACATGCCGCTGCGTGGAGCCTGGCGTATTGCCGACGAGAGGCCGGCGATGACGGTGGGATAGTTGCGGTTTGAGAGGCTTACGAGTTCGGCAAGTGCGCGGGGTGTATTGTCCTGATCGGTGGAGATGGCGATAAGATAGTCGTCGACGGCGCCCTGATCATTGCCGGCCAGGGAGCGGACAGCAGCGCGCCGCATGTAGACCTGTGAGTTGGAGGGGGTGATCTCCACGGCTTTGGAGGCAAGCTCCTCGGCCAGACCGAGATTGTTTTCCTTCACAGCCACGCGAGCGAGTCCGAAGAGTGCTTCCTGGCTGCGTGAGTTGTGTTGCTGGAGCAGATGCAGGTCAGCTTTCGCCTCGGGGTAGCGGCCAAGTTCGTAGAGGGCGGTTGCGCGTTGATATATGGCCACATAGTTCTGCGGGTCGATCTTTATCTCCTCGTTGAGGTCGGCGAGGGCCTGCTCATACTTATGCTGCATCATGTAGATGTTGGCACGCAGCTGCAGAGCCTGAAAACGGGTGTCGGTATCGTTGTCAGGGAGATATTTGAGGGTATTGTTGATGTCGTCGAGAGCTTTGATGTAATCGCTTTGCTTATAATATATGTTAGCGCGGCGGAAAAGAGTCTCGGCATCGTGAGGATCCTCGTCGAGCAGTTTGGAGTAAGCTTTCATCATAGCCTCGGTCATAGGATCGATGCTGATTGATTGTGCCTGCACACCGAATGTGGCTGCGCAGAGGAAGAGCGAGAGGGTCAGTCTGCGGAAATTCATTGCTTATAGTGTGAGATTGGTTTCTATTTGGGTCGAAAACGAATCGAAAACGGGTCGAAAACGAATCGTGAATGGTTTAGAACTTGTTGATGGTCTCGCGGATGGCACAGAGGTGCTCGAGCAGTTGAGGCACTTGGTCGAGGGGGAGCATGTTGGCGCCATCGCTCTTGGCCTTGTGGGGCTCGGGGTGAGTCTCCATGAAAAGACCGTCGACACCTGTAGCCACTCCTGCGCGGGCTATGGTTTCGATAAGGTCGGGACGACCGCCTGTGACACCTGCCGGCTGGTTGGGCTGCTGGAGGGAGTGGGTGATGTCGAGAATCACGGGTGCTCCAAACTTCTGCATTTCAGGGATGCCACGATAGTCCACAATGAGATCCTGATAGCCGAAGGATACGCCGCGCTCTGTAAGGGCTACATTCTCGTTGCCGGCATCGCGCACCTTTTTGAGGGCAAACTGCATGGCCTCGGGAGAGAGAAACTGTCCTTTCTTGACGTTGACGGCAAGTCCGGTGCGTGCGGCAGCTACCAGCAGGTCGGTCTGGCGGCAGAGGAAAGCCGGGATTTGGAGGATGTCGACATATTCGGCAGCCATGGCGGCTTCCTCCGGAGTGTGGATGTCAGTCACTACCGGCACCCCAAAGGTGTCGCGCACCTTTGCGAGAATCCTCAGCGCCTCAAGGTCGCCTATACCGGTGAAGGAGTCGATGCGCGAGCGGTTGGCTTTGCGATACGACCCTTTGAAGACAAAGGGGATGTTGAGACGCGAAGTTGTCTCAACGAGTTTCTCGGCTATGTTGAGTGCCATCTCTTCACCTTCGATGACACATGGGCCTGAGAGGAGGAAGAAGAGGGGCTGCGATGACAGTTGCTTAAAGTTTACCATTATAATTATATGCTTTGAGTCAGTTGGTTTGAGGTTGGGGTGGCTGCGTCGAGGATATGGCAGGCCGATACGCCATAGAGCGCGGCGGTCTCGGTGCGCAGACGGTTGTCTCCGAAGGTGACCGGGACTACTCCGGCGGAGAGGGCGAGGCTTACTTCGGCGGGGGAGAAATCTCCTTCGGGACCTATGATGATGAGAGATGAGCGCCTCGGACGGTAGGCGGCGGCGAAGTCGGTACGCTCTATGGAGTCGTCGCAGTAGCCCATATACATTGATGTGTCGGGCTGCAGAGAGAGGATGTCGGCGAAGCGGGTCATAGAAGAGATGACGGGGAGGGTGGCTTTGAGCGACTGCTTCATGGCTGAGACGGCAATCTTCTCGAGGCGTCCGGTCTTGATCTCCTTGCGCTCGGAGCGGTCGCAAAGGATGGGTATTATGCGGTTGACCCCCACCTCGGTGAGCTTCTCCACGAGCCACTCCATGCGGTCGAGATGCTTAGTGGGCGCCACCGCAAGAGTGATTTGCTGCTGCCATGAGAGAGCCTCGCTGACGGTTTCGATGATTTCTACTGCCGTATGCTTGGGGTGGGGCTCAACGATGCGGCAGAGCATGACGTTGCCACGACCATCCACGGCCATCAGACGGTCCCCCTCGCGCATGCGGAGTACGCGAATGGCGTGGGCCGAGTCACTCTCCGGGAGGATGCCGGTGTTGACGATGTCAGGGGCGTAGAAGCGTATCATTGAGTGGATATCTGGATGAGTTGATGGGTGGTGGGAGGGGGGAATCAGTCGGTCATGCCTGCAGGGTCGGCGGGCTCGGGCTCATCGGCCGGGAGGGCGACGTTGACAGGTTTCTTATCATCCTTGAAGATAATCATGAAGAGGACGCCCACTATGAGAGCATAGGTGGCGAAGATATACCATGCTGTTGTCCAGCCGGCATGTTGGGCCTCAGGAGTGGTCTGAGAGAAGACGAAGTGGTTGACAACTGCCTGGGCGCAGAGGGTACCTACGGTGGCACCGATGCCGTTGGTCATGATCATGAAGAGGCCCTGAGCCGAGGAGCGGATATCAGAGGTGGTCTCCTTGTCGACATAGAGACCGCCGGAGACATTGAAGAAATCAAATGCAATACCGTAGACTATGCAGGAGAGCAGCAGCATCCAGACACCGCTTCCGGTGTCGCCAAGGCCGAAGAGCCCGAAGCGGAACACCCACGCAAACATCGACATCAGCATCACACCTTTGATGCCGAACCGCTTGAGGCAGAAGGGAATGAGGAGGATGCAGAGAGTTTCGCTGATCTGCGACACGGAGATGAGGGCGTTGGCATTGTGGGCGCCCCATGTGTCGGCAAACGCGGGTATCTCCTGGAAGGATGTGATGAAGGTGTTGCCGTAGCTGTTGGTGATCTGGAGGGAAACGCCCAGCAACATGCTGAAAATGAAGAATACAGCCATTTTGCGCTGGCGGAAGAGGCGGAAGGAGTTGAGGCCTAAAGCATCGGCAAGAGATGTCTTGGTGCTTTTCTTCACGGGGCAGTTTGGCATGGTCAGAGCATAACCGGCGAGAATGAAGCTAAGCACCGCCGAGGTGATCAACTGCCATGCATTTGTCTGAAACTGAGTGAAGTTGACAAAGAGCATCGAACAGATGAAGCCGATGGTGCCGAAGACGCGGATAGGGGGGAAGTGGATTATAGTGTCGAGTCCTTCGCGCGACAAGGCATTGAAAGCTACTGAGTTAGCCAGGCCGATTGTAGGCATGAAGAAGGCTACCGAGAGGGTATAGAGGGTGAAAAGTGGGCCGAATGCGAGTTCAGGAGTGGTGAGGCAGTAGATACCGGCAGCTGCCATGAAGCATCCTCCGAGGAGGTGGCAGATACTGAGCATCCTCTGCGCCTGGATCCAGCGGTCGGCGAGGATGCCGATTACAGCGGGCATGAAGAGCGACACGATGCCTTGGACGGTGTAGAACCAACCTATCTGCTTGCCGAGGCCGGCAGAGAAGAGGAAGTTGCCGAGGGAGATGAGATAGGCGCCCCAGATGGCAAATTCGAGGAAGTTGAGCAGGGCGAGTCGCGCCTGTATGGGTCTGATGTTTAGCATAGCGGATGGTAGAGAGATGTGATAAATATTGGAAGGTTTCAGAGGGAGGATTCCGCAGAGGATGATTCAGTATTTCCGGCCTCGCGTTTGGCTTTAAGGATGGCGGCAACGCGTGCAGCCTCCTCATAGTCCTCGTCGTCGATTAGACGCGCAAGTGTCTTCTCGAGCTCCTCAATGGCATAGTTTTCGAGGCGTGGAGAGTCGGGAAATGAGGTCTCCTCCGAGCTCTCGGCCATGGTCTCGGAGTCGGACTCGGGGGAGTCCGGGGAGATTTCGAGCTCAAAGCCTGTGGTCTCGAGGATCTCCTCGGTGGTATAGATGGGAGCACCGGTACGCATGGCAATCGCTATGGCATCGCTCGTCCGGGAGTCGATCGACACGGTGCGTTCCCCGTCGGAAAAGGTCATTTCCGATGAGAAGATGCCATCCTCGAAGCGATAGATGAAGACTTCAGTGAGTTTCACCCCGAAAGCATGGGCGAAACTTACGAAGATATCGTGGGTGAGAGGCCTTGGAGGGGTGATACCCTCCATTCTCAGCGCTATCGACTGAGCTTCAGCGCCACCAATCACCACCGGTATGCGGTAAGTGCCACCCACCTGAGCGAGGATGAGGGCGTAGGCTCCGGTGCGGATCTGACTGAAGGATAGACCGAGAACTTTTAGACGGACTCTGTTTTCTTTATCGGACATATTGTAAATATGATGGAATTGCTAACTGAAGAGGTCGCGGCGCCCGGTAATGATCCCGCTGCCGAAACAAAGACGGGCATCGTGGTCGTAGATCACTCCGAATTGTCCCGGGGCGATCCCCTGGATAGGGATGTCTGACTCTACGATATATTCGCTCCCCTCCACATGGGTCAGGCGTGCGGGGATAAAGTCAGGGGAGTGACGGTTTTTGAATCGTATCTCCACCTGCGAGCAGTCGTCGGGCCAGGGGTCGCGGGTGATCCAGTGCATCTCGTCGAGGTGGAGCAAGCGGCCATATTGCTTCTCGGTGTCGTAGCCGCGCGACACGTAAATGACATTGTCAGGGATATGCTTTTTGACCACATACCAGGGGCCTCCGCTGAGCCCCAGGCCTTTACGCTGGCCTATAGTGTGGAACCAGAATCCACGGTGCTCACCGATCTTGCGTCCGGTCTCGATCTCTACGATCGGGCCGGGCTTCTCGCCGAGATGACGGCGAATGAAGTCGTTGTAGTTGATTTTGCCGAGGAAACATATCCCCTGGCTATCCTTGCGGAATGCGTTGGGGAGGTGAGCCTCTACAGCGATCTCCCTGACTCGAGCCTTGGGGATGTCGCCAAGAGGGAAGATGAGGTGGGAGAGCTGAGGATAGTCGATGCGGCAGAGGAAGTCGGTCTGGTCCTTGACGGGATCCACGGCGGTAGCGAGATATGTGAGGCCGTCGATGATACGGGTGGAGGCGTAGTGGCCGGTGGCGGTCATGTCGAACTCGTGACCCCATCGTTGCTCGAAGAAGCCAAACTTTATCATCTTGTTGCACATGATGTCAGGGTTGGGTGTAAGCCCCTGGCGCACGGTGCGCAGGGCATATTCCATGACATTGTCCCAATACTCCTGATGAAGCGACACCACATCGAAGGGGAGCGAGAATTGGCGGGCTATATAAGAGCACATCTCGATATCCTCCTCGGCGGCACAGTCACCCTCTCCGTTATCAAGACCGATACGAATATAAAAGAGGTGCAGGTCGTGGCCCTGTTGGAGCAGACGGTAGACTGCCACGGCGCTGTCTACGCCACCTGATATGAGAGCTGCAATCTTCATTGTTTTTTATACTTCCTCGAGTTCCTCCTCTTCGTATTTACCTTTTTGGGTGATGATATAGAGCGAGATGAAATAGTCTAAAGAGATTTTGCCCGGCCCGGCCAGGAGAAGGTAGACATAGATGCCTATGAACATGATAGGTAGATAGCCGGGGTCGATGGAGTCGAGACCATAGGCCGGTAGGTTGGGCACCATGTCGTGGAGTATATAGTACTCCGCTGCGATCATCGAGCAGATTGGAGGGAGGGTGGAAAGGCGTGTCAGGAAGCCTACCATGATGAAGAGGGAGCAGACCAACTCTATCACTATCATCGTGATCAGCGAAGCCTCTGACGAAAACCACAGAATCGTGGGGAAGGAGTGGCAGATGAGGCTGTAGTTGACCAGATGGCGTATGCCGAACTGCATGAACATCACACCTACAAAGAGGCGGATGAAGAGCCTCGCGAGGTTGGAATAGGTGTAGCCCGAGAGCTTTATGAAGTAGTTGACTGGGAGTGTATTGTACCAGGCCATATATTTGTGAAGGGGAGAGGTGGGTTGGTTAGGAGTTTGGGGTGAGGTTTTTGCTCAGGATGTCGATGCGGCGCGCTATCTCGATGACTTGGTCGAGGGGGACATGCTTGAGGTGTATGCGCCCGCGGGAGTCGAGGATATAGAAGTCAGGTGTCCCGAATCGGAGGTCGATCTCCATGTCGGCATCAGGGATCGCCACCACATCCCAGGAGGCCGGGTAGGAACTTACGGCGTCACGCCATTTGGCGTCGGGGTCAGAGAGGGAGATGGCCACTACTTTTGCCAGACCCTTTTTGACGAGCTCCGAGAGGACTATGTCAGCATCGAGGCGTATGCGGGCCAGGTTGCAGTCACTGCAGTCGGGGTCGTTGAAGAAGAGAATGATCATCTGGGCCGAGTCGGTGGAGAGGGTGTAGGGTTGGTCGGCTCTGTCGGTAGCCTTCATAGGGGGGAGGGGATGGCGCGAGCGGGAGTTTTTAAGCACTTTTGCGTGGTGGGCATAGCGGGCTTTAGAGGCTTTGTCAATGCGCTTGTTGGCGGCGACAGCTTCGGCAAATGGGATATAGAGCTCGTCGATGCGAAATTCTGCGGAGTCGCCATAGAGGAGTTCTTCGGCACATTCGGCGATGAAGAGCTGATCCTTGGGCTGCTTGTCGAGCTTTGCCGTGAAGCTGTGGATCGCTGTCAGGGCAGTGTCGGGCGATGCTGAGCGCAGAAGCGACACATACACGGCAAACTCATCGGCCATCTTGCGCTTCGAGGAGAAAGCTTTGGAGAGGTCGCAGAAATTCCAGAAATTTCGCACCACATAGTTGCAGCGCCCCTGAAAAGTAGAGATGGAATCGGGCACTATGGGGTAGGGGAAATATGTGTCGGCCTTAGCTGCAATATTTATGCTAATTACAGCTAACAGGCACAATATCAGTCGTTTGAGCTTCATAACGATAGGTTGCTATGGTATTTTCCAATCACAAAGGTAACTAAAAACTCCCAAACACCCCGAAAATCCCCCCGAAAATGTAATCTCCGCCCCCCATAGCCCAATCAATATTACCGATGGGCGTTTTGTTCGTCAGATTGAGATACTACATGGTTGGTCCGGATAGGATGTAATCGCCCTAACTCAGGAGTTAGGAGTTTAATCCTTCAGACAAGCAAGAGGGATAACATGAACTCCATCCGGGCGAGTGTATGCCATTGGCCCTGCTGTTATCACCATTAACAAGTCCGGCTCACGTAGGCGTATCTGCTTTTCTCTCTCATTATATTCATTTACAAGTTTCTTTATTTCCAAGAGATGTTGTGCGCCTTTTTCTATCTCATCACTGCCGAGTTTGAACTCTAAGAGAGCATATCTTCCGTCAGAGAGATGCAACACTCCGTCTGCCTCTAGATCGTATCTGTCGTGATAATACGATATTTTACCACCGAGTGATTGTGAATATGCTCTCAAGTCTCGTATACACATACATTCAAAAATAAATCCGAATGTTTTCAAATCTATCTCCAATTGTTCTGGAGAAAGTCCAAGAATAGCGATTGGTATAGACGGATCAACAAAACCTCTCTTCTTACCGCGACGTATTGAAGTAGCGGACCTTACCGCAGGAGACCACGCGTCAATATCTTGAATTACGAAAAGACGACTCAGAGCTTTCACATAATCATCAAATGTGTTTTGTGTACAAGTCTCCATAATAGCAGCAACATCTTTTATCATTGATGACTTTTTTGCTAATGTAGATACGTTGCGGGCATATGACCGTAGTATTGCTTCGGCTAGTGCGGGGTCTCGCTTTACACCGTCAACCCTCGATATGTCTTCTGCCAACACACCTTCAAGATAAACCTGTGCTACGCTCAATTGAGCAATTCGGTCATCAGATCTAAGCGATGCCGGCCATCCACCCCTGCACGCTGAATATATTATGTCATTGACCGTCATTGAAGAAAATTCACCCCCCAATTGGTA
Source organism: uncultured Staphylococcus sp. (assembly GCA_964619395.1). Taxonomy (GTDB): domain Bacteria; phylum Bacteroidota; class Bacteroidia; order Bacteroidales; family Muribaculaceae; genus Duncaniella. Next base: position 16,581 of record CAZUEY010000009.1, on the reverse strand, counting down.
TTCTCTATCATCAAACAACTGTTTAAGAGAAACCTCTCCGCTTGATTCTTTGGACTCATAAAGACTCATGGGTTGCATCTTAATTCTTGCAATTCTCCCTGTTCCACTGTGATGAATCTTATCGCTATCCACGGAATTGCTACCCGTTAGAATGAACTGTCCATTCTCCTGTCTGTCATCTACTGCGACTCGCACAGCATCCCATAGCACAGGGGCATCCTGCCATTCATCAATAAGCTTTGGTGTCTTACCTTTCAAAAGATTTGACGGGCGTGTTTGAGCCGTTGCCAGATAAGCCTCACGCATATCCGGGTCTTGTAATCGGATAACACTATTTGCCTGCTGTAAGGCGGTTGTTGTCTTGCCACACCATTTGGGACCTTCGATAAGAACGGCACCGAAAGCACTTAACCTGTCTTTTAGGAGTTTATCTGTTATTCTGGGATAATATTCCATGTTCAAATTTTTGTGCAAAGTTAGCTATATTTTCTTGTTTTGACAAGGTGCTGAATAAATTTGAGGCAATTGGCTGAATAAATTTGAGGCAATTGGCTGAATAATTTTGCGGTGGTCCGATACGGATTAAATTGCATATAAATTTTTCTAATGAAAAATTAATTCTTTATTCTGCCGGTGTAAATCTCGCGAATTTTATTTACATTTGTGCCTGAAAATCGAGCCGAAGAGTTGGCTCATTCATCTGAAAAGGTGTTATTTGAATTATCTTCTGTGATAAATTCTCGCAAAGTTTACCCATAGAGATTAAGATAATTACAGATAGCACTGCATCGGTAGCTTTATATCTACCCCTTTGGGGTACTATATAGCTTTATCGGTGTGGGGCTGTTGTTTTATCAATCTCTAAGGCAAATGCGAGAAGCCTATCACTGGATAAAGCAAGTACAATCCCCACACCTTTATATGTCTAATACTTAACCGCTTTATGGGGATTGTAAGGCAAAAAATTGTTTTACAAAATGAAACAAAAACTCTTTAAACTACAGTCGCTGGTAGCTGTAGCTCTGTTTGTCATTATGGGAATTGCTTTTATTAGCTGTAGTGAGGATGGGCAGTAATTTAGTCAATACTACCTCTGTTCAAAATAAAAGCAACATCCGGTCTATCCAAAAAAAATCAATAGGTTGTTACCAATATCATTAAGTTAAATTATAATGTTATGAGATCTAAAGTATTAAGTTATGCACTTGTTTTAATTAGTGCGGTAGTTTTTTTTACTTCATGTGAAGACAATGATTCAGGAGCGGACATATCGAAATATGCGCAAAAGTATTGTTTGAAAGAGATTACTGTGTCGGTTGACGATGATAACCCCACATCACTGATAAAGTTAGATTATGATGAGAATAAAAGGATATTTGAAATAGAGTATTCAGGGATAGACTTGTATAGAATTTCATATAATCCTTTCACAATATTATGTAATGAGTGGGGAGGAATTTCGGAACTTCTTTTGAATGATAGAGGATATATCAGTAAAATGGTTTTCAGAAACGAAGGCGATCCTTTTTCAATTAGTATTGAATACGATAAGAACGAACATCCTATTTCTGTTACAAGAATAATCGATGGAGTAACATATACCACAACTATTGTATGGAATGGGAATGGTATAGAGTCTACTAAAACTGCGATTCTGTCGGGTAATTCCGATAATAACCCCTATATGGATCATTCAGTTAAGGGTAAAGTGAAAAATCAAGGTTCTCAGTGGCCTACTTCAATGGCTCAATTGATAGCTGAAGATGATGGCATGGTACCACTTGTCATTGGTGGATTTATCGGAAGGGCTCCGGAATATCTGCCGACTGAAGTAATTTCTGTTGCTGGTCAATATTCAGTCACAACAAAGATAAATTACTCATTTAATGTAGACGGATCCCTTTCAAAAGAGGAAGGCGAAGAAATTAGACCCTGGGGCGGAAAAAGGAAATTGATTATGAATTACCTTTATTGAAACAGTAAAATGTTTTGATAAAAGATAAATTGAAAGTCCGTATCATGATCGAAAATATATCGATCTTGATACGGACTTGTTTTCTGGCTTTATCAAAATTATTCCGAGGGGATTAAGAAGCTGTCAGTAGAGGCGGGTGAGGGTGGTGGAGGGGTAGTAGTGGCGGAGGATTTCGGCGTAGGAGTAGCCGCGTTCACCCATTATGGCCGCCCCTATCTGGCATAGGCCGACGCCATGACCCCATCCGGCGCCGTGGAGTATGAATTTTTCGGGAATATCACGGGAGAAACTCGCGCCCTGATTCGCGCTGTCATCACCGAAGATCTTCTCGACAACAAACGCCGAGCTGTAGAGGTGTGACTCGGAGAGGGCGCGGCGGATGGTTAGCTCTTTGCCGATGGTTATTTCCCCTTTTGTTCCAACTATTTTCAACTCTCGGACGCGGCCTGAGGAGCCTCTGACGAGTGGGATGAGGTCGATGATTGCGCCGAGGTCTTTGCCAAGCCTGTCGGCGATGAGGCGCGCAGCTTTGGATTGGGAAATCTCTTCGGTCCACCGGTAGAAGTCAGGGGTCTCGCGGTCGTAGCCGTTGAGCACCTGGGCAAGGACTCTCTTATCCGAGGTGTTGCAGAAAGCGGTCGGGGATGAGAGGATCCACTCGCGGACGGTGGCTTCGTCAGTGAGGTCGGGGAAATCCGTCTCCATAGTGTCGTCGCGTCGCGCACGGAGGTAAGGGCGCGGGGAGTCGTCCCAGCAAGTCTCGAAGAGTTCCATGACACCTCCGCAACATTTTGAGAAACGGGTGTCGCAGATGGCACCCTCGAATGTCAATACTTCGCCGCGCGTATCGGCCACGGCACCGGCAGCAACATAGGAGGAGACGCGGCTCACTCCCTGATAGCGCTGACAGTGGTCGTCGGCACAGACGTCGAAATTGAGATGATCCTCGCGGTCGCGGTAGGTAATGAGTGAGGGACCGGGGCTAAGGGCGCGAGTCATGGCTGCGGCACCGTCGGGAGGGAGCGGCGCAGAGGAGCGATCAATCATTGAAAGCACCCATCCGCGGGAGATCACGGCATGTGCACGCAGGAGGTTTAGCGACGATGTGGCGCTCATCTCGCTTGAAATAACGCTCACGAGATAGTCCTCCACATCAAGGATATTTATCGCCGTAACCTTACCATCTTCCACGATAAGCCTCAGAGCGCCGCGAAACCGCTGATTCTCTTTGCGCTGCCAGTGGAAATCGACCCCTATGGTTACCCCTTCGATCTCAAAAGAGTCGCCGGCGTAGGAGGTTGGAGTGAGGTCTATAGAGGTAAATATGGCGTCATCAAAAAATAGAGCCATTCCCGAGTCGCTGACGGTCACCACTTTGTCGCCTGAGATAAGGGTGCCGTCAGGGAGTGTGAAAAGTCCTGTGAGTGTGAAATGGATAGAGGGGGCAGAGAGGATGCCGACTCTGACCTGGGGGGAGGAATGGGTCATAATTCGTTTAGGATTTGTTGGAAAGAATGAGGTGGGAGCGCAACCTGGCTGTAGATGTCGAGGAGCGTTGGGAGATCAAGGCGTGCGAAATCCTCCTTGCGCGAGCAGACGAAGATGCCGAGCATCTCGATGGTGGCGGGGCTGATGAGAAGTGATCCCGGGGAGGTGCCGTAGCAGTCAGGGCGGTGGGCTTTGCGGGGGAAGATGAAGGCGCGGAGGCTGTTACCGACGGGGATCATCGCTATGTTGAGCATCGGCTCCGGAGAGGCTGCCGGAAGGGAGGCGATGAGGCTCTCGCAGGCCGCTGCAAGTGACTCAGCCGAAGCGGATTGAACCAGGAAAAATGGGAATGGAAAATTCGGTGGCTCAGCTGCAAATAACTCTGAGTCACCCATTGATGCGATAGGACGGAAGACTGAGAGTGGGAGGTGGAGGTTGGAAGCCGCCGAGGCATCGAATGCCTGAAAATGGAAATGATCCGGGGCAGAGGCTCCGCATCGCGGACCGTTGTAGAATACGCATTTATCCTCAAGGAGGAGGGCGAGAGCAGCCATGTCGGCGAGACGTCCGGCCATAAGCTGGGGCGAATGGGAGCGGAGGGGGATGGTGAGATGCCCGGGGGCTATGGGGTAGGGATTGACGAGAATTTCATAGTCGCGCCAGTTGACAGACCGCTGCACATCCGGCCGGTTGGCCTCGCAAAGGAAGCAGGGACGCGCGGCAATGGATGCCGAGTCAATTTTTGCCGAGAGGGAGGTGGTCCGGTGGTTGAGACAGAGCGCAGAGATGGTCCACTCCCCTAAAGAGCCGATTGATAGGGGGAACGTGCCCTCGAGGCGAGAGCAGTTGGCCGCGAAGAGGGGCCACTCGAGCAGCTGGTCTTTGAAAAGTGACTTGACCGACTCCCGAAGTCCTGATTCCTGCGATAGATTGGAGAGCGAGGGCATTGTTTTGTCAGTTGTTAAAGATGGGGGTGATTTTTTCCGAATCGGGCAAAAAGTTCGATGGTGCGGATATGGTCTTTATAGAGATTGTTGGCGTTGATGCGCTCCGGGGAGAGGGCGTGGTCAGAATTTCCCTCCCACCGGCGGCAATTGTAGAGCGACTCGAAGATACGGCCGATTCGGTGGCTGCGACTCACGGCCAGCCCCATGGCATAGTCCTCGCCATAGCTCGTGTCAGGGAAACCGATCTCGCGGGCCACAGGGGTGAAGAATGCTCGTGGAGCCCCCAGCCCATTGATGCGCAGGGCATTGTTGGGACCATTGGTGTCGGTCCACTCGGCATGGTCGATAAGACCGGGAGGGATCATCTTGCCGGAGAAATCGGTGAGCGTATAGGAGCCAATCACCATGGCACACCCCTCGGCGCGGAATTTCTCGACAATGAGGCTCAGGGCGTCGGGGCGACTGTAGATATCGTCGCTGTCAAGCTGCACCGCAAATCGCCCGCAGTGGGGGGAGTTGAGGGCGAGATTCCAGCAGCCACCAATGCCCGGGGCGATGCCGTCGGCCGGAGTGGGGTTTATGATATGTAGCCGCTGATCTGTGGCGGCAATAGAAGCGAGTATTTCAGAGGTGCCATCGTCGCTGCCATTGTCAACGACTATTACATTCATCGGCGCGTCGATCTGTTGAGAGAGGGCGCTCCTTACGGCATCGGCAATGGTGGAACGGCGATTTTTTACAGGGATCACCACCGAGACTTCGACCGGGAAAGTGCCCTGCGAGAGGTCGAGAGGCGGGTAGGAAGTGGTGTCGACGAGGGCGCCGAGGGCACGGAGGTGGGCTGTGGCAGCCTGCTCCATCTCAATCTGCGAAGAGCGGTTGCGGGGGTCAACGTAGGAAAACTGTGCCTCGCCTGCGCCTTCAGAGATTGAAAGCCGGGGGGCTGTGGCGGTATAGAGCGGCTCCGGGAGATGAAGTATCTCACCTTTCCGCGAAAGACGAAGGCGGAGATCATACCACCCGGCGGCTTCATAATCATCGGTGGTTTCCTCTAAGACTTCCCTCAGGAGCGCTGTGTCTACGGCCACGCAATGGCCGAAATCGAAATCATCGCGAATGGCTCCCTTCAGGCAGTCGATGAGGGAGTGGCGCTCCGAAGGAGCAGTTGTGAAGAAGTCGGAGTAGGCTATAGCGGCACCTGACTCAGTGACAGCTCTCTGCAATCTCTTGAGCCCGTCAGGCCGGAATGTGATATGGAAGTTGGAGAGGGGGATGATAGTGACCGGGCCGGTGGCTTGCTCGGCTGCGAGACGCATGGCGCGGGTGGAGAGGAGCGAAAATGGGGCGTGATTTTCCATTGAGGGGTGGCGGGATAGGATATTTTGGGTTTTATTTGATAATTTGTCGGGGGTAGGGGAGAGGGAATCATCGCGAGGTGGGTCGCGAGGCGAAAAAGTCAAGTATCTGCCTCATGAGTTTGCTGCGCGAGGCTTCGGAGGTGATGGTCTCGAAGGGGAAGCCGAGAGTGAGGGCGCGGTGGGTGGCAGGGGAGAATGCCACGGCTGCGATGTAGTCGCTGTCGGTATAGCGCATCACTGCGGCTGCCGAGGAATCGGCGAGGGTGAAGGATTCAGGCGCCTCCACAGCATATATCTCAGAGTTGAGATCGCGGCAGAATTTAAAAGTTAACCCGGGGGAGAATTGCCCGAAGCGTGACTTCACCTCACTGACTTCGCCGGTGAGACTTGCGAGGGATAGGCCGGGGGCAAGTCCGAGGGTGGTGCGGGCAAAATTGCGGTCGGCTTCGCGGGTTTCACCATCGCTGAAGGGATTGTCGAAGAGGTCGGAGCCGATATAGCTTCCGGAGATGAAGAGTGCTCCCCCCCGGAGACAGAAATTTTCGAGATGTGTGCGCAGATCGGGGGTGAAGGGCTTGAAGCGGCGCCCATCGCATCTCCCGGTCGATATCTCTTTCTGCTTGCCGAGGATAAGGTCGACCACGGGAGTCTCGGGCATTGAGGTGATGAAAGCGTCGATGCCGGAGGAGATGAAGGGGTGACCGGCCTCGCGGATGGCTTTGCCATGGAGATAGACGAAGTCGAAGCTGTTGCCTGCTATGGTTCGGGTCTCGTAGAGAGCGTGGCTTGCGCCATGGCCGGGCGTATCGTCGGAGGTCCACTCTACGAAGGGGCGAAACTCGGTCTGCTGACCTGTGAAATGGATATCTGAGATGTAGGGGACGCCGAAATCCTCGTTGAAGTCAAACCCCACGCGGCCGGTAGCATAGACTTCGGCGGGCCCTGAGAGGCGGGTGAAGGAGTTGACAATGTTGACCTGAGGTTTGCCTCCGGTGAGGTGGCAGAGGGCGAGGGTCTCCGAAGGGAAACTGAGACCGCCATCATTGGCCGCCACTACCCTATAACTATAGATGCGCGAGTCTGTCACCTTGACCTCAAGGCGAGGAGCATCTGTGACGGCAAGTTCAGTGAAGGCTCCGTCGTCGACACGCTCATATACTATATAATAGGTGGGGGTTGCGGTAGGCTCGAGGGGGTCGTCTGTCCCCTTCCACGACAGGAGGTATTGCCCGTCAGCTCCTGAGATGGAGAAGTTATCCACAGGGAGAGGCTGCACCACATAGGGCCTGCCATCCTTTTCGCAGAGATATTTCAGCATACCTTTATAGATAGCGCGACTTGCATTGAAGCGAAATCCCGGGTCGAGCCCCAGGCGCATATCGGCATAGTTCTGGTGGCTGAGGAGCTCAACCAGCAGGGCGGGGACTTGAGGTTCCATGGCTTCGTGGTAGGCTTTGTCGCGGAGCTTCCGGCGCGACCATGACGGGTCGTAGAGAAGGCGGATGTCTCTGACAATCTGGTCGGTGACCAGTGTGGCATATCGCTCGGAGGTGGAGCGCGATTCGCCCGAACCGAGAGGAGCCCCCTTGGTGTAGATGATAGGCATAGTGCCTATGGTGGAGGTAGGATCGGATGTGGTGCCGGCATCGGTGTGGAGTGCAAAAGAGAGGTCGATGGGTATGCCGAGTCCCTTCACTCCCGGGAGCTGCGATGAGCCGCCGGCGAGGTAGTTGACCCAGAGGCCACGGCTTTTGTAATCGTCCTCGTAGTCGCTGCTGCCCTCCGTGATAGAATAGACACTGCGGGGCATACCGGCCCACTGGAGCCAATAGCGTGCGCCCTCGGTGAAGCGGGGGTAGCCGCTGACTTTCGCGCCCAAGGTGGATGTGCCGCGCTCCACATTCCCCATTCCGCCGCCGATTTTCACTGCATCGGCGGTGACTACAGTGCCTTTCGAGTCTGAGATGTTGAGCAATTCTACGGTAGGGGTATCACTCTTGCCGGCTGCGAAGGGGAATGTCCCGAGGTAGACCCATGTGGAGCCGCCGATGCGCTGATTGACTTCAAATTCCTCGCTTCCGGCCAGGGAGTTGACTATGTAGTGCGCATCGGGAGCGCTTTCAGGCAGAGAGGCGTAGCTGACATAGAGGGCATAGTTGCCTCCTGCGGGGAAGTCGGCATACCAGAGGGCTGATGAGGCCCGCGCCGGGTCTGTGACGGTGGCGACTTTGCGGAGAGTGCCGTTACGGAATGGGTTTTCGGTGCCTTTGAGAGTTGGGGAAGTCATGGCAAAACCGGTCACCCCCGGCAGGTAGCTCCATTTCTCTTTCCCTGCCTTTTCTTTATAGCCCTTCTGAGCTGCGCCTCCATCCATGTCGATAATCACCTCGGTGGTGGAGAGGTCGCGCTCGCGAGGAGAAAGGATGTAGGCTCCGGAATTTTCGAGCATGGGGATGAGGAAAGGAAGCACGTAGGATTGAGTGTAGAGATCCTCTACTGTGCCCAACAGACGTGCGCGCTGCCACCGCCAGCGATCCTCCCTGAGGTCGAAATATCGGCCGTGGCTCTGCCAGAGGGCAATGTTTTTGCCGGAGAGCCCCGCTTTAAACTCCGGAGCATCGAGGCGTCTCACGAAGGGCTCGCGCGGGGGGCGGGGTGAGTGGGTAGAGGAGCCCTTCGCCACTTTGGTGGTTTTGGGCTTCTTAGTTTTTTTGCTTTTCTGACTCTTGGGGGCTGCCCCTGCCGCGAGGGTGGCAATGAGCATTATGACGAGAAGTATCTTTTTCATCGGTGGTGCATGGAGGCTTTGAGGGTTCTCTCCTCTTTGGGTTTTATGCAGGTGACGGGATGTGATGCAGGCATTTTTTAATGGCCTACGGTTTCCTCTTGAGAGGCATAGCCGCTTGTTGGCGCGGCATGGTTTTGCAAAGATAATATTTTCAGGAGATTTTCAGGGACTCTTACTGTAAAAGATTTTCACCCAAAGTCATCATTTTTGAGCAACAAAGAGTGAGGCGCAGGTTGATGTGCGGCGAACCTCCGGGGTTGACCGGATGTTATAATCTTAAAGAATAATTATTATGAAAAATAGCTTTGGTTTCCACGGTGGAAATCGGAGCAAAAAACGCAATTGTTTATGAGAGGAATCAGCAGAAGGATTTTGAGCGCGGTGCTATTGGCAGTCTCGCTCGGATGGGCCTCGGAGGCTCGGGCTCAGTATTTTGAAATAGCAAATCAGTTGCCGGGACTCATTTCTCCGGCGCTTTCAGGCTCCTTTAAGTATAAGGGTTACCTTGAATTGTCGGGGACAGCCGGTTTTGGCGATAATAGGGTGAATATACTTGGCGTGAGCACATCGCAGGGATTCCGCTATGCCTCATGGTTTTTCATGGGCGCGGGTCTGGGAGTTGATGTGGCGATGAACAATACCGATATCCCCACACCGGCGACCGATCGCCCTTCGTTCTGGCAACATTCGTCGTCAAAAACCAAGGTGATGATCCCGGTGTTCACTGATTTTCGCTTCAATTTCGGAAATATGAGCGGTGTGTCGATGTATGCCGACCTCAAAATCGGTGCCATGTGGCTCATCGGCAACAGCTATCTGCGGCTGCAGCATGGATGCATGACAGGCGATGCTCAGTTCTACCTCAAGCCGTCGGTAGGCGTGAGGATCCCCATGGGAGCTGACGACTCGCGGCATGCCGTAAACGTAGGTATCACCTATCAGCTTCTGACCTCAAGCAATAACTATAATTATTGGCAGGACAACACTCTTACGCTCAACGGATTGGGCTTGAGCATAGCCTACGAGTGGTGATCCGGTGTCAGGAGCCGCTCTCCTGATGGCTTCTCAGCTATGGATGTTGAGAGTGAATGAAGCGCCTGATGCTGTAGGTGTGTCGAGCACCAGCGAACCGTTGATAGCAGCGGCGCGACCGGCGCTGATGGGGAGTCCCAGACCGGTGCCTTCAGCGAGATCCTGATGATTGGCGAAGGCTATGAAAAGATTGTCGCGAAGTTCTTCGGCTACACCTGAGCCGGAGTCGGTGACGATAAACTGATGACTCTTGGCGCCGCGCTTCTTGTAGGCGAGAGTGATCTTGCCCCCTGCCGGGGTGGCTTTTGCAGCGTTTGTCAGAAGGTCGATAAGGATTTTTTCGACCTCCGGGCCATTGATGCGGGCTATGCCGCGCGCACCTGTTATTGTGAGCGATACCTCAGGTTTGAGCAGCGGGCGTATCTGAGAGGCGATATTCTCGCAGAAGGATTCGAGATTCACGTCGGATGCCTCCGATGCTTCGGCCTCCGAAGCATTTTCCACGTCGGCGAGCTCGCCGATGCGCTCCACGAATCGGCGCAGACTCTTGACGGTGGGGTTGGAGCTGTCGAGCCGGTCGAGCGCCGGGTCGATGCGCGACGACATGTTGTGGAGGATGGCATTTTTAGCCTCATTTCTGGCCAGGGCATCGTCGAGACGTCGACGCAGACGTTTGTTGACCACCATGATGCGTAGGTAGAGCAGCCCGAGGATCACGGCCACACCCACTGCCACTGCAAAGAGTATGGCGAAGGTCACGATCCAGCCCGTGCGTGCGGCTATGGTGCTATCTTTCTCCGAGATTGTGGTCAATGCATCAGTGTATTGGCGGCGGGCTTTCGCCAGTTCAGTGTCGGCATTGGCGGTCTCGATTGAGTCTGTCCATTTGATGTAGCTTTCGTAGGTATAGCCGAGCACCGGAGCGGCATTGTCGGCTATAGCCTTGTCAATGATGCGGCGATAGAGAGTGTCTGTAGCGGCATCAGAGTTTGATTTGCCGAGCATCGCCATGAGGCGCTCCATGCAGCGGGTGCCTTTTTCAGTGTTGCCGGTAGCGAAATATTGGCGCGCCTCATTGAAGAGCATGTCGGCGGTGATATCAGTTTTCCCTGCCTTACGTGCAAAGTTACCCATGCGGCCGAGTATGCGTTCGGCGGCGGGATTGTTGCCCATGCGGCGGTAGAGCTTGAAGCGTGCGCGTTCGAGCAGATATCTCACCTCGGGGAGAGAGTCGGGGGCCACTCCCTTGCCTGCCAAAGCCTTGTTGACATTGTTGAGGAAGTTGAATGCGCCTTCATAGTTCTGTCCCTGTGCATAGAGAGCTGAGGCGTCGGCGGCCGAGTTGGCTGCTTGCAGATATTGGTGTGCCTCTATCTGAGAGTAGTAGTTGGCGAGCTTGCGGCTTAGGTCGGTCGCTGCGGAGACATTCTGGGCGAGCAGTGCAAACGAAAGGGCTGTCAATAATGATAGAAATCGGCGCATGGCAGTAGTGATCGTGGTGAATTTTTTTATTGTTGAAGAGAAACAATCGCAAAGATATATAAAAATTTGATACAACATCCTCGCAGCGCCCCCAAAGTTGAAAAAAGTAAGTAGAAGTAGGTTCAAAGTGGATTTCTCCAAAATCCCTCCGCTACATGCGTCGGCGGCATTAACATGTATTATGGGGGAGGCTTTGAGTGAAAGTTATCAACATTTTCGATTGATTTGGCTGGGCATGAGGTGGATTTTTGTGGTAAAATGGCTTACTTTGCACCCGTCAAACAGGGGAGCGATTTTTTCTCCCCGATATCTTTAGATTACTATGGGTAAAATTATAGCTATAGCCAACCAGAAAGGTGGCGTGGGCAAGACTACCACAACAATCAATCTTGCCGCCTCGCTTGCTGCCGAGGGCAAGAAGACTCTCATTATCGATGCCGACCCGCAGGCCAACGCTACTTCCGGCTACGGGATTGACCCCAAGTCGATGGCCTCGTCGATCTATGAGTGTCTGGTCGATGAATATCCTATGGCGGGGTCGCAGGTGCCCACCTGTTGCGAAGGGCTCGACCTTATAGGCTCGCGCATCGATCTGGCGGGTGCGGAGATTGAGCTTATCAATAAGCCTTCGCGCGAAAATGTGCTCAAAAATGCTGTGGCTTCAGTCAAAAACGACTACGATTATATCCTCATCGACTGCTCCCCATCGCTCGGACTGATCACTGTCAATGCTCTCACCGCAGCCGATTCGGTGATTATCCCCGTCCAGGCAGAATATTTTGCCCTCGAGGGTATCACTAAGCTGCTCAATACCATCCGCATTATCAAGTCGAAGCTCAATCCTGAACTTGAGATCGAGGGTTTCCTCCTGACAATGTATGATGCCCGTCTGCGCCTTGCCAACCAGATCTATGAGGAACTCAAGGGCCATTTCGGCGATATGGTGTTTGACACGGTGATCCCGCGCAACATACGTCTGAGCGAGGCTCCCAGCCATGGACTCCCGGCACTCATCTACGACCCTGTGTCGCGCGGCGCTACCTCGCATGTGGCTTTGGCCAAAGAGCTGATTGCCCGCAACCCTTCTAACTGACACCGGAGATTAAGGTTTACACCTTTATTATAAGTAGACTTAAACTCACCTCCCAAGATTTCATCCACCCTCCAACACTATTGCCATGACACCAAAACGCCCGGCACTCGGCCGCGGATTAGATACGCTCATTTCGATGGACGACACCCCAGCCCGCGGTACTACTGCCATCAACGATATTGAAATCTCACGCATCTCTCCAAATCCCGATCAGCCCCGTCGACTTTTCGACGAGGAGTCGCTCGAGGAACTTTCCCGCTCTATACGCGAACTCGGCATCATTCAGCCCCTCTCGCTCCGCAAGACCGGGCCTGACTCCTATCAGATCATAGCCGGAGAGCGCCGCTATCGCGCTGCCATGAAGGCAGGCCTCACTACGGTGCCCGCTTATATCCGCACCGCCAACGATACCGAACTCACAGAGATGGCGTTGATAGAGAATATTCAGCGCGAAGATCTCAACGCTATCGAAATTGCCCTGACATTCAAGAAACTTATCGAACAATACAACCTGACTCAGGAGCGGCTCAGCGAACGCATCGGCAAGAAGCGTGCCACGATTGCCAACTTCCTGAGGTTGCTGAGGCTGCCAGCTGAGGTGCAGCTCGGACTCCGCGACCGCAGGATAGATATGGGTCATGCACGCGCCCTTCTGAGCATCGAAAACCCGAAACTTCAGCTCAAACTCTACAATGAGATTGTGAAGCAGGGGCTCTCCGTGCGCCGCGTCGAGGAGCTGGCGAAGAAATATAAGGAGGCTGCCGAGGATGAAAAACGTCCCTCCGAGGCTCAAAAAAGGTTTTCTAACAATGATTATGATATTTTAAAAAATCATCTCTCACAGCGGTTTGCTACCCCTGTAAAGCTCACTTGTGATGCCTCCGGAAAGGGAAAAATCACTTTTTCATTCAGCGACGAGGCGGAACTTGAGAGATTAATTGCTATCTTTGACACTGCAAAGCAATGAACCAATACGCCGGGGTAGAAATGTGACATGAGATTATTTCGGCTTAAGATATTAAAATTGGTTGTCGGCATGGTTGCGATCATGGCGGCAATCCCTTTTACGTCTTTTGCTGAAACGGCTCCGTCGGCTCCTGCTGACACTGCCACTACACTTCGTCCGGTGAAGCCTGTAAGACCTCCCCGGCGAACCGGCTCGCCGATCTCCAATCTCCCTGACAGTTTCGCTGCGCGCCTCCCCGAGGGGCTCGACCCCACCGTGATGCTCGACAGTGTAGCCCTCGAGGGCGACTCACTTGCTGTGGTTCCCGTGGGAGAGGTGGAAGTGAATGTGGAGCGGAGCTATACATTCAACCCTGATCCTACGCGTGCAGTGTGGATGTCGGCGCTCTTCCCCGGTCTCGGGCAGCTTTATAACCGCCGTTACTGGAAGCTCCCGATAGTCGTAGGCGCTTTCATGGGTCTCGGCTATGCCACCAACTGGAACAATACAATGCTCCGCGACTATACACGCGCCTACTCTGACATCATGGACAATGATCCAACGACCAAAAGCTATATGGATTTCTTCGCGCCCACCGTCAAGGAGGATGACCTTGACCGAAGTTGGCTCACTGACCTGCTACGCCGGCGCAAGAACTACTATAGACGCAACCGCGACCTTTGCATCATCTGTATGATAGGGGTCTATGCTCTTGCCATGGTCGATGCCTATGTTGACGCTTCGCTGTCGCACTTTGATATCACCCCTGATCTTAGTGTCGACATTTCTCCAACGCTAATCCCTAACGAGACCCGTAAAAACGGCCTTCCGGGTATCGGGCTCTATTGGGCTTTCAATTTCTGACAACTGAATAATCATTTTTCTCTCCATTTTCATACTCCGGAATTCTCTCCATTTTCATACTCTAAAAAATAGAAAATATTCCCTCTCCCACTCCCTTACAATGAAAAAGACAATCCTCGCCGCCGCTTTTGCCATATGTCTCAGTGCCACTCCAGCCTTCGGCCTGAGATCCATTCTCGAGATCAAACACTCGATCACTGATGATAATATCATAGCTCCCGAGAGTTTCGAGACTCAGACCCGTCTGCTCGAAGAAAATTTCTACCTCAAGAATTTCGTGATTCCGGGAATCGACCGTGGCAACGTGGGAACTACCTCTCCATCGGTCTACGAGGAGCGTCTCAAGCGTCTACCTACCGAGATAGAACTACCCTACAATTCGATCGTGGGGAACTATATCAACATGTATCTCAACAAGCGCCGCTCACTGGTGGCCGATATGCTGGCTCTCCACAATTATTACGGACCTATCTTCGTGGAGGAACTTATAAAGGAAGGTATGCCCACGGAATTGCAGTATCTCCCAGTGATAGAGAGTGCCATCAACCCCAACGCCGTGTCGCGTGCCGGAGCTGCCGGCCTCTGGCAATTCATGCCTGCCACCGCCAAGGGGTTGGGCATGGAGGTGAACTCCCTGATTGATGAGCGCCGCGATGCACGCCTGTCGTCGCGCAACGCCGCACGCTATCTCAAGCAGCTCCACGATATCTACGACGACTGGTCGCTTGCCATCGCGGCCTATAATTGTGGCCCCGGCAATGTCAATAAAGCCCTGCGTCGCGCAGGGGGCGAAGGCAAGAAGGATTTCTGGCAGATATATCCCTATCTTCCCGCCGAGACCCGCGGATATCTTCCCGCTTTCATCGCCGCCAACTATGTGATGAACTACTACGGCGACCATGGTATTTCCCCTACTGTGGTGAAGCGCCATCTCACAACTGATACCGTGGTGGTCAACAAGTATATCCACTTCAATCAGATAGCTGCCGTGCTCAATATCCCCGTCGAGGAGATAAGGATGCTCAACCCACAGTATAGAAAGGATATAATTCCGGGCGACTATAGGCCGTATGTGCTCACCCTCCCAACCCAGCAATGTCTGAGCTATGTGATGAGCGAGAAGAGGATTGCCGACTACGATGCCCAGCTATATGCCCGCCGCAGCTATGTGGAGCCCTCCGATGGGTCTGTGGCTGTGGTCGAAGAGCCCGTCAGTGACAACGGTGTGGCCAATCTTACCCGAGCCGCCTCTCAATCGACTAATGCCGAGGGGAATACGCAGATAGCCTCCACTCAAAGCACCGAGAAGATGGTGGTGAAATATCATGAGGTGGCCCGCGGAGAGAATCTCCGCGACATAGCCCGCAAATATGGTGTTTCGGCTACTGATATCAAGCGTTGGAATCAGTTGCGCCGTGGCAAGGTGAAGGAGGGCGACAAACTCAAGATTGAAGTCTATGAGCGTGTGCAGCCCGAGAATGTCAAGATTCAGGCTGCCGCCGAGGTGCCGCAGGTATCCCCCAAGGATTTAGGCAATGCCTCTGCCGGCAATGGGAAAGATGTGGCTGAAGCAACCGCCTCTACATCTGCTTCGCAGCAAAACTCATCGGCCTCAAAAGCGAGCGCCAACAATCAGCAAACCTCTAAGTCGCGCCAGCAAACCTCAAAGCCGGCTCCGAAGGCAGAGCAGGCAAAGGCTTCGAAGGGTACTACCCACAAGATTGCCCAAGGGGAGACACTCGCAGCGTTGTCTCGCAAATATGGTGTCAGCGTCGAAGAGATTCAGGCCGCTAACGGCATGAAGAAGTCCAACACCAATATCCGTGCCGGCGAAACTATCAAAATCCCCGCCAAAAAATCCGCCACTTCAAAATCAGGCACCTCAAAATCCTCCAAAAAGTCAAAACGCCGCCGCTAACGTCCGTTAACCCAATAGTGTTATATGCTTCATCTCCTTTTGGCTCAATACAGACATTTGCTGTAAACTCCAACTTGGCTCAAAGGAGATAAGACAAGATAAGATTGGTCTTGCCCGCGATCGCGCTATGTCGAGGAGCCGGAAAGGTGTCAGTATATCGTCAGGCAGTAAATCCTTTAATCAAAAAAATCTATGGACATCGGATTGCAACGTCCATAGATTTTTTTTGATTAAATTTTTGCATGGGGGAGTCCCAATCCTACATCGCAACGCCGTAGAGGGATATTTCAGTAATTATCCAAATCCTTTACACCAATTGTGGCATTGTTGTGCCTGTTGGCTGATTTGCGTTTTAGGCCCCGACTCATAATTTAGCAGCCTGCTGAGGGTCGCAGCCGTGGAGCGATTTTGGGCTTTTGGCGAAGGAGCATAGCGAGCTATGTGACTGAGCCAAAGGGCCAAAAGCGCCCAAGGATGCGAGACCATTAGTAACTTTTTCCGATGGCTGGGTATGGCACGGTATTTGTAACATTCTTTCAGGAAACTTACGGAAAGTCCTGTCAGGCATCTGCAAGTTGTAAAAATGTGTAACCAAATCCTAATGTCGATGCTCTACCATCCAACCCTGAGTGAGAACCAGCGGTCTTTGCTGAAGCTTGTTTTCCCACCTGCATCCACCAAGTTGCGCAA
>CAZUEY010000008.1:0-55288 GCA_964619395.1 uncultured Staphylococcus sp. | reverse complement strand
GTAAGGTCGGCAGCAGTTACTTCATAGGAAGCTTTCGAGGGTATATTTTTGAATATAATCTTATTGACGGTGAGCGATTGTACCTCAACAGGAGGTGCCTTTACTTTTACGTCAACACTTATATTAGAGAGGATATGACTGAATTTCAGACGCACAGGGTCGGCGATACCTTCTTCAACGTAGAGACGGCGATGTGTGGCAATGAGCAAATCGGTGACATTTTTATAATTATCTACCGGGTAGTCATAGGTAAAGGACAACTTGCTGTCGGAATACCCGATGTCGGATAAACCTGAAGCATCGGCGGGATGATATGCAGCAAATGAGTGCTCATGTTTTGGGAACCAATACTGAGTTCCCGTGTACATCCATTTCTGTGAATCATCGTCGAATGTAAGATATGTGCCGTTAAACACCACCAATTTAGTCCCGAACTTCATATCACCGAAGAGAACTATCGGCGACTGCTTGAGACTGCTATTGCTCACAACGGAGGTGCGCGAAGTCACCTCGGTGGTAAATGTCATGGCATCGCCGTGACCTCCCCCATCGGGTTCATCCGCTCCTGACTGACACGCCGCCATTCCTAACATGACAGCCGGCACGAGCATGAAACGTTTCAGTCTGTTAATAAACATATTATTTATTCCCGTGTGTATTAGATTAAATGTGTGTGGAGATTACAAGCCGCATATGTGCCGCGCTGACCACGCTGATGGTCGGCGCGGCACGGCTTGCTGTATAAAGCTGGCTATCATGCCGGAAAAGTTTCCGGCAGATGGCTGCTTATGAGGATTAAGTACCGAAAGTAATATCGGTGGCAGTGCTCGAACCGGAAGTCCAGTCGTTAAGGCTGGCGGCCGTCTCAAACACGATAGGCTGCAGATTGGCTGCGGAGCCTGTCAGCACCACATTGTAGGTGTAGTAGAAACCCTGCTGCCAGGTGGGGCGCCAGTGGCCAGACATGTTACGTGAAAGCACGAGGTTGGCAGAGGTGTGCTGAGTGCCCTTGTAAAGCTCAAGAGTGAAATTGAGAGTCACATCGTTAGTTGCATAAGCAAAGGGGAGCACGTAGCAGGCATCAGTACGAGGCTTGTCAGATTCTGCCTGAGCGGAGTTGGCGGCTCCGATACCATCTTTGGCATTCTTCTGATCCGAGAACTTCATCTGCATCGTAGGAATCGAACCGTTATCGCGGATCACGTCGCTCCAACCTTTAGTGTAAGCAAAGTTACCCTTATTGCGGAAGTTAACGATCTGCACATCCTTGATCACAACATCATAGTCCTCAGCAAATTCGCTGGTAAACACGGCATCGATTTTGGTCAAGATGTGTTCGAATTTGAACGTCACGGCAGGGTTTGGAGTCTTGTTGTCCTCTGTCATAGCCAATGCCTTGATACCCTTTTGCTGAGCATAGATAAGGTCGTGCTGATGAGAAGCGTCGGTATAGTAGTTTGAAATGGTCAGCTGACGATCTGCACCGGTGGCATTGAGTTCAAGGCCTGCAGTGCCGTAAGTATGGTCGAGCTGCACGTCGCCACAACTGTAGGCAAAGAATGAGTATGTTGCGTCAGGCACCCAGAAACGTGTGCCGCCGTACTCCCATTTACCTGTAGTTGAATTCTTTATCACCGCATCTTCACTAAAGATCTGGATAGGGTTAGCTTCTTTGTCAACCTGAGTGTAGAAGCCGAACACCAGAAACTTATCAAAGTTGGCATTAGTCATGTCGCCAACTACGGCACGGCTCTGCTTCATCACAACGTTTTCAAAGCTGATAGGATTGCTCTGATAACTCACGTCAACTACCTCTTCAGAAGTACAGGCTGTGAGGACGGAAGCACCTAAAGCTAAATAAAGGAAATGCTTCTTCATAGTTTTATTACTTTTTGATTTTATTATTTTGATTTATTTATTACTAAGGATCAATTTCTATCGGTAAGTCAATTACATCATGGTTGGGCCACTCGGTAACTTCTACATCGAATCCTGACTCCGACATGCCCTGCTCATCTGATATCTTCACACCCTTCACGGTGATAACACCACCTCGGGGCTGATTCTTGAGCTGGGCTGAGATATCGAAGTTAAATTCAAACATTTTGCCATTTTTGAGAAGAAGCTCCAGATTGAGCGTATAAGGCTTCTCAGATGTGGTCCCATTCTTTTCATTATCTTCTCGCCCGAAATA
Organism: uncultured Staphylococcus sp.; assembly: GCA_964619395.1. Taxonomy (GTDB): domain Bacteria; phylum Bacteroidota; class Bacteroidia; order Bacteroidales; family Muribaculaceae; genus Duncaniella. The sequence continues at coordinate 53,094 of CAZUEY010000008.1, read as the reverse complement.
TTGGTCGGGAAATCCGGGAACACCGAAGGATCTTACGTGAGCCTCACACCCATAGTCCTTCACTTCACAGTCGTAGAGGATTATAGATGTATTCTCCGATGTACGGCCGTCGCGCAGATACACGCCTTCGGCCATACCGCCTAAGGCTCCGCGAGCCAACGACACAAATTCTTGACCTTCATCGAATTCGTAGCGAATCACGTAGGTATAAACCAAGGGCTGCATCTTGACCTGCAGCGAGGGATGCTCATGATAGCCTGGAGACGGTGCATTTTCAACATATGCTGCATAGAGCACGTCGGGAGGATTGGTAGAGCGTGCACCGGGGTGCATGTCGGCTAATGAAAGACCAGCTCGCGATCGGGAAGAAGCCGTGGCCTGAGCGTTGGTAAGTGATGCCATGTCGGAAAGCAGAATGTATTCGGTGTCACCGTTGTAGAGCAGATATGACTGGCCTTCACCAAGATCCACCTTCACATCGCCGCCATCGGAAGAAAGAATCCTCTCGCCGACAGTTCCGTCGGATTTATTGATGAGCAAACGCACCCATTCAGGTCGTTCAGGACGTATTTCATCATAGCCGAAGCCATGCAGCGCTTCATCCCAGTTAGAGGCATGATTCATACCATAGTCGCGCTCCCACTCATGCTCCCATTCGAGTCCCAGCGACACGGAGGGATAGTGATCGTAGCACAATTCATCCCTGCACGATGTCAGCAACGACACCCCCGCCGTAAGAGCAGCTATGATTATTATTCTTAATAATTTCATAGTGAGGAATTATTCTTTACTTTTTTTGTTACTATATCAAATCGCCATGCGATTGATAACTTTAATTTTACGGGACCTACATAGTCCATTGACTTAGTGAACTGATAGAGTTGGTGTCCCGCTCTTGATTCATATCGTTTGTAGCGAGTGTGAAGATAGCCGAAGCCAATCTCAGCGTCGAGAGAGAACGAACGGCTTATCGGCCACATATAACCGACCGACACACCTGCCATAAAACCCTCACCGCGATAACCGCGAGAAGTTTCCCACTGAAGCTGATACCAGCCACCTCCGGCGAGAGCACCCACATAGAGCCCGTGCATAAGGCCTTTCGGGCGAATATGATAGCGCACCTCAGGTGAGATAACAGCCAGACGGTAGGAACGGTGACTCGACCATCTGGACCACCATGCTACATCGCCCTCAAGAGAGACAGACCATTGTGGATTGATCTGCCACTGCAGTTCAAGGTTAGGAAGTAACACGGCATCATAAAGCAGATTGGTCTTAAGCGCGAAGTGCCGGCGACGCTTGTAGTATTCAATACTTCCGGCAAGAGTTCCGGCTCCGTCGGCACCGTCTGCTTCTTTATCAATGCTTTCCCCTACAGACACTTCTGAGTCAGTGGATTGAATCTCATCTGCAACGCCGTGAGTACTATCAATAACCGTTATTGAATCGGTCAAAACATCGTCAGGCGTTATAGCGTCAGTCTCAGTTGCTACCGGGTCTGGCGTTCTACGATATAGTGTCACAGCCACTGCATTGCGAAGCTCGGGGAAGATATGCACGTAAAGCCAATTGTAAGGCCGGCCTCCTGCAAGATCCATCAAGCGCTTCTTTCGTCCGTCGACCACTTTGCCTGAGGCACCATAAATCCAAACCGGTGTATTTTCAAGGATGTCCAGCACCTTATCCTTATAAGGGACATCGGGATTCTCAGCCACCAGGCTCCGCAGTCTATCCCAACCAATTCCGGAAGGCTTCTCATCAATTAAGTCGGGATTCACGCCGGCATGCTTTATGATATATTCAGCTATAGTGTTACAACGGTTACGGGCAAGTATCTCATTAGCTTTCGAGAGACCGTCGGGCGATGCATATCCGTGTACCTCTATTCGTTCTACATCATCGGCAGCCACAGCCTCGCGCACTTTCTCTATAAATCCGTTCATCACCTCGCGATTGTTGCCCAACGACGGGTCAAACCGGCGATGCCCCACAAGAAAGTGCACATTCACCGAATCAGCGTTGCTCGCGCCGAAACAGGAGAAAGTGGTAATGACTGCAAGTATTAACGATAACAGTCTCATAATCGAGAGAGGGTATTAGATACTATTAAACTGACGAAGTTACTTTACACTATAATACTTTTCCATCTTACAAAATTACAACAAAATTATGTTTCTACCAAATAGAATGACACTCACAAGTGTTAAAATCAGCACTTTATTTGTTAAAGCCATTCCAATCACGCCCAGAAACATTAAAAATTACCCCCCCCCAATTTACCCCATAAATCCCTTTATATCAATTCATTACAACACTTTATGAAAAACTGACCAATAATTAACATCATTTCACCATCTGAATATATTAAAATATTCTAAAAATCGGAATATGCAGTTTCATTAACAGATAATGGCCTATAAAAGCAGGAACAATTCATAAGAATACCATCAATCATTCGAGGAAACATCTATATCTTATCGCTAATAGCCTGCCCCCGAATGTTGAGTGTTGACCAATACGCTAATCCTTGAAACCACACCCCTACTCGACTACTTTGTCAGCAGGTAAATAAGGAGACTGCAGTTCACAACTGTGGACTGCAGCCTCTAAAATGATGATAATTGTGATTCCGGAATCAATATTTGCGGCGCTCCTGCTCGTAAACGAGTGTAAGGGCCGGTTGATCGCATACCTCTACAGGGCCAAAGTATTGGATGGGGCCGGGATAGGTGTAGCATGTGTTATATTTCCACTCTTCGCGCTCTTTTGCGAATTTGAGGAAGGGTGCACCATCGAGTTCGACAAGCGCCTTGCGGATCACAGGCTTCATCTCGCCATGGCGGCGTTCCATATTCATCATCATGGTGATGGGAATACCACCTGCTACCCAGTTGACGGGAGCGAATGTGAGGTTGCGAAGGCTTGACATGTAGCCGGTCTTGCCTGCTGCGATCAGACAAGCAGCAGTGTAACCGAGAGCATAGCAATAGTTTGCATCGAAATTAGAGGGATCAGCGCAGCGACCTTCATAGCCGAAGAAGTGGTGCATGGTAGAATATTTGCCTTTATATTTTCCTTCGGCTGCAAGTGCTTCGAGCTTCTTCCCTACCATTTCAGAGAGGAGTTTTTCAGTCTCGATGAGCGACACCTGAACGTTACCATGGGGATCGCGGTCGAGTGTGAGCTGACGGGCAACACCGGCAGGGAGTGACTTGTAGGTAGCTGCGTTAGCATCGCTGAGGTGTGAAATCACCCATTCGCGCTGCTTCTCAGGATCTACAGCGGCAAATTCATCAGCCTTTGCAGCAAGGAGGTCGTTGAGCTCAGCGATAAGAGCTTTGACAGCAGGGATAAACTCGATGAGGCCCTCGGGGATAAGAACAACGCCGAAGTTCTTTCCATCGTTTGAACGGGCAACCACTGCTTCTGCTATATCATCAACAATCTGGTCGAGGGTCAAATTCTTAGCCTCAACCTCCTCGGAGATGATGCAGATATTGGGCTGACACTTGAGGGCACATTCAAGAGCGATGTGTGAAGCCGAGCGTCCCATGAGTTTGATGAAATGCCAGTATTTCTTTGCTGAGTTGCAATCCTTCTGGATATTACCGATAACCTCAGAATATACTTTTGTAGCAGTGTCGAAACCAAACGAAGTCTCGATGACATTGTTCTTAAGGTCGCCGTCGATAGTTTTGGGAACACCAATCACCTGCACCCCTGCACCAATTGACTTATAGTATTCAGCGAGGATAGCGGCATTAGTATTGGAATCATCACCGCCAATGATCACGAGAGCTGAAATATTGAGCTTGCGGAGGATTTCAAGACCTTTGTCAAACTGCTCCTTAGTCTCGAGCTTCGTACGACCGGAGCCAATGATATCAAAACCGCCGGTATTACGATATTCATCGATGATATCGGCTGTGAGTTCCTTATAATTGTGATCTACAAGACCACCGGGGCCCATGAGAAAGCCATAAAGACGGCTGTCGCGATTCACATTTTTAATACCGTCGTAAAGACCGCTGATCACATTGTGACCACCGGGAGCCTGACCACCTGAAAGAATCACACCAACATTGATAGGCGCTGAAGCCCCCTTCTCGGAAGCTTTTTCAAAGGTGATCTCAGGCAGACCATAGGTGTTGGGGAAGAGTTTGTTGATCTCCTCCTGATTGTCGGCGGACTGAGTCGGTTTCCCTTCTACAACCTTCACCGCACCGGTAAGCACGATGGGGAGCTGAGGCTTGAAAGCGGCACGGGCTTTCTGTAGAGCACTTTTTTTCATTTGTATTATTATAATATGGTTATTAGATCCTTCTTGGACGAAAAATTTCCCTCTGTCGAGCAATTTTCTATAATCAGGTTATTGCAAAGTTCGCAATAATTTCAGAAATAATCAAACATATTATTTCCTACAATTTTTGGACAATCAGGCAAGTTGATCTAATTGTTAAAATATCACAATTATTGTAAAATGCGATTTCCATAAAATTTTGCGTAGCAAATTGTTAATTAGGTACTTATATAAATTTGCAATTGCATACAATTTAACAAACAATTGCAAATTATTTCTGCCCTTCAGAGTCATTCATATTGTTTCTTAAATTATCAAAGATGTCAATTGTTAATATATTTTAAATATTGTAATCGATCGCGGTTTTAATCCACAATTCTTTAACATTTCTATTATTTTTCTTAATTAAATTAAATCTCAATTGCAAACACCTGCTATACTAAAATAAAAGTATTACAGCAACTTGCGATTTGCCCATGAGCTAAAGATTTCGTAACTTTGTAATCGGAAAACATAACAGGGCAAAGACCCTCAATATAGAACTTTTAATAATTTCGATAGATATTTCTCACTCATCAGCAGTGATTGTCCTGCCCTCATGGCAATTCATCTTGCTGAACCTTCTATCAAAAAAATAATCGTCAATGAAAATTAAACTCCCCTCAATAATAGCGCTTTTGACAATTCCTTTTGCCGTGATGGCTCAATCCGTAAGTCAAGAAGTGCACCCCACCCCACTGAAACTCCCCGAAGCTCATAATGCATTTTTGGAAACTGCGACTGAGTTTACCCTTCCTACATTTTCTGACATTATCGAGCTGTCATCTCCTACACTCACCCCCTCTGAAATTCTCGAAGATGAGAGTGATGAAAAACTGCTCGCCGACAAACTGACTACGTTTGCTTCGAAATTTGTCGGTACTCGTTATAGCAGAGGAGCCTCAGGGCCTAAAGCCTTCGATTGCTCAGGCTTCGTTGGCTATGTGTTCCGCCAGTTCGGCATCAAACTCAGCCGATCTTCCAGCACGCAGTTCAATGAGGGTGTCAAGATAAACCGCGATGAACTCAAACCGGGCGATCTGATGTTTTTCTCAGGACGTGCCGGTAACAAATCAGTAGGCCATGTCGCAATGGTGGTTGACGTGAAAAGCGATGGAAGCTGTGTATTCATCCATGCTTCATCATCCAAGGGTGTCACCTACCAGAAGTTTCCCGACAGCGGATATTATTCCAAACGCTATATTGGTGCCAAGCGCATCATTGGCACTACGCCCAAAGCCTGAATTCTCAAGGAGATAAATTATCCCCGGAGGTCAGTCTGTAAAGACCAAGATCTAAAAAAGCTCACCGAAATCAGTCCGGTGAGCTTTTTCTATAATGTAGTTCAGATGCTGAAGTTTTTTTACAACAGCTCGTGGATAACGAGGCCGGATCGGAGCTTTGGCTCAAACCAGGTAGTTTTCGGCGGCATGATATTTCCGGTGTCGGCAATATCCATAAGCTGCTTCATGGAGACAGGATAGAGAGCGAGCGCCATAGACATTTCGCCTGAGTCAACTCTCTTCTTAAGTTCGCCGAGACCTCTGATACCACCCACGAAATCAATGCGCTTGTCACTGCGAAGATCGTGAATTCCAAGAATGTCGCGAAGAATCAGATCGCTGGAGATGGTAACATCAAGCACGCCTATAGGATCATCGTCGTTGTAGGTACCCTCCTTAGCGGTCAGTGAATACCATTTGCCGTCGAGGTAGAGCGAGAAGTTATGTAAAGCGGTAGGACGGTATTCCTCCTCCCCTTTCTCCTCTACTATGAAATTTTCAGAGAGTCGGTCAAGGAACTCCTTCGGGGTAAGTCCATTCAGATCCTTCACCACACGGTTATAGTCGATGATATTGAGGTGAGAAGCGGGGAAAGCCACAGCGAGGAAATAGTTATACTCCTCGTCGCCCTTATGATTGGGATTGCTTTTCGCCTTTTCGTGCCCAACGAGAGCCGCTGCCGCTGATCTATGATGACCGTCTGCTATATATAGATAAGGTATCTTTTCATATTCGGCAGTGATACAATCTATCATATCCTGATCATCTACCACCCAGAAGTGATGACCGAAACCATCGGGGGCTATGAAGTCATATTCCGGCTTTCCGGCAGTAACTTTGTCAATAATCTCCTGCAGCACAGCATTGTCAGGGAAGGCAAGGAACACGGGCTCGATATTGGCATTATTGACACGCACATGTTTCATACGATCCTCCTCCTTGTCGCGACGGGTGAGCTCATGCTTCTTGATGCGATTTTCCATATAGTCGTCGACACTGGCGGCAAGCACTATACCATATTGAGTGCGTCCATTCATGGTCTGGGCATAGATATAGTAATGTTCTTTATCGTCCTGCACCAGCCAGCCGTTAGAGCGGAATGCTTTGAAATTGTCCACGGCCTTATCATAGACCCTCTCGTCATGCTCGTCAGTCCCGGGCTCGAAATCTATCTCAGGTTTGATAATATGATAGAGCGAACTGGGGTTGCCGTGAGCTTCCGCACGGGCCTCCTCGGAGTTAAGCACATCATAGGGGCGGGAAGCTACTTTTGTCACCATCTCCTGTGGTGGACGTATACCTTTAAAAGGTTTGACTTTTGCCATAGCTGTAATAAGATGTTTTTTATGGTATTAGTAAATGGTCGGAATTACCGGACGTAGATAAAAAGGAGTCAACTCTATTTATTGCGGATTATAGTCTGCTCCCTGTCAGGACCTATTGACACAATGGTAATAGGTGTTTCGAGCTCCTGCTCGAGGAAGTCAACATATTTCTTGAAATTCTCGGGGAACTCATCCTCGCTCTTCATGCGAGTCATATCTGTCTTCCACCCCGGGAGAGTGACATAGACCGGCTCAATCTCCTCCTCGATAGAGAATGGAAACTGCTTGGTCTCCTCGCCATTGATTTTGTAAGCTACACAAGCCTTGATCTCATCGAAATCATCAAGCACGTCGCTCTTCATCATTATGAGCTGAGTGACACCGTTGAGCATTATTGAATATTTCAGAGCCACAAGGTCAATCCATCCGCAGCGGCGCTCGCGTCCGGTGACCGCACCATATTCGTGGCCGAGATCGCGGATCTTCTTCCCGGTCTCATCGAAAAGCTCAGTGGGGAAAGGGCCGCTTCCCACACGGGTGCAATAAGCCTTGAAGATACCAAACACCTCGCCAATCTTGTTGGGAGCCACGCCAAGGCCTGAGCAGGCGCCGGCACTGATAGTATTGGAAGATGTCACGAAGGGATAAGAGCCGAAATCGATATCCAGCAAAGTGCCTTGAGCGCCTTCGCAGAGGATACTCTTGCCGTTGCGGAGGAGGTCGTTGATGAGGAACTCCGAATCTACAATCTCAAAGCTCTTAAGATAATCTATCGCTTCAAACCACTGCTTTTCAAGCTCTTCAAGATTCTCAGGCTTGCTGTCGAGAGAAGCGAGACGGTCGAGATGACGCTGACGCAGACCGGCATACTTCTCTTCAAAATTATGGAACACATCGCCGAGTCGCAAACCATTGCGGGAAATCTTATCGGTATATGTAGGGCCGATGCCTTTTCCGGTAGTACCGATCTTCTTTCCTCCCTTAGCTTTTTCGTTGGCGGCATCGAGCAAACGGTGGGTTGGAGCTATGATGTGAGCCTTCTTTGAAATCTTAAGGATAGAGCGCAAATCCACACCGCTTTTTTCAAGTTCTTCGGCTTCCTGCTTGAAAAGCACAGGATCCAAAACTACACCGTTGCCTATGATATTGATCTGACCATGCTGGAAGATACCTGAAGGGATAGAGCGGAGCACATACTTTTTCCCTTCAAACTCAAGAGTGTGACCTGCGTTTGGTCCACCCTGGAAACGAGCCACAGCATCATATCGGGGAGTAAGCACATCTACTACCTTGCCTTTTCCCTCATCCCCCCACTGGAGGCCGAGAAGCACATCGATTTTCATATTTGAATTATTCTGATATATTGAATATTATGTTTATTTCATACTTTTTTTCATTCTGCCACCGCTGCGGCATTTCGAGCAGACACCCCGGACAAGCAGTTCGAAGCCATCCATGGCGAAAGATTGGAAACGGCGCACACTGATCATCTTCATAAGCTCGGCATCGCGGATTTCGCGCTTGCTGCCACACTTGGTGCATACGAGCACTATATGGCGGTCAGATTCCAACGCCGGCTCATAGTGCGCCTCTTTTCCGTCCGAGGGCCTTCTTCTGATAAGACCGGCACGAGCGAACAGATTAAGGCTGTTATACACGGTAGCTTGACTTAGCGTGATGCCCTTTTCAGCAAGAGAATCCCTCAAAGTCATAGGCGTAAACCGGCCATGAAGAGTAGCTACAAATTCCAATATCATATCCCTCTCAGGCGTTCGCCGCAGATGGTGTTGAGCAAGATATTGATGCAGCTTCTTCACTGCTTCAGATTTCCGTTTCTCGTCGTTCATCAACTGACAAAGTTACAACCAAACGGCATATTATCCAAATTTTTAAGATAATTATTGTCCAACCACAACCGCGCTACACCGCAGCTATACCGCAAACAGTAAACCGCCTACTCTCAACCGCCAACCGGATTATCAACGAACATTTCAAAAAATGAACCTTAAACAATCAGTTAAATAATCGCCTCTTACGCAGTTCTATCTTCAGCACATGGTTAATCAACCTTAAAAGATCAATACGTGAAGCGTTTTATAAAAATCGGACAAATTGCAAACGAGACCTTCATAAATCCTAAATTATCCCTCTCGCCGTCAAGATATGGAAGATAAGGTCCTTAAGCAGGTCATATTCATTTTGACGCGAGCCGATACCTTTGGTTTTAGCATCAGCCTCCCGGATAGCTGAGATTATCTCGATAGTCTGTCGCACACTATAGTTTCTTGCTGCTGTCTCGTAGTCTCTTAATGCCCACTGATTTTTCAAGTCGAGAGCATCCATATATCCGGCAGGTGTCTTATCCTTGGTGTATTGATAGATAAGCAGATTTTGAAATCGGCCGAAGAGGGTGGCAATCGTCACTATAGCCGGATTGTTCTTCGGATTGATTCTGAAATATTCGATGATTCTGAACGCCTTCCCGACATTGCGGTCGGTGACAGCCTTGAGGAGTTCAAAATTGTTGTAATCTTTTGAGATACCAATATTTCTCTCTATCGACTCAGGAGTGACCATAGCACCCGGACCGAGGATCATGGCCAGCTTACCTATTTCGTTATACAGACGTGATATATCAGTCCCCACATAGTCTCTTAGCATCGCCAATGACTTGGGGTCTACACTCAGCCCCTTCTCTTGGATGAGAGAAGATATCACAGGCATCACATCCTTCTCTCTGAGTCGTTTTGACTCGAAAATTACACCATTTTTCTTCACTGCCGCCAGAAGATCCTTCCCCTTGGCCTGAGCCCCCCTACATGAAATTACCAAAACGGTAGAAGGATTTGGTCGCTCTGCATAGCTGTGAAGCTTATTGAGGGAATCAGACCTCATCACCTGAGCTTCCTTTACTATAACCACCTGCCGCTCTGCCATCATGGGGTATTGATGACATAGATCCATGATGCTTTCCGGGTCAGTCTCAGGGCCATAGAGGGTGAAAAGGTTGAAATCACGCTCCTCCTCGGGGATAAGCGTTTCAAATTCCTTCACGAGCTCATCGATATAGTACCCCTCTTCACCATGAAGCAGATAAATTGGGGCAATATCTGTGCGCGAACTTATAGACTTCTTTATCCCCGGAAATGTTGCCGAAGGGGTAGCCATAGATATGATGTATTTATTTGAAATAGAATTTTACGATCAGCGTCAAAACTGCAATTGGTTTTATGGTTGTAAAATTAATTCTTTATATCGAGACCTCCAAATGATATAATATTAAAAAGTAGTTTCCATTTGGCTTTCCCCAAAGGCGATTCCACGGCCGTCTCAGCAACTATGTATGTAGGAGGCATGATCTGATAGAATCCTAATTCTTCAATCTCAAAAATATGGAAAATCAACAAAATCTGACTACATTTGCAACCCAACCCATCCCTATCAACCTTCACGGCCATGCAACTTCCTCCCCGAAAGCTCAACCTCCCCCCTGCCCCAGACATCCGCCTGAAGACCACGGAGCGAGGCGCCGAAATCTTCGACCCTCTAAGGAGGAAGTGGCTTTTGCTAACACCCGAGGAATGGGTACGCCAAAACTTCTGCAAATATCTTATCAACCATCTTGGTTATCCCGCAGGCCTCATGGCCAATGAAGTATCACTGCACCTAAACGGCACCTCACGCCGTTGCGACACCGTGGTCTACAATTCGTCGTTACGCCCCGTGATGATCGTAGAGTATAAATCTCCTGAAATTGCTATTACACAGGAAGTTTTTGAGCAGATAGGAAGATATAATCTCGTGCTTGCAGTAGACTATCTCGTTGTGTCAAACGGTCTCCACAACTACTGTTGCAAACTTGACCACGCCACCGGTCGCTACCGTTTTCTGCCCGGTATCCCTAAGCGATCTGAGCTCTGAGAGCCTACGAAAGCAATGCTGATTCTATTTCTGCAATATCATCCTGAAGTTTCTTCTCAAGCCCGAGGCGCTCATCAATTTGACGACAAGCATAGAGCACTGTCGCATGAGTGCGCGACAGGCGCGTACCTATTGCTTTGAGTGGCATCTTGGTATGTTTCTTTGCAAGATACATCACCATTTGCCGAGCGTCTGACACCTCTCTCTTGCGATTCTTGGTGAAAATCTGCTCAGGTTCAATCCCATAAAATTTGCTGACACTCCTTGTGATGGTCTCAAAATTGATGGTGCGTTTATTGAGCTTCACTGAGTTTGAAAGCACACGGCGGGCAAGATCAATGGAGATCGGCATATTGAGGATGGTAGCGTGGGCAAGAAGCGACACCACAACACCTTCAAGTTCCCTGATGCTGTCCGTCACATTCTCAGCTATATAGTCCATCACATCCTCCGGAAGGTTAAGACCATCTCTGAGAGCCTTCTGGGCGAGCACATCGCGCCTGAGTTCAAGGTCCGGCTTATCCAGCTGGGCCGTCATCCCCGACTTGAAGCGTGAGAGAAGACGATCCTGCATACCCTCCATCTGTGAGGGGCAGCAGTCGCTCGACATGATAAGCTGACGATTGTTCTGCTTGAGATGGTTGAATATGTGGTAAAATATGCGTTGCGTCTTGTCCTTGCCAATAAAATCCTGAATATCATCGATTATCAGTGTGTCGATACTCTGATAGAAGTTGATGAATTCGTTGATCTTACCACGACTGTTGGCGGCTGTGAACTGGCTTTCGAAGAATCGGGCTGTGACGTAGAGAACACGTGCACGAGGGTTATGTTCCTTAATACGGATACCTATGGCTTGTATAAGGTGGGTCTTACCTACCCCACAAGGTCCAAACACAAACAATGGATTGAAGGTCTGGAGTTTGGGATTGTTAGCAATAGCCTCACCTATGGAGCGAGCCACCTTATTACTACTGCTGATACAGTAATTCTCAAATGTATAGTTGGGGTTGAGCTGAGAATTGATGTCGTCAACCACAGGCTTCACAAAGGGATTGGAGGTGGCTCCCGGAAGGGGTTTTACAGCTGTGCTCGGATGGGCACTCCCCACGCTTACATTGGTTGAAGGATCGTGGGCTACTACCGGATATTCATAAATCAGCCTTACCGAAGGACCGAAAACACGCTTGAGTGTTTTCCCTAACACACCTATATATCTCTCTTCAAGCTGCTCGGCAAAATATTCACCGGGACAATGTATGGTCAGGACGTGGTCTTCAACCCGCAGAAAAGTCAGCGGGGTGAACCATGATTTGTATTGCTCGGGGGGTAGTATATCACGGATGATCCGCAGACATTCCTCCCACTTTTTCAAATTCTCGTCCTGCATTTTTAGCAAAAAAAGTTATTACATTAGTGCATTAAAGCCATCGGTTGTGTGGATGCAAATTTCAAAAAAAAATTCATAAAAATAAATCACTTTTATTTTTGGATTTTATAATCATTTTGCACTTTATTGAATTTCAACAATTTATAAAAGATGTAAGATTTTACCTAAAGCAATAATTTATATTAACATAGCCAATTATTTGATATATTTATAATTAAGCAGCATCAAAATACATAGCGATTTTATTTTAACATATTAAAGTATCGCTTTAAATATTTGGCTTTAGCACTACCAGCAAACTTTTTACAGCTGTAAAATAAAATATCTATTATTTAAAATTATTCTAAATAGCCGTCTTTAGGTTTCAACCTTGCGAAAGTCTTGCAAAGGTGAAATTTCTTCCGGATGCGATCCCAAGTTTACGAGCCGAGAAGAGATAGTCCGCGTGACATTTGGTGCAGAGCTCTCCGGAGTCTGATACAATCCTGTCAGCAGCAACTCCCCGGGCTGTCAGTTGTTCAAAGGCGAAGCGTGGCAAATCGACATGAGGCTTGGGGTAGCTTCTATCTACGCAGATATCCGGAAACTGCATGGCAACCTCCTCTCCCACTTCGAAACACTCTTTGCAAATCGCCGGCCCAAGGTAGGCAGTCATCCGCTCCGGCTGAGCGCCTAACTCTTCCATTGCGTCCATCATCTTAAGCACCACGCCACCTACGGCCCCTCTCCACCCTGCATGGGCCACCCCGGCGACACCATGTAGCTCATCCACTACAACAACCGGCAGGCAATCAGCCGTATTTACACCGATAACAATATCCCTACGGTTTGTCACCAAAGCATCTATGTCGTCAACATTTATTTCATCAAGCGAAACGGAATCGCTAATCACCAAAACATTGGTAGAATGTGTCTGCCGGGGCACTATCACTGCGTCTGCCGGTATTCCTAACTCACGAGCGAGCATTTGCCGAGATGCTTTCACCCTCCCGGGGTCGTCGCCGGTATAGTGACATAGATTGAAGCTGCTATAAGGTGAGCGATCACTCTCCATGACTTCCCCACGAGATGTATACCCAACAGTGGCACACTCATCTTTGCGAAGATAGTGGAGCCACGAGGGTGCTTCTATGGTAAGTAAATCCTCCATTGTGATAAAAATGTATTATTTTTGTAGCCTCGAAATCAAAAATTGAGTTCATGCGACCGACATGACACTCTTAAGGCGATTCTACAAAGTTAATCAAATCCTCTCATTGCCGCAAGCAATCTTCTCAAGAGGCTGAATCTTAAAACAATGGAAACAAAGTTCAATCCCAAGGGCCATCTCGCCATGATTGGCGCAAATACCATGTGGGGCATCATGGCTCCGGTGGCAAAACTGGCGATGGCTTCCGGAATAATTTCACCACTTCTTCTGACAAATTTTCGCATCATAGGGGCTGCTTTGCTATTTTGGATAGCTTCACTGTTTGTAAAACCCGAACATGTGCCTCCTAAAGATCTCCTGCGTCTGGCAGGCGCGGGAATGTTGGGTATTGTGTTAAATCAAGGTTGCTACATTTTCGGCGTGGGTGCCACCTCGCCCGGTGAAGCCTCTATAATCACCACTACTATGCCCATCTGGGTAATGCTGCTTGCTGCATTGATTCTTGGCGAACCTATTACATGGAAAAAGTCGTTGGGCATCGCCTTAGGTGCTTGCGGAGCTCTCCTTCTGGTGATTGGCGGCGTGAAGAGCGCCGTGCGCGGCAACAATCCTCTGCTGGGAGATTCACTGGTACTTTGTGCTCAACTCTGCTACGCTCTCTATCTTACATTTTATCGCAATTTCATTAAGAAATACTCTGTAGTCACTCTGATGAAGTGGATGTTTACCTTCGCGACAATATCCGTGCTCCCCTTCTCCATTCAGGAATGGACCTCCACGCGTTGGGCCGAAGTTAATCCCGTAGAATATGGAGCAATCGGTTATATAGTGGTGTTCGCAACCTTCGTCGCATATATCTTCACGATGATAGGCCAGAAGAATCTGCGCCCTACCCTCGTCGGGATGTACAACTACGTGCAACCTATCGTAGCATCAATCATAGGGGTTGCCCTTGGCCTGGACCGCTTCACGACCATCAAGATATTTGCCGTAGCTTTGATATTCTCAGGCGTCTACCTCGTAACCATAAGCCGGGGGGCGCCATCTTCATCACCCGACAAGTAAGACCAAAGCTCCTCTTCTCCAATCCCATTGGTGATTTATGTTACTTCTTAAGCATTATCACCTATATAATAAACCTACGTATTTTGTCGTTATATATTTAGGAAACCAAGTCTCGAATATTGTGAATTTCTCCATACGTTTATTCTATTTCTTATCGCTCTTGGCGCTGTTGGTATCGTCATTTCCATCGGCTGCTCAGGACTCCTCTCCCGCCTATAACTTCCTCAATATACCCTCCTCCACCCTTGCCTATGGTCTTGGTGGAGTCAACATATCTGCCATTGAGGACGATATAAACAGTATCGATCAAAATCCGGGACTTTTGGGTCCGGAGATTGATATGCAGCTTGGAGTCAACTACATGCGCTATGTTGGTGAAAGCAATTTTGCCGGTGTGAAATTTGGCCGTCGTGCGGGCGATCATGGTGCCTGGGCGCTTGGGGTTCAGTATTTCGGTTATGGCACTATCAAGGGGGCAGATGTCAATGGTGTGCTGACAGGCGACTTTTCACCTAAAGATATCTCTTTTTCAGGCACATATGCCCATGATATCACAGATCGTTGGAGAGGTGGGATCTCGCTCAAGTTTATCCATTCAAGCTACGACTCCTACTCGGCTATGGCTCTTGCAACCGATTTAGGTGTAAATTATTTCAACGATGAGAGCAATTTTTCATTTTCAGCTGTAGTGGCCAATCTTGGCGGTCAGGTGAAGCGTTTCAATGAGAAATATGATCGTCTCCCCATCGACCTTCGGCTCGGTGTCACTAAGTCTTTCGGCTCTATCCCCATCAATTGGTCTATTACCGCATGGAATCTCACCAAGTGGCATCTTCCTTTCTACGACAATGGCGATGGTACGGAGGTGAGCAAGATGGAAATTAAGGATAGTTTTGCATCAAATCTTTTCCGACATCTGATTTTTGCGGCTGATTTTGTCCCCAGCGAAAAATTCCATATTGGCTTGGGCTACAACTACAAGACACGCACTGACATGTCGACCTACAAACGCAGTTTCCTCTCAGGCTTCTCGCTTTGCGCGGGTCTCAATGTGAAGAATTTCGGTGTAGGAGTTGCTCTCGCTCAGCCCCATAATGGTGCTACCACTATAATGCTAAATTTATCTATTAACCTCTATGAATTCTAAAATCATCATAGCAATCGACGGCTTCTCCTCCTCAGGCAAAAGCACTATGGCCAAGAGGTTGGCATCGCGAATCGGCTACCGGTATATCGACTCGGGCGCAATGTATCGTGCCGTCACTCTTTATGCCATGAATCATGGGATGATTAGAAAAGATGGCGACGTCGACAGCGAAGCTCTCATCGCAGCTCTCCCGGCCATAAAGATTGATTTCAAACTGCTCCCTGATGGTCAGCACACCACTCTTAATGGCGTGGATGTGGAGCGCGAGATCCGTTCCCTCGAAGTATCATCCCATGTATCACCCGTGGCAGCCATCCCGGATGTCCGCCATGCCCTCGTGGAGATGCAACGAGCTCTCGGACGGGATAAGGGCATAGTGATGGATGGTCGCGACATTGGCACTGTGGTCTTCCCGGATGCTGAGATGAAGGTGTTTTGCAATGCCTCGCCGCAGACAAGAGCCCAAAGACGCTTTGAGGAATTGAAAGCCAAGGGTGCGGAGGTTAGTTTCGAAGATGTCCTGAATAATGTGGTCGAAAGAGATCACATCGACACCACTCGCGCCGAGAGTCCCCTCCGTAGAGCTGACGATGCAGTTGCGCTCGATAATTCCGGCTTGACTCTTGAGCAACAGGATGAATGGCTCTACACTCTCTACTCTCAAATCTCCGGCCATAAAGAATAATACTATTTTTCCACAACGTCTCCTTTTCCACAACATCTCCGAAGTTTGAGCCCTCGGATTCAATTATTAAAGATGTCAGATTCTTCCGCCAAAAATTATAGTCAATTATCCGGCGAGCCGGAAATTGAAATCGATGCCAGCTCCGGTTTCTGCCACGGTGTTGTGGCTGCTATCCGGAAGGCCGAAGAGGAGCTCGAGCGAAACGCCGAACCACTCTACTGTCTTGGCGATATCGTCCACAACAGCGACGAGGTGGAACGCCTTGAAAAGAAGGGCCTATCCACCATCACCCACGATAACCTCCGCGACCTCTCGGGGGTGAGGGTACTCCTTCGCGCTCATGGCGAACCCCCTTCCACCTACCGCCTGGCGGCTGGCAAGAATATTGAAATTGTTGATGCTACCTGCCCTGTGGTCCTGAAACTCCAGCAGCGCATCAAAGCTGCCTATGATGAGTCGCCACAACATCCTCAGATCGTAATCTACGGGAAGGCCGGCCACGCTGAGGTCAACGGTCTCGTAGGGCAGACCAATGGGGAGGCTATTGTAGTGGAGAATATCGATCAGCTTAACCGTATAGATTTTAACCGCGACATAGCTCTCTATTCTCAGACCACCATGTCTCTCCAAGGGTTGGCTGAAATGGTAAAGGAGATTACTAAACGCGTCCCCGAGGGGGTGAAATTCACCTACCATGATACTATTTGCCGGCAGGTGGCAAACAGAGTTGACCACCTTCGTGACTTTGCACGGCGCCACGATGTGATTCTCTTTGTGGCCGGCGCTAAAAGCAGCAACGGCAAAGTGCTCTATAATGAGTGTAAGAGTGTCAACGAAAGATCTTTTCTGGTCTCTCGTCCTTCTGACTTCGAGGGCGAATGGGTAGAGGGGGCAAAGTCAATTGGTATTTGTGGCGCCACATCTACTCCCAGGTGGCTGATGGAACAGGTGAGAGATATTGTGAAAGCATGGATAACTTCGTTGCAATAGATGTAGAGACGGCAAATGCACAACCCACCTCTATCTGCGCCATAGGCGCTGTTAAGGTGGTGGATGGCATCATTACCGACAGGTTTTACGAACTTGTGAAACCTGAACCCGAATATTATTTCCGCTACTTTACAGAGGAGATTCACGGCATAGGGATGAAGGATACTGAAAATGCAAGACTTTTTTGCGACGTGTGGCGCGATCTCGATGCCTTTGCTGAGGGCCTTCCATTTGTAGCCCACAATAAGGCCTTCGACGAGCGGTGCATCCGCGCGGCTCATAAGGCTTATTCAATGGACTATCCTGACTACCCTTTCTATTGCACTCTCGTGGAGGCGAAGCGGAAGATACCCCGCTCTCTCCTCTCCTCCTATTCGCTCCCCTATTTATGTGAATTTCTCGGCATTCCCTTCTATAACCATCATAATGCTATAGCTGATGCCGAAGGGTGTGCAAAAATCGCCATGACTCTTTTATAGCTTTCCCTACCATGAAGTCTCTTAAATTACATACTCTCGGATATTTCGGTTCTACATTGCTTTGCCTTGTTGTTGCAACCGCTGCGGCCCTATCCCTCCCGGGGTGTGACGGCAAATCTGAACAGGCTGCTACTTCTACATCTCTATCACATAAAGTGAAGGACCATGAGGCCTACAATCTTGGCAAAGCACATGCTGAGAAGCTTCTCCGGCATGTTGACGATGAAGATGCTGTGCAGGAATCCCTTCTTGAAGTCAGGGCCATCAGCAGTAATATCAATTCGAAAATCAGTCACCAGTCAGCGCTTGATTATGAAAAGGGGTTCCTTGACTATATTCACGCTAATTGCGACTCTTTGGCAAAAATCATTGACTGACCGTTTTTTGCATCCTTTCTCCTGCTCCCCCGGGGTACCTCTTTGCAATAATTGCAAAATCGATTCTAAAAAATTTTTAACGGAAGTTAATCATTTTTTCCAACCTCACTCTTGATTATCCCGACTCTAAGTCTTAACTTTGCTTAGCGACAACCACAATTCTAATGATCTTTTACAGTACAAAAGATAAAAATACAAGAGTGTCACTCAGAGAGGCGGTGATGAAAGGTTTGGCTCCCGATGGAGGCCTGTTAATGCCTCACCATATCCCTCTGATTCCCAAAGCCTTCTTCAACAACATCGGCTACATGTCGGCTGCAGAGATTGCCTACGTAGTGGCCTCCATGATGCTTGAAGATGAAATCGATCCCCAGGTTTTGAAAAAGATTGTCGCCGACACTTTCTCTTTCGACATCCCTCTGCGGGAGATTTTCCCGGGACAATTCGCACTCGAGCTTTTCCATGGCCCCACGTTGGCTTTCAAAGATGTAGGCGCTCGCTTTCTCGCTCGAATCATAAACCATTATAACAGCTCGGCAGATAGCACAATAAATGTTTTAGTCGCCACTTCAGGCGACTCGGGGGGTGCTGTTGCTTCAGGGTTTCAGAATCTGCCCGGTATCAGAGTCTTTGTCCTTTTCCCTGAAGGTAGGCTCTCCCCTCTCCAGATTCGTCAGTTTGCCACTGCAGGCTCAAATATTGTACCTATTGAAGTCAGAGGTAATTTCGACGATTGCCAACGCCTCACCAAAGAAGCTTTTTCCGACAGGTCGCTATGCGAGTCGGTTTCTCTCACCTCTGCCAATTCTATAAATATCTGCCGCCTCCTCCCGCAGATGTTCTATTATTTCTATGCCTACAGTCAATACCTTTCTGCAACAGGAACCAAACCTGCTGAAATAGTCTTTTCAGTGCCATCAGGTAATTTGGGGAATCTGACAGCAGGCTTGCTTGCCAAGAAAATGGGCTTGCCGGTCAAAAAGTTTATTGTTGCCAACAACAATAATGATGTCTTCACTCGTTTCCTCGACTCAGGGGAGTTTCAACCGAAAATACCGGTGAATACCGTAGCAAGAGCTATGGATGTAGGCAATCCTTCCAATTTTTCAAGGATTCTCGACCTCTATGGTGCCGATCTTCAAACCATGCGCCGTGACATGGAGGCCTTCTCTTTTTCCGATGAGCAGATCGAAGCTGCTATCTTGGAGGTCTACAATTCCATCGGTTATCTGCTTGACCCTCACACCGCTACTGCATGGCTCGGGCTCCAGGCCTATTCTCCGGCATCCCCTAAGGGCATTTTTCTCGCAACTGCCCATCCTGTAAAGTTTGCCGATACGATGATTAGGATTCTGAAAAAGGATATCTTTTCAGATCACAGGCAATATGAATCCTCCCTGCCCCCAAGAATCCAAAATTCCATCAGCCCGGCTCTCCCGGCTCTAAAAAAAATCCTCCTTTCTTCAACCTAAATAGCCTTAGGCTTGTTCTAATAACAGGTGATCCTTCACCGCAAATTTCATTTCAGATTCAAATCCTTCTAACTGAATTTTTATATCACATTATAAATCATACAATTCTTCCATCATGGCAAACAACAAACGACTTTTAAAGAAAGAGATCAGACTCGTGTGTGGCGCTCTCGCCGGTGAATGTGTTCTCGCCGATGTCACCATCCCTTCTATTGATTCAGCCAAGATCAAAGATGTGATTATCGAACTTGCTGACCTTCAGCAAAATGCTCTCTCACGTATCAATTTCTCCTTCCCCCAGGGCGAAAAATCTTTCGATTCTCCCAAAGCCTACCGAAAAGCCCGTCAGGCTTATTATAAAGCCGGTTTCCGCAAACTTAAAGGCGAGTTTAATGCTCACATCGAAGCAATTGTAAAGAAGATGAACGAGGCTCTCCCCGCTGAGCAGAAGGAGGCCAACAAGAAGTCTGCGCAGTCTTAAATACTTCTTTCCAGTTCTTCACTCCATCCACCCAACACTCCAACATTACGCTATGACAATAAGCGGTCTTATACTCAAGCTTTTAGGCTGGAAGGTTAAGTGTACAGTCCCGGATTACCCCAAATGCATAATCTGCGTGGCACCCCACACCTCCAACTGGGATTTTCCTCTTGGGAAACTCGCTTATTGGTCTGTAGGGCGTAGAGCCGGCTTCCTTATCAAGGATTCATGGTTCTTTTTTCCCATGAACCTGCTTTTCAAAGCTCTTGGCGGTATCCCTGTTGATCGAAAACCGGGTGGACCCTCTTTGACTGAAATCCTTATCCGGAAGTTCAACTCCTCTACCCGCATGTCGCTCGCCATCACCCCTGAAGGCACCCGCTCCAAAGTCAACGAGTGGCACACAGGCTTCCTTCATATTGCCCACTCTGCCGACATACCTATTATTTTAGGTGCGATCGACTCTTCGACTAAAACCGTCTATCTCGAAAAAGTCTTTTTCACTACCGGCAATACGGAAGCTGACATGAAGAGTATAAAGGAGTATTACAAGGATTTCAAAGGAATAATACCTGAAAACTTTTCAGTATGAGCTCCTTTCTCAATCAATTTGAGTATCTAAACCGTTTCATTATTCTATGAAAGTCTGCGTCGTCCCTCTCGACATAGCTTATGCCGATATAGAGAATAATCTCGTCTCTACTGCTCACCAGTTGAGTCAAGTAGAACCCGATACTGATATTGTCGTTCTTCCGGAATTATTCACCACCTCTTTTATACCTGATGCTAAAGATGTGGCTCGACTGGCCGAACCAATCGATGGCGCTACCGTCAATGCCGTAAAGCGCTGGGCACAATATTTCGGTTTCGCAATAGCCGGCAGCTTCCTCTGCAAGGATGAGGACGGCAATTTCTATAACCGAGCATTTTTCATCGAACCGATGGGCGATGTGACATTTACTGATAAGAGGCATCTCTTCCCACTCTCTACCGAAAATGAGATCTTGACTTCAGGTCACGACGTCCCAAGAATCATCAGGTTTCGTGGATGGAACATCAAGACTATCGTCTGCTTTGACCTCCGCTTCCCTATCTGGACCCGCAACCGCTCCGGCGATATGTACGACCTTCTGCTCGTGCCCTCTAATTGGCCTGTATCACGCGTCAAACCCTACAAGCTCCTCCTGAGCGCACGAGCCGTAGAAAATCAGATTTATACCGTCGGCGCCAATCGTACCGGCTCCGACAAGTTCGGTGACTACAACGTAGGCATGTCGTCAATCTACGATAACCTTGGCGATGACATCAAGGAGACGCGCCGCAATGGCCATATCTACGCCCTCCTCGACCTCAACAACCTCAAGGAGGGTCGCGAGCGCTTCCCCGCCTATAAAGCCGCCGACGATTTCTCCATCAACCTTTAGAGAGGCCACATTATGCATTTCACATAATGCATTTTGCATGATTAGTTAAGTGCCTGCTGATTATTCGTTGAGAAGATCCCCTTATCACACTTTATCCACATATATTTATACTATTCAATCTTCTCAAACCCTCACACTTTACCACACTACATCCCGAATATTCAGGCATAATTTAATCCTTATCCTCTTTTTCCTCTTTTCCTTGTAAAAAAATTTCAAAAATATTAGGCTATTCCGAAACTATTTGCTAACTTTGCACCTGATTTAGCCGCACCGGGCTCATTTTAAGAGTTCTATTTTTTTGGAGCCGCCCGACGGAATAACCTGTAAAACAATTACTAACAGATGTACGCTATCGTAGAAATCCAAGGACAGCAGTTCAAAGCTGAAGCTGACAAGTTCTTGTATGTTCATTATCTCGGTGATGCTGTTAAAGAAGGTGACAAGGTTGAATTCGACCGCGTTCTCCTCGCTCAGTCCGATGACACAGTTAAAATTGGCGCTCCTACCCTCGAAGGCGCAAAGGTTGTTTGCGAGGTGCTCACTCCCCTCGTAAAAGGTGAAAAAGTGATCGTCTTCAAGAAGAAGCGTCGCAAAGGCTATCGCCGCAAAAACGGCCATCGCCAGTGTTTCACCAAAGTGTTAATCAAAGAAGTTGTTGCTTAACCCCTAAAATCTTAAAAGAAAATGGCACATAAAAAAGGTGTTGGTAGTTCTAAGAACGGCCGTGAGTCTGAAAGCAAACGACTCGGTGTAAAGATTTTCGGTGGTCAGCGCTGCAAAGCAGGCAATATCATCAAGCGTCAGCGTGGCACTGCTCATCATCCCGGTCTCAACGTGGGTATGGGTAAGGATCACACTATCTTCGCTCTCATTGATGGTGTTGTTGTCTTCACCGAAGGCAAAGGTGGCCGCAAGTTCATCAACGTGCAGCCCGCAGAGGCTTAAACCCTCCAAAGATTCCATTGTCTCCCCTCTCTATTGATGAAGGGATGGCCTAAGTGGGAATCATTTGCAAAATCATCTACCGAATCGGGAAGTGAATATCTTTCGCTTCCCGATTCTGCTTATCAATTTTTTCGACTTTTTCTGAGCACATGGAAAAGAAAACCATTCGCGATCTCAATCGGCCGGATATTGAGCACTATCGCCGAACCCCCAAAATGGGTTTGACAATCGTGCTCGACAATGTCAGGAGCCTTAATAATATCGGTTCTATCTTCCGCACCTCCGATGCCTTCGCTGTTGAGTCGATAGCCATCTGCGGCATAAGCCAGTGTCCTCCCTCCCCCGAAATTCACAAGACTGCGTTGGGAGCCGAGGACTCCGTTAGGTGGACCCGCTACGAATCTACCATGGAGTGCATCTCCGACCTTCAGCACCGTGGATATACCCTTTGTTGCCTCGAACAGGTGAAAGGAAGTATCGAACTCCAGGATTTCACGCCCCAGCAAAAGCGCAAATACGCTCTTATACTGGGCCATGAGGTTGATGGTGTGGATCAAAACATCGTCAATGAGTGCGACGTTTGCCTCGAGATTCCGCAACGCGGCACCAAACATTCCCTAAATGTTGCAGTCTCGGCCGGAATCGCAATATGGCACTTTTTCCGACACCTGATGCTCTGACCCTCCCGCATCGCCGTCAAATCGCCCTCTTCCTCCTCAGTAAATTGAAAAATCACCCAGATTTTTCAATTTCTTTTTTTAAGATGTTGTAATTTTTTGTTTGAAATAAAATTTTTCGTAACTTTACATTACAAATCTAATTATACATGGGCTTCCTTCTAATGCCCTACTATTTTACATCATTACAAACACTAATATGAATAACGATTTCAGAAACTTCGCCGTCCACCATCTTGGGATGAACGGCCTCGCTCTTGACCAGTATGCTGCCAAAGCCTCTAACACTATCACTTCCTCATATATCTCTCCTACAATTATCGAAGAGCGCCAGCTCAATGTAGCTCAGATGGATGTGTTTTCCCGTCTCATGATGGATCGCATCATATTCCTCAGCACTGACGTCAACGACTATACAGCTACTGTGGTCCAGGGACAGCTCCTCTATCTCGACTCCGTGGACCCCGGTAAGGATATTTCCATCTATCTCAATTCTCCCGGTGGCTCTGTCATTGCCGGTCTTGGCCTCTACGACACCATGCAGCATGTGAAGAGCGATGTCTCAACAATCTGCATCGGCATGGCAGCCTCTATGGCTGCAGTGCTCCTCGTGGCCGGTGCCAAAGGTAAACGCATGGCTCTCCCCCACTCCCGTGTCATGATCCACCAGCCTCTTGGTGGCGTTCAGGGTCAGGCATCTGACATTGAGATAACCGCGCGTGAAATCCTCAAATACAAAGCCGAGCTCTACAAAATCATCGCCGACCACTCCGGAATGTCGCTCGAACGCATCGAGGCCGATGCCGACCGTGACTATTGGATGACCGCCGACGAGGCTCAAAAATATGGTATGGTCGACAAAGTCCTCCTCCCTGACCACGCCAAGTAATTGACACTGCTTTAGAGGGGCGGCTGCTATCCGTCGCCCCCTCCTTTTTGATTTCAAACAATCCGAATTATCCTATTCATAAAAGCCAAATGGCAAAAAAATCATCGAAAACTCCGGAAGTTAAATGCTCTTTCTGCGGAAAAGTACCATCTTACTCTGATATACTTATACCCAGCCCTCTTGATGATACTTATATCTGCAGCGATTGCGTTAACCAGATCGAAGGCCTCCTGAAAGACTATTTTCAGGAGAATCCCGCCGCACAGGCTGCTCAGCCGTCTAAAAAATCAAAAAAAGACAACAATTCTTTTGACGGTAAAAAGCTCCCTACCCCGGTAGAGATTCGCTCTTTCCTCGACCAATATGTTATCGGACAGGACGATGCAAAAAAGTATCTCTCAGTCGCTGTCTACAATCACTACAAGCGTCTGCTTCAAGATAAGGATGATGTAGACATCGAGAAGAGCAACATTATTATGGTAGGCCCTACCGGCACCGGCAAAACCCTTCTCGCCAAGACTATCGCTCGTCAGCTCGACGTCCCTTTTGCCATAGTTGATGCTACCGTGCTCACTGAAGCCGGATATGTCGGCGAGGATATCGAAAGTCTGCTCGTGCGTCTGCTTCAGGCCGCTGACTATGATGTGGCCAAAGCTGAGAAGGGGATTGTCTTTATTGATGAAATCGACAAGATTGCCCGCAAGGGCGACAACCCCTCGATCACCCGCGATGTCTCCGGTGAGGGTGTCCAGCAGGGTCTCCTGAAACTCCTCGAAGGCTCCGTTGTAAATGTTCCGCCTCAAGGCGGACGTAAACACCCTGAGCAGAAGATGATACCGGTCGATACCAAAAACATCCTCTTTATATGCGGTGGTGCTTTTGATGGTATTGAGCGCAAGATTGCCCATCGTCTCAACACCCACGTCGTCGGCTTCACCGGAGGGAGTCTGAGAGCTAAAGTCGACTCCGACAACTACCTCCAATATGTCGCTCCTCAGGATCTTAAATCATTCGGCTTGATACCGGAAATCATTGGCCGTCTGCCCGTGCTTGTCCACCTCGACCCCCTCGACCGCGACGCTCTGCTCAGAGTGCTCACCGAGCCGAAAAATGCCATTACCAAGCAGTATGAGAAACTCTTTGCAATGGATGGAATTGAACTCGTGTTTACCCCTGAGACTCTCGAATTTATTGTCGACAAAGCGATCGAATATAAACTCGGAGCCAGAGGTCTGCGCACTATTGTCGAGACCATTATGATCGACCCGATGTATGAATCTCCCTCCTCTAAGATCAAAAAACTTGTCATCGACAAGAAATATGCTGAGGAGAAAATCCGCAAGGCTTACATAGGTTGACAAATTCCCGCCCCTGATCTTCCCTCTTCTCCCATTCATATTAAACTCCCTTTATTGAACTCCTGACAAAGGCCGCCAAATCTTTCTCCCCTCATATCCTCATGAACTACCCACTTCTCGACGCACTGAAAAAACATTTCGGATTCGACACTTTCAAAGGCAATCAAGAGGCAATTATGACCAGTCTCCTTGAAGGCAACGACATCTTTGTGCTAATGCCCACCGGCGGTGGCAAATCGCTCTGTTATCAGTTGCCTGCGCTCATGATGGAGGGCACTGCTATTGTAATATCCCCTCTCATTGCGCTTATGAAGAATCAGGTGGATGCCATGAGGCATTTTTGCGAGACTGATACCGTGGCACATTTCCTGAATTCTTCCCTCAATCGCGCCGCAATCGACACTGTGAAGTCCGACATTATTTCCGGACGCACTAAGCTACTGTATGTTGCTCCCGAATCTCTCACTAAGGAGGAGAATATCGAATTCCTGAAGACTGTCAATGTCTCATTCTATGCCGTCGACGAAGCTCACTGCATATCCGAATGGGGCCACGATTTCCGCCCCGAATACCGCCGTATTCGTCCAATAATCAACGAGATCAAGAATCGCCCTGTCATTGCTCTGACTGCCACTGCCACCCCTAAGGTTCAACATGATATCCAGAAAAACCTCGGCATGCAGTCTGCCAAGGTCTTCAAGTCGTCGTTTAATCGCGAAAATCTTTACTATGAAGTGCGTCCGAAGACCGCTTCGATCGACAAGGATATCATCCGTTTCATCAAAAGTCAAGGCGAAAAATCGGGCATCATCTATTGCCTCAGCCGCAAAAAGGTTGAGGAACTCTCTGAGATGCTTGCCATCAACGATATAAAGGCTCTTCCATACCATGCCGGTATGGATGGAGCCACCCGCTCTGCCAATCAGGATGCTTTCCTGATGGAGCGTGTGAATGTCATCGTGGCCACCATCGCTTTCGGCATGGGTATCGACAAACCCGATGTCCGCTTTGTGATTCACTATGATATGCCTAAGTCTCTCGAAGGATACTATCAGGAGACCGGGCGTGCCGGGCGCGACGGCGGCGAAGGTCGTTGCATCGCATTCTATTCTGCTAAAGATCTCCAGAAAATGGAAAAATTCATGCAAGGTAAACCCCTTGCCGAGCAGGAAATTGGGAGTCAACTCCTCCTCGAGACCCAAAGCTACGCCGAAACAAGCGGTTGTCGTCGTCGCTCTCTCCTATTCTATTTCGGTGAAGAATACAATATTGACAACTGCCAGAATTGTGACAATTGTATTAACCCAAAGAAAAAAGTGGAAGCTAAAGATGATTTGTGTGCAGTGATTGAAACTATCATTGCTCTTAAAGAAAAATTCAAGGCTGATTATGTGACCGATGTCCTCCTTGGCCGGGCTACCTCTGATGTGAAATCTTATGGACACGATGAACTTGAAGTGTTTGGCTGCAAACAAGGCGTCGACGAAAAATTGATTAGCGCCGTGATCCGACAGGCTATACTTTCAGGTTTCATCGAACGTGATATCGAAAACTATGGTCTTCTCCGCGTCACCCCCAAGGGGCACCAATTCCTTGCATCCCCATCCTCTTTCAAGGTTGTCGAGGATTCTGACATGAGCGAAGAGCAGTCCCCTGAAGTGTTGAAAAATTCAGCTTCTTATGCAGCAGATACCGAGCTTTTCAGCATCCTTAAAGATCTACGTAAGAAGATAGCCAAGCAACTCGACCTCCCCACCTATGTTATCTTCCAGGATCCTTCGCTGGAGGCAATGGCCACTACCTACCCTATCTCTATAGAAGAACTCCAGAATATCCCGGGTGTAGGTGCCGGCAAAGCCAAGCGCTACGGCGACGAGTTTGTCAAAATCATCAAGCGTCATGTCATCGAAAATGAGATCGACCGCCCCGAGGATATGAGAGTCCGTAGTGTCCCAAGCAAGAATTCTACAAAGCTTTTCATTATCCAGGCTATTGACCGCAAGATTCCCCTCCCGGAGATTGCCAAGGCCAAAGGTCTTGACTACGAAGAACTTATCGACCACATTGAAGCCGTCGTCTACTCAGGCACAAAAATCAATATTGATTACTATCTCAATGAAATCCTCGACGAAGATTCTCAGGATGAACTCTTTGAATATTTCCGCGACAGCGAAACCGACAACCTCAACGAGGCCTACCGCGAGCTGGGCGAAGACTATACTGAGGACGAAATTCGACTCATGCGTGTGAAATTTCTCTCCGAGATGGGCAACTAACCCCCTTTTCACTTTCCACTCTCAACTCTTTTCAAGCCTATAATTATGGCAAAGGTTATTGAATACAAAAATGTGGAGCTTCATCGCCAAGACCTGATAGCTCTGAAAAATGTATCCCTTACTATTGATGAGGGTGAGTTTGTTTATCTTATAGGTAAGGTTGGTAGCGGTAAATCAAGCCTCCTTAAGTCAATCTATGCCGACATCCCCATCGCTGCAGGCGAGGCCCGGGTGCTTGACTATGACCTCAACACCATCCGTCGACGTCAGATTCCTTTCCTCCGCCGTGAGATAGGGATTGTATTTCAGGATTTCCAACTTCTCAACGATCGTAATGCTCATGCCAACCTGAAATTTGTCCTCGAGGCAACCGGATGGAAAGACAAAGAGGAGATCGAGCAGAGAATTGAGGAAGTGCTCCGTGGTGTGGGCATGCTCAACAAAAGCTACAAGAAGCCTCACGAACTCTCAGGCGGCGAGCAGCAACGACTTGCCATAGCTCGCGCTCTCCTCAACAAACCGCGTATAATCCTCGCCGACGAGCCTACAGGTAATCTCGACCCTGCCACCGGTGAGGCTATTGCCCGCCGACTTCACGATATTGCCGGAGGCGGCACTGCCGTTATCATGGCAACCCACAATCTGGCCCTCGTAGAGCAGTTTCCGGCTCGTGTCCTCACTTGCGACAACCGCACAATAGTATGATTCTTAATTTTTTACTATCTTTGTGCTTCATTTTTGAGTCAATGCCATCATGGTCCGACTCATTATCCATAAAAATTTCTACCTGTAATCTCAACACATCAATTTCATAATGTCGATAGATAATATTATCTCAGAAGCTGTTGCTAAAGCACTTAAAGATCTCTACGGTATTGACACCCCCGCTCATGACATCGTGCCTCAAGCTACCCGCAAGGAGTTTGAGGGAAACCTTACCATTGTAGTTTTCCCTTGGGTTAAGACTGCCCGCAAAGCCCCTGAGGCAGTCGCTTCAGAGATAGGCTCCTGGCTCGAACAAAACGAACCGGCGGTTGAGAAATTCAATGTCGTCAAAGGCTTTCTCAATCTCACAATTGCTCCAAAATTCTGGAACTCCGTACTCTCCCATATTGCTGAGACCCCGGACTATGGCATAACCGCTCCTACAGATGATTCACCTCTTGTCATGGTGGAGTATTCGTCACCAAACACAAATAAACCTCTTCACCTTGGCCACATCCGCAATAATCTCCTTGGCTACAGCCTCGCGGAGATCCTTAAAGCTTGCGGTAATAAAGTGGTGAAAACCAATATTGTAAACGATCGAGGCATCCACATCTGCAAGTCTATGCTTGCCTGGCAGAAGTGGGGTGAAAACGCTACTCCCGAGTCTACCGGCAAGAAGGGCGACCACCTCATCGGTGACTTCTATGTAGCGTTCGATAAACACTATAAGGCCGAAGTTGCCTCTCTTATGGAGAGCGGGCTGACTAAGGAAGAGGCTGAGGCTGCCTCACCTCTTATGAAAGAGGCCCGCGAGATGCTCGTGAAGTGGGAGCAGAAAGATCCCGAAGTGCGCGCACTATGGGAGATGATGAACTCCTGGGTGTATGCAGGTTTCGATGAGACCTACAAGCGGATGGGTGTGGATTTCGATAAAATCTACTACGAAAGCAACACTTATCTCGAGGGTAAGGAGAAGGTGCTCGAGGGGCTCGCAGCCGGCAAGATGTACCGCAAGGATGATGGCTCCGTGTGGGCAGACCTCACTGATGAAGGTCTCGACCACAAACTGCTGCTACGTAGCGATGGCACATCTGTATATATGACACAGGATATCGGCACCGCAAAACTCCGCTATGAAGATTTCCCCATCGACAAGATGATATATGTGGTAGGCAATGAGCAGAACTATCATTTCCAAGTGCTCTCAATTCTCCTTGACCGTCTCGGCTTCAAGTGGGGCAAAGACCTTGTCCACTTCTCCTATGGCATGGTAGAGCTCCCCGAAGGTAAGATGAAGTCGCGCGAAGGCACCGTAGTCGATGCCGACGACCTTATGGACGATATGGTTGCTACAGCCAAAGCTGTCTCCGCCGACCTCGGGAAGCTCGATGGTCTCTCTGAAGAGGAGATGAATCGCATCTCTGAAATCGTTGGACTCGGAGCCCTCAAATATTTTCTCCTGAAGGTCGACCCACGTCGCAACATCACCTTCAACCCCAAAGAGTCAATCGACTTCAACGGCAACACCGGCCCCTTCATTCAATATACCTACGCACGAATCTGCTCAGTGCTTCGTAAGGCTCACGACGAAGGCATGGCCATCACCGACTTCTCTGATGTCACTCCGGGTGAGAAAGAGATAAATCTCATTCAGGCTCTCGCAGACTTCCCCTCAGTTGTGAATGCTGCCGGCCAGAGCTATAGCCCGGCTCTCATCGCCAACTATATCTACGAACTGGTTAAAAACTACAATCAGTTCTACCACGATTGCTCTATCCTCAAGGAGACCGACACTGCTGTGCGCTCTCTGCGCCTTGAATTGAGCCGCCAGACCGCAAGAGTGGTCAAAACCGGCATGGCTCTTCTCGGGATCGAGGTACCTGAGCGAATGTAATTGCCATGCTCCCTTTATTCATGGATGTTACTTTAAACTTTTTCGCTACCTGTTTGTCTTAACATAATAGGTTGACTCAATTTTTTAACTCAGAAACAATTAAAACTCCTACTATTATGAATAATTCTATGACTCCTCCTCCCTACTATGGCGAGTCGCAGAGCTACCGCAACACTGAGCAGCAGACCATCGCCACCACCTCATCTGTAATGAAAATGGTATATTTCAAGATGTTCCTCGGACTCCTTGTCACTGCATTCATCTCCCTCTTCTGCGCCGATTCCGAATCCTACATGACTTTTATGTTTGCTAACTCCTGGTTCTACTGGGGGCTCTTCATTGCGGAACTCGCTATCGTCTTTTTCCTCTCTGCCCGTCTCACAAAGATGTCGTCGATGGCCGCCTCTGCCATGTTCTATCTCTTTGCAGCAATCAACGGTCTGGCTTTGGCCCCGATATTCCTCGTCTACACGATGACATCCATTGCAAAGACCTTCTTCATCTGTGCTGCCACATTCGGTGCAATGAGCGTATATGGATATTTTACCACCAGCGACCTCTCGACTTGGGGTAAATACTTGACGTATGCTCTCATCGGCCTTATCATTGCCTCTGTAGTTAACATTTTCACCCGCTCTTCCACATTTGATTGGATCATCTCTATCGCCGGTGTGCTTATTTTCGTTGGTCTCACCGCTTGGGATACTCAGAAGATCAAACAGATGGCGCAGTACACTCCCTCCTCTCAGGTAGGCCACCTCGCCACCATCGGCGCCCTTTCGCTCTATCTCGATTTCATCAACCTCTTCCTCTATCTTCTCCGTTTCTTCGGAAGTTCGCGTGATTAAAAGCCACATAATTATATAATATCTTCTTTAATAATGGCAAAAGTTGTTATA
Organism: uncultured Staphylococcus sp.; assembly: GCA_964619395.1. Classification (GTDB taxonomy): domain Bacteria; phylum Bacteroidota; class Bacteroidia; order Bacteroidales; family Muribaculaceae; genus Duncaniella. The sequence continues at coordinate 21,914 of CAZUEY010000008.1, read as the reverse complement.
ATCGGAGCCGGCGGTGTGGGTACCGTGGTGGCTCACAAGTGCGCCCAGCATCCTGAGGTATTCTCTGAAATTGTCATCGCATCCCGCACTCGTTCCAAATGCGATGCAATCGTGGAGGCTATTGGCAAACCAAATATCACTTCCGATACTGTCGATGCCGACAGTGTGCCCCAGCTCGTTGAACTCTTCAAGCGTCATAAGCCTGACATGGTGATAAATGTTGCCCTTCCCTATCAGGATCTCACCATCATGGATGCTTGTCTCATATGCGGAGTCAACTATCTCGATACGGCCAACTACGAACCCAAAGATGTGGCCCACTTTGAGTACTCCTGGCAGTGGGCCTACAAGCAGCGTTTCGAGGAGGCAGGCCTCACTGCCATCCTTGGCTGCGGATTCGACCCCGGCGTCTCAGGTGTATTCACCGCCTATGCGGCCAAGCATTATTTCTCCGATATGGAATATCTCGACATCGTTGACTGCAACGGTGGCGACCATGGTAAAGCCTTTGCCACTAACTTCAACCCTGAAATCAACATTCGCGAGATCACTCAAAACGGTCGCTACTATCAGGATGGTAAGTGGGTGACTACCGGTCCTCTCGAAATCCACAAGACCCTCACCTATCCCAATATCGGTGAACGTGAGAGCTATCTCCTCTATCACGAAGAGCTTGAGTCGCTTGTCAAAAATTTCCCCTCCATCAAGCGTGCACGCTTCTGGATGACATTCGGACAGGAGTATCTCACTCATCTCCGCGTAATTCAGAATATCGGCATGGCACGTATCGACGAGGTTGACTATAATGGCCAGAAAATCGTGCCCCTGCAGTTCCTTAAAGCTGTGCTTCCAAATCCACAGGATCTTGGCGAGAACTACCATGGCGAAACCTCCATCGGCTGCCGAATAGAAGGTCGCGACAAGGAGGGAAAACATCTCACCTATTATATTTGGAACAACTGTTCACACGAAGCGGCCTATCAAGAGACCGGCATGCAGGCTGTAAGCTACACCACCGGTGTGCCTGCAATGGTTGGTGCTATGATGTTCCTGACAGGCAAATGGGTGAAGCCGGGTGTCAACAATGTCGAGGAGTTCGATCCCGATCCCTTCCTTGATGCCCTTTCTAAAAATGGCCTCCCCTGGAACGAGCGCTTCAATATCAATCTTGAAGTCTGATCAACCCCTAAGAATTTTCAAAATTCCAATATTTGAATGTGGTCATAAAAGGCCACATTCTTTTTTTTCAATTCTTTTTTTGGAATTGAAAAAAAGTTACTACTTTCGCAGTAGTGATTTTGAGGTATGCAACGCCTCACACTCAACAAACCCTACAATAAACAAATTTTACTTCAAGAATATGATTTTTAATTTCCGCATTGTCTCTGACGAAGTCGACAACTTCAAACGTGAAATCCAAATTGATGCCGATGCTACTTTCCTCGACCTCCGTAATGCCATCTGTGATTCAGTTGGTTACGACAAAGGTCAGTTCAGCTCGTTTTACATTTGCAACGATGGTTGGGAGCGCAATCAGGAAATTTGTCTTGAAGATATGGGCTCTGACTCCTCCGAAGATGTCTACCTCATGGAGGATACACCTCTGAGCGATTTTATTGAGGACGATGGTCAGCGACTCGTTTGGGTCTTCGATTATATGACAGACCGCTCTTTCTTCATCGAAATGAAAAGTTCTGTCCCCGGTAAAGATCTGAAAGATCCAATCTGCACAATCTCTTTGGGAAAAGCTCCGGCTCAGAATGTAGATCTCGACGACTTCGATGCAAAAATCGATGCAAAAGCTGCTCAAGTAGCCTCTACAACCGATCTCGATGATGATTTCTATGGCTCGACTGAGTTCAACGAGGATGAATTTGACGCTGCCGGATTCGATGAAATGACCCTCGAAGAGTAGTCCCCTTCTCACCACTACTCCCTGAAACTACGCGCACTGTTCTTTGATATAATCCGCGTTGTTTCCTTCATGCGCAAAACCTTAATCCTTCTTACTTCAGATTAGAGATCCGCAAGGTGTATTTCGGTGTGAGAATCGCTCCGAGACTCTCCTTAAAGTCACATAGACCTAACGCCGGAATTCCATCGGAGGATGCCGGCCCGAGATCGAAATATTTCAACGCCTTATCCCCTGCTGTCGACCTCTCCCATAGATCGCGGATTATATTATATGCCAAGAAGTTCATGGGGCGCAGATTTCTCCCTTCGGGTATATCCCCCCAGTAAATCGACTGGCTCACCTCGACCGAAGTCCTGTAGCAGATGGCAGAAGCAACCCCTTTGCCATCCCTGTCGCGAACCATATAGAAATCCATTTTCACTACCTTCGATGTGGCGATCACCTCATCGAGTGTCAGATGCACCGGATAGCCATGCGCTGTATGGTTGCGGTGGATAATATCGTAGATCGCTTCAAGCTCCCCCTTCGAAGGTTCCTTAATCCTTTCAAATGTAAGGCCATTGCGTTCCGACGCCGAGAGTTTGCCTCGTGCCTTTGACCCCATCATTTCCCGCAGATGAGGGAAATCGGAAATTCTGATATGATAGTTGAAGTCTGTGAACATCACCTCAGCACCCTCAGCCATAGCTGTCAATGCCTGGCGCGAAAATCTTGAGTCGCCACAGTCATAGGGTGCGGGCGGGAAGGTTATCACCACATCTTTGCCACACTCCTTACCATATCTATCCAGACACCTTGCAGCTTCAATGAGATATTGCAGTTTCTGACTTCGCCTCTCCTCTATCCCTCCGAAAGGAGCCGAAAATGGCGAGCGAAACATTCCGGGCTTCTCACCCAGAATTATACCTCCTCTCACCTTCCCATCCTCATTCTCAAATAGAAGATAGTGGATATCTTCACATTTATGCCGATTGAGATCGTTGAATTTTGTCGACAGGAAAGCATGCGAGGGATCGGGGAACTGCTCTGCATACTCCTCCCTCCCTACTCTCCTGATAGTTAGACTGCCATTTTCTGCCATAAACGCTACTTTGGGTCTGATTGTGTTATCTGAATTAGATATCCGATAATATTTGAGTCCTATATGCTATTAGGAATCACGGGGTCACTACGATAGCTGACCTTTCCCTTCGCGGACTATCTCCGGCGCTCTACTTTCAGTTATATCAACAACCGTCGAAGGTTCCGGACTGATAATCTCGCTCCCATCGTCGATCAACACATCGACTTTTGATGCAAAAAGTTCGGCCAACTCATGCGGACTCATCTCCGGTACACTTTCATCTATTTTAAGCGATGCTGTCAGTATCGGTCCACACAAACTCCGTGATATAGCAAGAGCAATTTCGTTGTCAGGAATTCTGATTCCCACCTCCTTACGCCCTTTGAATATCTTTGGCAGAGTGTTTGATGCAGGGAGTATGAAAGTGAAAGGCCCGGGGAGATTACGTTTCAGTATCTTATAAGCCTCATTGTCTATTCGCGCATATTCACTTGCCATCGATATGTCGTCGCACACTATCGATAATGTCTGCTTTTGAGGATTCACGCCATGGAGTTTGCAAAGTCGCTCCACGGCCTGATTGTTGAGTGCATCACATCCTAAAGCATACAATGTATCGGTGGGATAGATTATTATTCCACCATCCTTCAGCGCTTCGCATATCTCCTCGAGATATCGCTCATTGATGCTCGAAGGATACATTCTCATTACTTTCATAGTGTGCTTGAATTTTCAGGTTGATAAATATTCACTTTGATTTCCGAGGCATCGGCAAATTTTTCAAGGAGGCTGACAGTGAGTGCCACAGTCTCATCTATAGGCATCTCTTCGCCATAGATATTGATACACATCAGCAATCTCACTGTTTCGAGGTCGAGCTTTGTCCGCTCGTTGTCGCTCGTCGGAGTCCCTATGCCCCCCCCTTCCGTCGCGATAAAGAGGGAGATTTTCAATATTAAGTGGCCCGCGTCCTATTCCTTCAAAGGGTTCGTCCTTGCGGCCGGCTCCCAGAGTCAATCTCTCCCCCTCGATCTTATCCATGTCGAAGCCACCGATTGAATAGCCCGTGAGGATTGAGACAAGATTTATCAAATCAACCAAAGTGTTGATTTCGTAAAGAGCCATCCCTTTGACAATCCTTCGACACAGAGCCTCTGCTGACGGGCGATAGCGGTTTGGCTCCTTCCCGAGAGCCTTATATGCCTGACGGGTCGCTGCAATGGCAGGTCGTTGCTTTATCTCCTCTATCCGGCAGAGATTACGGATATCAGAACTCGACCTCTCTATAAGTTCGTGTAGCTCTTCCGAGGTTGGCTTGTTCTTTACCTTAGCCTCTATCGTCACTACCTTCAGCTCCGGTGCGGCCTGTCTGATTATATCTTCAAAAAAAATATCCATTGCTTTTTGCTTGTCTGTAGTATTCGGAGAGAGTGAAAATTGGAGCGCCTGATTCTACCTGTGCGCAACATAAAAATCCCCTCTGCGTATGCTGACACCACAAATTTAAACAAATTTATTCAACATTTTCAAACAATTGTCGTAATTTTGTGAGCTAAACCACAATCCGAGCTGTAATCTATGCTTCAGATCTACGATTTTGGGATGAGACTGGGCCGCCGGCTTCTCGACACTGTCGATAAGATGCCGCAGAGCAACTCTCAGTCAAAATTTTTCCGCTTCGTCAAAGGCCAGCAGAAGGCTTTGGACGAAGTTGCATCTGTCGCATCGCGTCTTGACCCCAACAGGCCTACTGTGTGGTTTCATGCCGCTTCTCTCGGTGAATTTGGTATCGCTCGTCCCATAATCCGTGAAGTCAAGAAATCAAAGGATTGCAACATTATAGTCACCTTTTTCTCCCCCACGGGCTATGAGGCATTGGGGCAGCGCCCAATGGAGGGGGTCGACGCTGTTCTCTACCTCCCTTTCGACACTCAGAGCAATGCTTCGGCCTTCCTCAACCTTATTAAGCCTGACTGCGCTGTATTTATGGTGTCGGAATATTGGCACAACTATCTCTGCGAACTCCGCCGCCGCAATATTCCGGCGCTCTTAGTCTCTTCGCTCATCAACCCCGGAAGTCCCTTCTTTAAATGGTATGGCAATCTCTACCGCCGGAGTGTAGGTTGCTTCAAAGAGATTTTCACTCTCGACGAACGCTCCAAGGCTCTACTGGGCAAGATCGGGATAAAGAATGTCACTGTCAACGGCGATCCGCTTTTCGACAATGTTATCCTCGTAGGGGCAACTCCCTGGGAAGACAAGATAATTGCAAATTTCGTCGGTGACAATAAAGTGTTTATTGCCGGAAGTATCCATCTCGATGAGGATTTGAAGATGATAGCTGCTTTGGCCAATAAGCACACTGATACTCGCTTCATTATCGTGCCCCACGAAATTAAAGCATCCACTCTTTCGCGCATCGCCGACTCTATCCATGGCAAACTGAAGTTCTATTCTGAATGTACACCTTCCACATCCTTCGAACATACCAGAGTTCTTGTCATTGACTTCGTCGGTGCCTTAGCCTACATATATCGCTATGCCACATGGGCTTACGTGGGTGGAGGTTTCACCAAACTGCTCCACAGCGTCATCGAACCCGCGGTCTATGGGCTGCCGGTAGCTTTCGGTCCCAATGTATCGCGCAAGGTTGTTGCCCGTCAGATGATAGAGCTTGGGATTGGTGCGGTCACTGCAAATTTCCACGAGTTGGATGCTTGGTTCAGCGCACTTAAACATGATGAAGCTAAATTGAAAACCATTGCTACAAAAGCTGAACAATTTGTGGCAAGGAATGCCGGCGCAACCGGCAGAGTCGCAAACCGAATCATTGAAGAGATATGCGCGAAAAACTGACATACTATTGCTATAGATGCATATTTGGCCTGCTTGCGCTCCTGCCGCTGAGAGTTCTCTATTGCCTCAGCGACTTTCTCTATCTGCTTTTCGCTAAGATATTGAAATATCGCCGTAAGATTGTCAGAGCCAATCTCCGAAACTCCTTCCCCGAAATGTCTGATAAGGAGCTGCGCGAGATTGAAAAGGATTTCTATCACCAATTTTGCGATAATATTGTCGAAACCATCAAGCTCCTTAACATCAGCGATAAAGAGGTCGACCGCCGTATCAAAGTCACAGGTGGTGACATCGTTGACCGCCACTCCCGCGAGGGGAAGTCTGTGATATTGTATCTCGGACATTATGCTAACTGGGAGTGGGTTCCTGCGATTGTCCGCCACTTCTCAGAGCCTGAAATTTGTGCTCAGGTCTATAAGGGCCTGCGTGACAAAGCCTTCGATAGAATGATGCTGAAAATCCGCTCTCGATTCAATCCTGTCTCCATTGAGCAACACAAGGTCTTCCGCACGCTCATCAAATGGCGCAACGAAGGAAGGAAAAGCATCACAGGGTTTATCTCCGATAATCGCTCAAACGACAAATTCTCTCACCACCGCACCACCTTCCTTAATCAGACCACCCCGTTCAATCCCGGTGGCGAGGAGATAGCTGCAAGGGTTGGAGCCGTTATTCTTTATCTCGATGTCAAGAAGACCGGCCGCGGTCATTATCACTTCACATTCAAGGAAATGAACCCCTCTGACATGACGGTCGACTCACCATATACACGTTTGTATCTCGAGATGCTCGAAAAAACCATTCGTCGCCGCCCGGGATTGTGGCTCTGGTCACACCGCCGGTGGCTCTATAAATAAAAATCATTTTGTCCCGACAATCCCCGAATTCTCATCATACCAGATATCAACTATACTCATTTCTAATTGATAATAAAAAATATACCACGATATGAAAATTATATGTGTGATTCCGGCTCGAGCAGAGTCTACCCGCTTTTTTGAAAAACCTCTCGCCCTCATTTGTGGAAAGCCTATGATCCGCTGGGTCTACGAGCATTGCAAGGAAGTAGAAATTTTCGAGGAGGTCTATGTGGCCACCGATAGCGAGAAGATCAAAGCCGCTGCCGAGAGATTCGGCGCCAAGGTGGTTATGACTCGCTCTGACCACGACACCGCTACCGAACGCCTCTACGAGGTCTCCACAAGAATCAATGCCGACCTCTATGTGATGGTTAATGGCGATGAACCTCTTCTCACCCGCGATGCTATCATCCAATGCATCCCCGCCGGTCTTAAGCCTGATGATTTCTTCGTGTCAAACCTCATGACAGATTTCTCAAACCCCGTAGAGGTTGTTGATGCCACAAATCTTAAGATCGTCACTGCGGCCGACGATCGTTGCCTCTTTATCTCACGCAGCCCTATCCCCTATCCTAAAGGTGCGATGGACTATGTGTTTCACAAATTTGTAGGCGTCGGAGCCTTCACTCGCAAAGCTCTCGATTTCTACCACAATACTCCCCGCGGGCCCATAGAGAAGATTGAAGAGAACGATTCGTTCCGTTTCCTCGAAAACCACCAGCCCATATATTACTATAATTGCCATTGCAAATCTCTCTCGGTCGACAACCGCAAGGATATCGCCGGCGTGGAGGAGTATCTGAAAAATCTCAATAAATAATTGATATTCCGGCAACTGATATATCTCTCAAATTGAAATATATCCTGGTAAAAGATAATTCTCTCAGCGGTTGATAGATGAGGATTCGGTTCGACATACGTTCACTTGCCAAAGGCTACTCAAGGCTCTCTTTCTATGTAGGCAATTTCTCGCGATATATATTGCCGAATTGTCTTTATCGCCTCAGTTTCAGGCATCTCTCGAAAAATCTTGATGAGCGGGAGCTTAAAGCGATAGAAAGCAGAGTTGACTATTATGTCAAGCTCCCTGCCGACTCGGTGGTCTCCGGTGATAAATGCGTCAGTGTGGGCGACTTCCACTACCCACGAGGCAAGAAGCATAAGTTCACAACTTATTTCTTCGACCTCTATGAGGTGGTACGCTGTTTTCCGAAGCATTGCAAATTCTGCTACCTTTTTGGTGATGTGGATTGGACTCTTCCTGTCCCCACTTTTGCAAAGGCGCGCCCCATCTCCACTGAGGATTCCAACACTGTGCTTCTGCCTCTCAACAAAGTGCGCCACATGCGGTTCATCAACGATTCCACACCCTTCACCTCTAAAAAGGATCTTCTGGTGTTTCGCAATGTAGTCCGCAAACAGCCTTGGCGCTCTGAGTTTTTGCGCAAATTCATCGACAATCCCCTTTGCGATGTCGGCCAGATCAACCACGATGCCGAAAATCCCGCTTTCATCAAGCCTTTCATGCCTATCAATGAAATGCTCGGCTATAAATTCATCGCCTGTATCGAAGGTCATGATGTAGCCACAAATCTCAAGTGGGTCATGTCGTCGAATTCTGTGGCCGTAATGCCCCGCCCCAGAATAGAATCCTGGTTCATGGAAGGAACTTTAATTCCTGATTATCATTATATTGAAGTAAAGGCCGACTACTCCGATTTAATCGAAAAACTTGAATATTACATTGCCAACCCTGAAAAGGCCGAGGAGATTATCCGTCGTGCCCACGAGTATATCAAGCCTTTCACTGACCGTAAACGGGAGCGCTTGATTGCCCGCCTGACAGCCCAACGATATTTCTCCTCAACCGGCCAACTCTGAGAATTGCCCGGTAGTGCCAACCTCACCGCTCTAAAGCAATAGAATGATGGAACAGAAAAAAAGGATAATGGTTTTGCGCTTCTCTGCGCTTGGCGATGTGGCGATGACTCTGCCGGTCATCTATTCGCTGGCAACGGAATATCCTGATGTTGAGGTTCTTGTGGTTACACGTCCTTTTTTTGCCAAAATGTTTCTCAATGCGCCGCAAAATCTCACGCTTGTTCCGATTGATTTCAAGCAGTATAAAGGAGTAGGAGGCATTTGGCGGTTGCTTAAAAAGTTGTCAGAATTTAAGCCTGACTATGTTGCCGACCTCCACAATGTGGTTCGCACTTGGATTATCGACTCCTATTTCCGCCTTCGGGGCGTTAAAGTTGCCATGGTAGATAAGATGCGTTCAAGACGCGGCCGTCTCTTTAAGCATGGCGAGGCTCAACCCTCTTTTATCGACCGTTACTGCAAGGTATTCAGCACACTCGGTTTTCCCGTAAAACTGTCGTTCAGCAGCCTGTTCAGGGAGGGCGAAGCCGTTTTGCCTGTAAATCTTGCTCATCCCGCCATAGGGATCGCTCCAAATGCACGCTATTACACAAAAACTTATCCAACCGATAAGGTGAAGGAACTTATCGGTATACTGACGGATGAAGGATTCAACGTTTATCTCTTTGGTGGACCGGGCGAAGAAGCCGTCGCCCTCGAAGCCATAGCCTCTGAATATCCGAAGTGCTTCTCTCTTGCAGGTCAATTCCGTCTCCCCGAGGAGCTCGCCCTCATGAGCGGCCTCGACCTGATGATCAGCATGGATTCTGCCAATCAACACCTTGCAGCTCTAACCGCTATCCCGGTTGTTACTGTCTGGGGGGCGACCACACCTGCCTGCGGCTTTATGCCCTACGGACAATCTGAGGAAAATTCAGTCATGGAACATGTTGACTGCCAACCATGCAGCGTGGCCGGTGGACCCGTGTGCCCGAGAGGGGATTTCAAATGTATGCGCCGCCTTTCACCCGACACCATCGTTGCAAAAGTCAAAAATATTTTGAAATTATAAAACCTACGGGATGTTTTATTTCGTAATATACACCATCTCATTTTTCCTCTTCTGCACCCTCTTTTTCCTCATCCTGCAGAAACCATTTTTCGGGTGGCATAACAGAATCACAACCCGCGAAAAGATCAGCTGCTCCGACATGCGCAGAGTCTATTCCCGAGGGATTGTCTCTGACTTCATCATCGCCTCCTACCTCTCGGCCCTGCCGATGCTTCTCAGCGGTCTTCACACTCTCCTGCCATATTTCAATCTGAACATAGTCCTTACTGTTGTCAACATTCTCCTGGCTCTTGTCGTAGCCTTAATAACAGTCTCTGACACATTGCTTTATCGTTTTTGGAACTATAAACTCGATGCCTCTGCATTTGTATATCTCCGTTCCCTCAAAGGGACATTTGCAAGTGTATCGACAAAATACATCGTCGGAGCTTCAGCATTAACCCTTCTCGTCGGAGCCATCTTCTTTATACCTGCTCAGCTCCTTTCCCACAAGTTAGCCGGTATAGTATCCCAACACCATCTCTCTTACTGGTGGCAATATGTAGTAGTGTTCTTATTGATCGCGACCCTCACTGCTTGTTTCTTTTTAATTATAAGAGGTTTGAAGATACGCCCCAACAATCCGAGTGTGGTATATTTCAGCAAAATACCGTTCCTAAACCACTGGGCGCTGAATCCTGCTTACAATCTGATCTACTCACTCGGAACTAAGGATGAATTCAAAGGAAAATTCCGTTTCTTCGACGACCGGGAATGTGATGATACGATCCTCCCACTCTTCCCTCGGCAGGGAGTACCGACAAGAAATCTGCTCCGCACCAAACGACCCAACATTCTCCTAATCATCTGGGAGAGTCTCGGAGCCGAGTTTGTCGGCTCGCTCGGAGGGGATGGCAATGTAGCTCGAAATGTAGATAGGATTGCAGCTGAGGATGGGATACTTTTCACCCGATGCACTGCCGGAAGTTTCCGCACTGACCGCGGGCTCGTATGCCTGTTGAGCGGTTATCCCGGTCAACCAACCACAAGTGTCATCCGCTACACACGCAAGCTCCCCAACCTCCCCGCTTTACCTCGGCGACTAAAAAACGAGGGTTACTCCACAACGGCAATTCATGGTGGCGAACTTACTATCATGCACAAGTCTGATTACTATCTTGCAAGTGGCCACGATACGCTTGTCAGCCAAAAGGATCTCCCCTCATCGGCTCCGGCCTGCAAATGGGGTGTCCACGACGGATTTATGTTCGACTATATTCTCGATTCTATCAAGGAGAAGAGTGAGCGTGGCGAGAAATGGTTTATAACGTTCCAGACTCTCAGTTCCCACGAACCTTTCACCGTGCCCTACGATCGCATCCCCGACGACAAGGTTGCTAATGCTTTCGCCTACACTGACCACTGCTTCGGTGAATTTATTGATAAGTTAAAACAAACTCCCGCCTGGGACGACACTTTGGTGATATGCGTGGCCGACCATGGCTACAACGCCACTTCAAACCCACCCTCCCGTCAGGATTACGCCCATATTCCTATCCTGCTGACCGGTGGTGCCCTTGCCGAACATGGCAGCATCGACACAATAATGAGCCAGACTGACCTTGCCGCTACTCTCCTCGGGCAGATGGGGCTTGACCATGAGGAGTTTATATTCAGCCGCGACGTGCTCGCTGACACATATAAAATACCATTCTCCTTTCACACCTTCAACAATGGCTTCATGATTACCGACTCCCATGGCTCTACAATTGTCGACAATGTCAGTGGCGAGGCCACCGAGGGTGCCGACCCTGATCGTGAAAAGATGGGACGTGCGATACTCCAGAAACTCTACGATGACCTCAGTAAACGATGAGCCCGGCATTCGATACCCTCACCAAGCCATTCCCGCAAATTCAAGCCTCTCCAAGGGAATCTATGCGACTCCCGCTTCCATAAAACGTCGTTGGCCGGTAGCTTTCCAATCGACCCTTCCACTCAATCACTTACCAAACTCTCGACATGCAAAAGAAATATCGCTGGTATAACTCCAATCCTGTAGGCCTGATTATAAACCTATTGTTAGTATATATATGCTATGAGGTCTGCCGTCTTGCTTTCCTTTTTGAAAATTGGAGCATCTACAGCTCAGACCTGACACTCCGCAGCTTCGCCAAGATTTCACTCGGCGGTCTGCAGTTTGATACTTCAGCGATTTTCTATACCAACGCTATTGTCATCCTCCTCTATCTTCTGCCGCTACACATCAAGGAACGACGAGGATGGCAGTTGGTGACAAAGTGGATTTTTGTGGTCATCAACTCACTGTGTATCATCTTCAACCTTGGTGACTCAGTCTTTTTTGAGTTCCGGAAACGTCGCTCCACAATGGCCCTGCTTGATGAATTCGGAGGTGACAGCAATATAGCATCGATTATTGGCGGCGAACTGGTCAGCCATTGGTTTCTCGTACTGCTCGCCATAATCATGATAGTGTTTCTCTGGAAAGGCTACCGGATGCCGGGCACGCCTATCAATCCTCATCGCCGATACTATATCACTCAGATTGTGAGTCTTGTGGTTATGATTCCGGTCTCAATCTGCTGTATGAGAGGCAACACCTTTTTCTCTGCTACACGCCCTATTTCGGCTAACTATGCCAACAAATTTGTTGACAATCCTATTGAGACCGGACTGGTGCTTAACACACCTTTTTGCATTCTCCGCTCCCTCAACAACACCATCACCCCCACTCCAATATATTTCTCTGACGCTGCAGAACTTGATGCAATCTATTCCCCGCTACATATCCCCTCTGACTCTCTGATAAAAAGGGAAAAGAATGTGGTGGTTTTTATCGTGGAGAGTTTCGCTCAAGAGTTTGTAGGTGCGCTCAATAAAGATCTTGACAATGGCACCTATCGGGGATACACACCCTTTGTTGACTCACTACTGTCAAAAAGCGTCTATTTTGAAAACAGTTTTTCAAACACCGGTTTCAGTATCGATGCTCCCCCTGCCATCCTTGCCTCAATTCCAAGAATGGATCGTCCGTTTGTACTGGTTCCATTCTCAACCAACCGTATTTCTTCACTCCCCGGCGAACTTAGGAAGATCGGCTACAAGACCGCATTTTTCCATGGAGCTGACAATGAGTCGCTTGGTTTCAATGCCTTCGTGAAACAAGCCGGAGTGGAGGAATATTATGGTAAAAACGAGTTTTTTGCTGATTCTCGCTTCGGAGGAAAGAGCGACTTTGATGGCAAATGGGGTATCTGGGATGAACCGTTTCTGCAATTTTTCTGCACCAAACTTTCAGAGATGAAGCAGCCATTCATGGCCTCGGTGTTCACCCTCTCGTCTCATCACCCTTTCAAGATTCCGGAAAAATACAAGGATAAATTCCCTGAGGAGGGACAATTTCCCCTTCATAAATGTATCCGCTACACTGACTATTCACTGCGCCGCTTCTTCGAGCAGGCAGAAAAGCAGCCATGGTATCGCAACACCATATTTGTGATTACCGCTGACCATGCCAGCAGCAAGCGAACACATGATGAGTACAAAAATATCGTGGGTGATTATAGAGTACCTATTATCATATTCGACCCTTCAGGCGAACTGACACCCGGGATGCGTCCCGGCATAATGCAGCAGATCGACATAATGCCCACCATCCTTAACTATCTCGGCTACGACAAACCATATATAGCGTTCGGAAGAGATGCTCTATCGACACCCGCAGAGGATACGTGGGCGTTTGCATGGGATATGCGCCCTCAGATCATGATGGGCAACTATGTGATGCAGGATGATGGCCAGTCACCCCGCAAAGTATTTGATTTCAAGAACGATCCACTTCTTAAAAACAACCTCTCAGGCCATCTTCCCGAAGGGGTTGAGAAAGATATGGAGCTGAAAATGAAAGCTTTCATTCAGAGCTACATGCAGAGAATGGCTGCCGACAGTGTGAGCATAAGAGCAAACTGATGGTAATTTGATAGTTTTTTTGTAATTTTGCGAGAAATTTAATCCTTTAACAACAAAATATGTTACGAATTGCCATCCAAGCTAAGGGGCGCCTCAATGAGAAAACAATGTCACTTCTTGCCGATGCCGGCATCACCGCCTCAGTGGGAAGCCGCTCGCTCATAGCACATGCCAAGGGTTTTCCTGTTGACCTGCTCCTCTTGAGAGACGATGATATACCTCAGGCCGTGGCCATGGGGACCGCCGACCTCGGTATCGTAGGACTTAACGAAGTCGAGGAGAAGGGTGCTGATGTAGAGCAACTTATGAAACTCGGTTTCGGCGCCTGCCGCATCAGTCTTGCGGTGCCTCGGGAGTCAGGATATAAAAGCCTCGACTGGTTCAATGGTAAGAAGATCGCAACCTCCTACCCCGCAATCCTCTCGCGTTTCCTTAACGAACAAAATATAAAGGCTGATATCCAGACAATTACCGGCTCGGTAGAGATAGCTCCGGCCATCGGAATGTCTGATGCTATCTTCGATATCGTATCTTCGGGAGGCACCCTTGTGCAGAATGGTCTTGTAGAGGTGAAGTCTGTGCTCGACTCAGAGGCAGTGTTGATCGCCACTCCGGGCCTTTCGGAAGAGAAGAAAGCCGAAATCAACAAGCTCTGTTTCCGTTTCCGCTCTATTATCGACAGCCGGGGCCTCAAATATGTGCTGATGAATCTCCCAAAGGCTTCTCTTGAACAGGCATTGCAGATCCTCCCCGCCATGAAGAGCCCCACAGTGCTTCCGCTTGCCGACTCCGACTGGCTCTCCATCCATGCTGTAATCCCTGAAAATCTGCTTTGGGAGCGCATTGAGCAGTTGAAAGCCATTGGCGCTGAGGGCATTCTGGTGCTTGTACTTGAAAATATCGTTAGATAATCAATCACCTCCCAAACGATGCAAATCTACGACAATCCCTCACGCTCGACGTGGAGCGAACTCAATGAGCGCAACATCCCCAACGACCCGGAGGTTGACGCTGCTGTTGAGCAGATCATAGAGCAAGTAAGAGCTAAAGGTGACTCTGCCCTACGCTCAATGGCCAAGACCTTCGACGGAACTGACATAGATTCTTTTGAGGTAAGCGAGGCAGAAATAGCCGAAGCTTGCGCCAAGGTAGATGACAAGGTAAAAGCGGCCATAAATCTTGCAAAAGAAAATATCACCCGCTTCCACTCGGCTCAAATGCCCCATGAGGTTGATATCGAGACTCTTCCCGGTGTGAGATGCGTGCAGCGGCCGGTGGCGCTCAATCGCGTTGGACTCTACATTCCCGGCGGCCGTGCACCCCTCTTTTCAACAGTCCTGATGCTTGCCTGCCCGGCCAAGATAGCGGGCTGCAAGGAGATAGTGCTCTGCACCCCACAGAGCCACAACCGCCCGATAGCCCCTGAGATACTTTATTCGGCGTCGATTTGCGGCGTCGATAAGATCTACCGTATCGGTGGTGCGCAGGCTATTGCAGCCATGGCGCTCTCCACCCAATCAATCCCCCGCGTGGATAAAATTTTCGGACCGGGTAACCGCTTTGTCACCAAAGCCAAACAGAAGTTGAGTTCAGTGGTGGCAATAGATATGCCGGCGGGGCCCAGCGAAGTGCTTGTGATGGCCGATGAAACTGCAAACCCCTCGTTTGTTGCTGCCGATCTCCTCTCGCAAGCTGAGCATGGTCCTGATAGTCAGGCAATTCTCGTGTGTACATCGGTTGAGATAGCCAAAGAAGTTGAAAAGCATGTCAACCTGCTGACTCAGAGGCTTTCCCGCCAGGACTCCGTGGCCTCCTCTCTTTCAAAAAGTCGCCTCATAGTTCTTGACACAAGAGAGAAGATGTTGGAGTATGTCAACAGCTACGCTCCCGAACACCTTATAATATCTATGGAATCTCCATGGGAGATAGCCGACAAGATCGAAGCAGCCGGGAGTGTGTTTATCGGTAACTATTCTCCCGAAAGTGCAGGCGACTATGCATCAGGCACCAACCACACCCTCCCCACAAGTGGCTGGGCCACAGCCTACAGCGGTGTCAATCTTGATAGTTATTTCAGAAAAATCACCTATCAGGAACTTTCGCCTGAAGGACTCGGGCTGCTGTCAAATACCATCACCACCATGGCCGATGCCGAGGGTCTCGATGCCCATGCGCTTGCCGTAAAAATCCGTCTGTCGAAATGAAAGATCCGCTGAAATACGTAAGACCTAATATTCTCAATCTCACCCCCTACTCCACTGCCCGCGATGAGTTTAAGGGGGGCGATATCTCGATATGGATCGATGCAAATGAGTCACCCTATCCCACCTGCTACAATCGCTACCCCGATCCTCATCAGAAAGAATTAAAAAAGGCTATTTCAAGGCTCAAGAGGATTCCGGCGGAACAAATCTTTATCGGCGGCGCCGGAAGCGACGAAGCTATTGATATCACCTTCAGGATCTTCTGCCGTCCCGGCATTGACAATGTGATTTCAATTTCACCCTCCTACGGAGTCTACAAAGTCAGTGCAGAGATCAATGATGTGGAGCTCCGCGAAGTGCCATTGAAGGATGATTACTCTCTCCCTGTTGATGATCTGCTTGCTGCTGCTGACTCCAACAGCAAGATAATATGGATCTGCTCGCCAAACAACCCCACAGCTAATGCTTTCCCTCACAAGGATATCCTTGAAGTGGTGGAGCGTTTTGACGGTATGGTGGTGGTCGACGAAGCCTACGTAGATTTTTCGCCCCACGGGTCACTCCTCGGTGCCATAGAGTCACACCCCAATCTGATAGTTCTTCAGACCTTCTCCAAAGCGTGGGGCATGGCATCGCTGCGTATGGGGATGGCGTTCAGCGTCGCTAAGATTGCCGATCTCTATGCTCGTGTGAAATACCCCTACAACGTCAATGGCCCCACTCAGCAGCTTCTGCTCGAGCGGATAAAGAGTGAATCGATAAAAGGAAATGTTGATGAGATACTTCGGGAACGTTCTCGCATTGCGGATTTTCTCAGCACTCTCCCGAAAGTGAAGCGTGTTTACCCTTCGGATGCAAACTTCCTGTTGGTTAAAGTTGATGATGCCGACGCTATGTATGACTATCTGATAACTCGCGGGGTAATTGTGAGAAACCGCACGAGAGTGGCCGGCTGCGAGGGGTGTCTGAGAATCACTGTAGGCACTCCCGAGGAAAATGAGCGTCTTATGAAATATCTCGGCGAGTTTTAGCATCAACTTTCCGGCACTTCCCTCTATCAAGTGAATACTAAAGCATTAGAAATGAAAAAGAAAGCAATCTTCGTAGACCGCGACGGCACGATAATCAACGAACCACCCGACGAGCAAATCGACTCGCTTGAAAAACTTTCGTTTGTCCCTGGAGCGATCTCCGGGTTGCGACTCCTGATGGGGAGAGGTTATGAGATTGTGATGGTGTCTAATCAGGATGGTCTCGGCACACCATCTTTTCCCGAAGAGACATTCTATCCCGCTCACGAGAAGATGCTCTCAATCCTCGAAGGAGAAGATATCGTGTTTGATGAGATTCTCATTGACCGCAGCTTCCCCCAGGACAATGCTCCGACACGCAAACCCCGCACAGGGATGCTTACGAAATATCTCACTGACGACTATGATCTGAGTGAATCCTTTGTCATAGGTGACCGGCTAACAGACATCCAGCTTGCTAAAAATCTGGGGAGCAGAGGAATAATGATTGCCGATCAGACCGATTCAGAACTCCCCGAGGGTTGCGAACTCATGACCCGCGACTGGCATGAGATAGCCCGGCATATCCTCTCGAGCGACCGCAAAGTCACTATCGAAAGGTCTACCTCCGAGACGAGTATCAAAGTGACTCTCGACCTCGACGGTCATGGAGAGTCGATGATCGACAGCGGGTTGAAGTTTTTCGACCACATGCTCTGGCAGATTCCCCATCATTCCGGTATTTCACTTAGTGTGGTGTGCAAAGGTGATCTCGAAGTTGACGAGCACCACTCCATGGAAGATGTGGCGATAGCACTCGGCGAGGCCATCCACACAGCACTCGGCTCCAAAAGGGGGATAGATCGCTATGGATTCGTGCTCCCGATGGATGAATGTGAGGCCATGGTGCTGATAGATTTCGGTGGCAGAGCCGATTTCGTATGGGATGTGGAGTTCACACGCGAGTATGTGGGCGACACCCCTACCGAAATGTACAAACACTTCTTCAAATCGCTCTGCACCGCCATGCGCTGCAATCTCCACATCAAAGCCGGAGGTGAAAACAATCACCACCTCATCGAAGGAGTCTTCAAAGCCTTCGCCCGCGCACTCCGCATGGCTGTCAGGCGCGATCTCTTCAGCTACACTCTCCCATCAAGCAAAGGAACATTATGATAGCAGTTATAGACTATGAGATGGGCAATATCCGCTCCGTCGGCAACGCCCTTGACCGGACAGGTGCAGATTGGACCCTTACCTCCGACCATGATATAATCCGCAAAGCCGACCGGGTGATACTCCCCGGTGTGGGCAACGATGCCGAAGCTATGATCCGCATACGCCAACGGGGGCTCTTCGACCTTATCCGCTCTCTGCGCCGTCCGGTGCTTGGCATATGTGTAGGAATGCAGGTGATGTGCCGCCACTCTGAGGAGGGCGATGTGGACTGCCTCGGACTTTTCGATGCCCGGGTGCGCCGTTTTCCCGAGGAAGAGGGACTCAAAGTGCCCCATGTAGGATGGAACAGCATCAACAACATGGAGTCAAAACTTTTCAAGGATATCAAAGGGGGCGAGTATGTCTACTATGTCCACTCCTACTACGCCGATCTTTGCCCTGACACTATAGCAACAACCCGCTACGGTTCTACAATGTTTAGCGCGGCGCTAAAATATGAGAATTTCTACGGCACTCAGTTCCACCCGGAAAAGAGCGGCGATATAGGCGAACAAATCATTAGAAATTTCTTGAAACTCTGAGGCATATGATTGAAGTAATTCCCGCTATCGACATCATTGACGGTAAGTGTGTCCGCCTGAGCCAGGGTGACTATGATAAGCGCACCGTCTACCGGTCTTCACCCGTGGAAATGGCAAGAATATTTCTGGACCATGGTCTTAAACGCATCCATCTTGTTGACCTGGACGGTGCAAAAGCCGGAGCGCCCAAAAATCTCAACACACTCGAACAGATAGCCCGGCTCAGTGGAGCTGAGATCGAATGGGGAGGTGGACTTAAGACCGACCAATCTCTCACAGACCTCTTCAATGCCGGGGGTAAATATGCTATTATCGGGAGCATCGCCGCCAAAGATCCTGCAACTATGGAGCGATGGCTTGACCTATTCGGAGGGGAGAAGATAATCCTCGGAGCCGATGTCAGGAATGGTAAGGTAGCCGTCTCGGGTTGGCTTGAAGAGACTTCGGACACCATCGACCAAATGATAGAGCGATTTCTCCCCCATGGACTCTCACAAGCCATCTGCACAGATATCTCAAAAGATGGTATGCTTCAGGGCCCATCCGACCAGCTCTATCTGGAACTTAGCGAGAAGTTTCCTGATGTAATCTTCACGGTGTCAGGGGGCATCAGTTCCATCGATGACATATATCGCCTCGACTCCCTCGGATTAAAGAGAGTGATCACCGGCAAAGCCATTTATGAAGGTAAGATAGCGATAACCGACCTTAGCAAATTCGCCTGTTAAGCGCCGGCAGGTCATACCATCTCACCCGGCAGACCAAACATCTACAACTTTTGGACAATCATCACTGCTAAAATTCATTTTTTCGTTATCTTTGTGGAAATAAACCTCAAAACGAGCGAATAAATGAACAATCAGATTAAAGAACGAATAGAAGCTCTGCGGGTCGAGATGAAGAAAGCCTCTCTGCAGGCAGTGATCCTTCCCCGAACAGACGCTCACCTAAGTGAGTATATTTCAGCCCATTGGCATATTGTCCGCTACCTCAGCAACTTCACCGGCTCGGCAGGAACTCTTGTCGTGACACTCAATGAGGCACTGCTTTGGGTCGACAGCCGCTATTTCCTTCAGGGAGCCGAGCAGATTGCCGGTACAGGTATCATCCTCATGAAGGATGGCCTCCCCGACACACCATCAATTGCCCGCTATCTTATAGACACCCTTAAGAAAGGGGATACTGTGGGTATCAACGGGTTACAGATGTCAATTGACGAGACTGCCAATCTTGCAGCCGAACTTTCAGCGGCAGGGATAAAACTGTCAGTAGACTTTGATCCGATCGATAATATATGGCCCGACCGTCCGTCGCTTCCCGCCGATAAAATCTTCATCCATGACGAGAAATATGCCGGTGAGTCAGCAGTTTCAAAAATCCACAAAATTCTTGAAGCTGCCTCAAAACAGGGTGCCGATGCTTACTTCACTTCTGCCCTTGACGAGATAGCATGGATCCTCAATCTCCGCTCCAACGATGTGCCCTGCAATCCGGTGCTCACCTCATTCTTATATGTAGCACCGAAGGGTAGCACACTCTTTGTCGACGACGCAAAACTCACCCCTGAGGTAAGCACTTATCTTAATGAAATAGGAATAGATGTAGCGCCCTACTCATCGGTAGTCAACTTCCTCCGCTCTATCGATAAGGAAACCGGAGTGCTCCTTGCCGGTGACAGAGCTTCAGGCGCGATCGCTGCCGCACTCGAGGGTCATTATGTCAATGGTTCGTCGCCCGTAGCGATGCCTAAGGCTATCAAGAACGATATTCAGATTCAAGGTATTAAAAATGCCCACCTACGCGATGGTGTGGCCATGGTGCGCTCCCTCATGGAGATACATGACACTTTAGCCAAAGGTAATAAGTTGACTGAAATAGGTGTCGCCGAAATCCTTGAAAAGCATCGTTCGGCCTATGATCTCTACTTTGACTTGAGCTTTGAAAGCATCTGTGGATTTGGGCCTCACGGTGCTATAGTCCACTACACCGCTACACCTGAGAGCGATGTAGAAATTGCCGGTGACAGTCTATTGCTTATCGACTCCGGTGCAAATTATCTGGACGGCACTACGGACATCACCCGAACTATAGCTATCGGTACTCCCTCGGAGGATATGCGCCACGATTTTACCCTTGTGATGAAAGGCCATATCGCTATTGCCACTGCAATCTTCCCCGAAGGCACCCGAGGCGCACAGCTCGATGCTCTCGCCCGCATGCCGCTCTGGAAAGAGGGCAAAAGCTATCTCCACGGCACAGGTCATGGCGTTGGTTTCTTCCTTAATGTGCATGAAGGACCGCAATCTATCCGTCTCAACGACACTCTCGCACCCCTCACCCCCGGCATGCTGACCTCAAATGAACCGGGTGTCTACCTCTCTGACCGCTACGGCATCCGCTGCGAGAATCTTGTGCTCACCGTCAACCATGAGGAGACAGAGTTTGGAAAATTCTATGCTTTCGAGACTATCACGCTCTGCCCCTTCGACCGTGCGCTCTTCGAGACAGCGATAATGTCTGACAGCGAAATAGATTGGGTCAATGAATACCATTCTACGGTCTACGAGAGCCTGGCACCGATGCTTAATGAAACTGAGCGCCGGTGGCTTGCCGCAGCCACAGCCCCCCTCTCGCGATAACTTCCGATTGATTAACCCTAAAACACTTCTCAGCATATATTATGGCTTTGATAATGTCACTACGGGGGTTTACTCCTGAAATTGGCGAGGGAACATTTCTCGCCGAAAATGCTACGGTGGTTGGCGATGTGAAGATTGGCAGCGACTGCAGCGTGTGGTTCAACGCTGTGCTCCGTGGCGATGTGAACTCTATCCGTATCGGCGATCGTGTTAACATCCAGGATGGGTCAGTGCTCCATACCCTCTACAAGAAATCGACTATCGAGATAGGCAATGATGTGTCGATAGGCCACAATGTCACCATTCATGGCGCAAAGATCCACGATCGTGCGCTCATAGGGATGGGTGCGGTGGTGATGGATGATGCAGAGGTAGGTGAAAATGCTCTCGTGGCTGCCGGCGCTGTGGTGCTTTCGCGCACAAAGATAGGCCCGAATGAACTCTGGGGTGGTGCTCCGGCAAAATTCATCAAGATGGTAGACCCGGAGACATCGGCTGAGCTAAACACCAAAATAGCCCGCAATTATCTCAACTACTCCCGTTGGTATACCGACCCTGAAAATGCCCCCGACGACTTCTGATTGTCCACACCCCGTTCAAAATATAATAGCCTGCGACGCCATCCGGCACCACAGGCTATTATTATTTTTGATTAAGAGCCTGTCCCATAATATATGTTAACGCTGAGGTCGCATATCTCGGAGGG
>CAZUEY010000007.1:0-56695 GCA_964619395.1 uncultured Staphylococcus sp. | reverse complement strand
ATTGGGGGCTAATATGGTCCGAGATTTTGCGCTTCGTTCTTGAATCTCCGGAAATAATCGTAAAACAATCGGAATAATAGTAATAATTCGAAAAAAGTATGTAGAAAACAATGGAAAAACCGATGTAGCATAATTATGTTTAATCAACCTTTTTGTAGATTTGAAGTAATATTATTAACTTTGTGGCATGAAATGACTCCCAACAATAAGAAGCCTTGGTAGTTCAACGGATAGAATGGGAAATTCCTAATTTTCAGATAGGGGTTCGATTCCCCTCCGAGGTACAGATTAAATCGCTTTTCTCGCTGAGAGAGGCGATTTTTCTTTTGACAATCACGCGGTTAGTAAATTTTTTTATGGATAGTTACCTATCAATTAAACTTCCTCGCCCGAGTGAACCATTGACAGGAACACACAAATTTGAAAAAACAAATAAGGGGGAACACGAGGAACAAATGTTAGAAATCGACAAAGCCAACCGTGGAAAGGTGTGGCATTTGTGAGGAGGTGGTGGCTTGTTATTGAGGATTTTTGATTACCTTTGCAAAAACTATCTCAATACGATATTAACACCCAACAGCAATGGCTCAGAAACCCTCCATACCTAAAGGTACCCGAGACTTTACCCCGGCTGAAATGGTACGCCGCAATTATATATTTGATACTATTCGCTCTGTGTTTCACCTATTCGGCTTCCGCCAGATTGAGACTCCGGCCATGGAAAATCTCTCTTCTCTCATGGGGAAGTATGGCGAGGAGGGCGATAAGCTCCTTTTCAAGATTCTCAATTCAGGAGATTTTCTTCGAGATGCCGATCCTAAATTGATAGAGGAGGGTGAGTATGTAAAGCTTGCTTCCCGCATCTGCGAGAAAGGTTTGAGATACGATCTGACTGTGCCATTTGCAAGGTTTGTAGTGATGCACCGCAACGACCTCTCTTTCCCCTTCAAGCGCTATCAGATTCAACCCGTTTGGCGTGCTGACCGCCCTCAAAAGGGTCGCTACAGAGAGTTCTATCAGTGTGATGCAGATGTAGTAGGGTCTGATTCGCTCATCAATGAGATCGAGTTGATTCAACTTATCGATGAGGTCTTCGCTCGACTTGGTGTCAACATCACCATCAAACTCAATAACCGCAAAGTGCTTGCCGGTATCGCTGAGCTTGTGGGTGCGCCCGACAAAATAGTGGATATTACGGTGGCAATTGATAAAATCGACAAGATCGGAATAGACAAAGTGAAGGAGGAGCTTGCCGAACGCGGACTTTCCTCAGAAGCTATCGACAAAATCACCCCGATTCTCTCCCTTTCAGGAAGTACAGCTGAACGAATTACAAGCCTTCAAAGCATCCTTGGCGAAAACGAAACCGGCATGAAGGGAATCGAGGAATTGAAAGAAGTGATCGAAGGCACTGAAAGATTAGGGCTCCGCGCAACTCTTGACCTTGATTTCAGTCTTGCCCGCGGACTCAACTACTACACAGGCACTATCATTGAGGTAAAAGCTCAGGATGTAGAGATAGGGAGCATCACGGGAGGCGGCCGCTACGACAACCTCACCGGTGTGTTTGGGCTTCCGGGGGTGTCGGGAGTTGGCATTTCATTTGGTGCAGATAGAATTTATGATGTGCTTAATGCACTCGACCTCTACCCCTCCACCATTGAGGGCACGGTGAAGGTGATGTTCACAAATTTCGGCCCTGCGGAAGCAGCCCGTTCCCTTGCCATCATCAAGCAGCTCAGGGAGCATGGCATATCAGCCGAGCTCTACCCTGACAGCGCCAAAATGAAAAAACAGATGAGTCGCGCCGACACGCTCAAAACTCCCTACGTTGCTATAATCGGCGAGACTGAACTTGATAATAATACAGTAGCTTTGAAAAACATGTCTACAGGCGAACAGAGTTCGCTCACCGTTGATGAATTGATTAAGACACTCGCTCAAGATTAAAAAGACTAATGATAATCACCGAGTCACTCACCACCTTCGGACAATATTGTCTCTTCATATCCAAAGTGTTCACCATCCCCGACAAGTGGAGGACATTTGTCAAACGCACCTTCTTTGAGATAACCAAACTGGGTGTTGACTCCATCCCCCTTGTCATTGTCATCTCCCTCTTCATTGGAGCGGTGATCACAATACAGATGCAGCTCAACATCGTTTCGCCGCTGGTCCCCTCCTACTCCACCGGACTGGCCTCGCGCGAGATTATCCTGCTTGAGTTTTCCAACTCCATCCTCTGCCTGATCCTTGCTGGAAAGGTAGGCTCCAATATCGCTTCGGAGATAGGAACAATGCGCGTGACGGAACAGATTGATGCGCTTGATATCATGGGGATAAACTCCGCTAACTTTCTTGTACTCCCAAAGATCGTAGGCTTTCTGATCTATATGCCTGTACTTGTGATATTTTGTATCTTCACCTCATTTTTGGGTGGAGTGTTAATATCGGTATTTACAGGTATAATCCCATTGAGCCGCTTCATCTATGGCCTTCAAACCATGTTCTCAGAGTGGTATGTGTGGTATGGGTTGATCAAATCGCTCTTCTTCTCATTTATCATCACCTCTGTAGCAGCATTTTATGGTTACTATGTGAAAGGTGGTGCACTTGAGGTGGGAAAGGCTTCAACAAATGCTGTAGTAGCCTCGAGCATCCTCATCCTGCTTCTTGATGTTGTACTAACCAAACTTCTCCTCCAATGATAGAAGTAAAAGATGTCACAAAGTCATTCGATGGCAAGACCATACTCCATGGGGTAAGCGCCACATTCTATACCGGGAAGACCAACCTCATTATAGGTCAGAGCGGCTCGGGAAAGACAGTGCTTGTGAAGTCGCTCGTAGGACTGCTTCGCCCCGAAGAGGGGGAGATCCTTTACGATGGCCGCGATCTGTTGAAGATGAACCAAACCCAGGTAAAGGACCTGCGTAAAGAGATAGGGATGCTCTTCCAGGGATCGGCGCTTTTCGATTCAGAGACAGTACTTGGAAATGTCATGTTTCCGCTGACAATGTTTACGAAGATGTCACCCGGTGAGATCCGCGACAGGGCACAATTCTGTCTCGAGAGAGTCAACCTAAAAGGTGCCGACAATAAATACCCGTCTGAAATTTCGGGTGGCATGCAGAAGCGAGTAGCTATAGCGCGAGCAATAGCACTGAACCCAAAGTATCTGTTCTGTGATGAACCCAACTCAGGCCTTGACCCACGCACATCGATACTCATTGACGAACTTCTCAGTGATATTACTCACGAATATAATATCACAACTATCATCAATACCCACGACATGAACTCAGTGCTCGGTATCGGTGAGAATATCATATTTATCAACAAAGGCTACCGGGAGTGGGTAGGCGACATGAATGAAATATACAGGACTTCCAACGAAGCCCTCAATGAGTTTGTGTTTGCCAACGACCTCTTCCAGAAGGTGAAAGCCTACGTGATCTCCAACGAGCATCGGTGATTAACGGTCCTCTCAAGCAACCGCTACCCTACCTCACTATTCCACTCAACTATGGAAGATTCCGTGAGATACTTCTTTACATCTATAAGCCGCTGATTGCGGGAGCCGCGGAAGAGGATATGAATATCGCGGAGAGACTCCTCAAAGGGACCATCGACCACCACATCTATATATGGTAATAGCTTAGCCATCTCCTCCGAAGCCGCTATCTCCTCAAACAGGAAACCGGTATAGAGCCAGACAGTCTTGCCAATCTTCTTGATTTCCATCAGAAGCGGCAAGATTTTTTTGGCCTGGTACAGAGGGTCGCCTCCGGTGAGGGTCACGTCAAAATCATTCTCAAGCACCACATCCATAATTTCATCGACGCTCATATCTACACCCCCGTCAAAATCCCACGACTGCGGATTGTGACAGCCGTGGCACTGATGAGCGCATCCCGCAAAATAGATTGCTGTACGAAGCCCGGGGCCATCAACGGATGTCCCCGGGATAATATCAATTACTCTCATGAATTGAGCGGTTTTGAGAGAGTGAAAAGTTGGAAGGATTTGAATTATTTGTGAACCACACGATCCTTAAGCTCTGCGAGTTTAGCGCTGTTCCAGCGATCGGTAGTCCCGACAAGATAGCCGGTGATACGCTGCAGACAGTCTATGCGATGACTATGACATACAGGGCACTCCTCAAGTGATGACTGTGCATCTTCATAACCGCAATCCATGCAACGGTTTCGGTTGTGGTTGACAGAGGAATATCCGATATTGTATTTCATCATAAGATCCACAATATCGCTGATAGCCTTTGGATTGTGGGTGGCATCGCCATCAATCTCCACATAGAATATGTGTCCTCCACCTGTAAGCTCATGGTATGGGGCTTCGATTTTTGCCTTGTGGCGCGGGGAGCACTTATAATATACCGGAACATGGTTAGAGTTGGTATAATAGACCTTGTCCGTAATACCGGGAATTATTCCAAAGGATTTACGGTCACGGGAAGTGAACTTGCCCGACAATCCCTCGGCCGGTGTGGCGAGCACTGAGAAATTGTGTTGATACTTCTCGCTGAAATCATTGACTCGCGAACGCATGTGTGACACAATTCTCAAGCCGAGTTTCTGCGACTCCTCGCTCTCGCCATGGTGCTTACCTGTAAGAGCGATCAGACACTCAGCAAGGCCAATAAAACCAATGCCAAGGGTACCTTGATTGATGACAGACTCAATCGTGTCATCAGGACCGAGCTTATCAGCACCGTTCCAAAGGCGCGACATGAGCAAGGGAAACTGCTTAGCTTTTGCCGTCTTCTGATAGTCAAACCTTTCGCAGAGCTGACGGGCCGTGATATCCAGCATCTGATCGAGCTTGGAGAAGAAGCGCTCTATGCGTTCCTTCTGATCAACAATGCTCATGCACTCGATGGCTATGCGTACGATATTTATGGTCGAAAAGCTGATATTGCCTCTTCCGATTGAAGTCTTCTCGCCATATCGGTTTTCAAACACACGGGTTCTGCAGCCCATGGTAGCAACTTCATATTTATATCTTTCAGGGTCGTCAGCTCTCCACTTTTCGTGTTGATTGAATGTAGCATCAAGGTTTACGAAATTCGGAAAGAAACGACGCGCTGTCACCTTGCAGGCGAGTTGGTAGAGGTCGTAGTTGCGATCTTCCGGAAGGTAGCTTACACCCTTCTTCACTTTCCATATCTGAATGGGGAAGATGGCCGTGGCACCGTTGCCGACACCCTCGTAGGTAGAGTTAAGCAACTCCCTGATGATGCATCGACCTTCAGCAGAAGTATCGGTTCCATAATTTATAGAACTGAACACCACCTGATTGCCTCCACGAGAGTGGATTGTATTCATATTATGTATGAATGCCTCCATGGCCTGATGTACTCGGCTGACTGTCTGATTGATGGCATGCTGAATCATGCGCTCCTCACCTTTGAGACCATCAAGTGGCTTCTTCAGGTAATCGTCAATCTCCTCATTGTAGTGGCTTGAGAGATCAACGCCATTAAGCTCCTCCATCTTCTTGATCTCTTCAATGAAGGATGACCTCACAAAGGGAGCGAGATAGAAATCAAACGCAGGGATAGCCTGGCCGCCATGCATCTCGTTCTGAGCGGTCTCCAGAGAGATGCAGCCAATGATGCTTGCAGTCTCAATGCGCTTTGCGGGACGCGACTCACCATGGCCGGCAATAAAACCATAGCTTAAAATTCTGTCGAGAGGATGCTGGACGCATGTAAGACTCTTAGTGGGGTAATAATCCTTGTCGTGGATATGGAGATAGCCATGATTGACGGCCTCACGTGCTTCAGCAGAGAGGAGATAATCATCAACGAAAGGCTTGGTGGTCTCACTTGCAAATTTCATCATCATACCGGCAGGAGAGTCGGTATTCATATTTGCATTTTCACGTGTCACCTCAGTGTTTTTCGCCTCGATAATCTCAAGGAACATATTGTGAGTTTTAGCTCTTCGGGCTATCGAACGCTGGTCGCGATAAGCGATATAACGCTTTGCCACCTCCTTGCGTGGAGATTTCATCAGTTCGACCTCTACCCTATCCTGAATATCCTCAACGGTCATCTGTTCTTTGCCTGACATACCAATCCTGTCGGCGATACGTGAGATGAGAGCCTCATCCTCGCCCATTTCGGTAGTCAGCATTGCTTTTCGGATAGCTGCCTTTATCTTCTCTTCATTATAGCCTACGACGCGACCATCGCGCTTTACTACGGTTTGGATCATTTCAATTAAAAATTGTGAAGAATGCGTGGTATTATTTAAAGTGCGACAAAGGTAGACAATATTCTTTAAAGTACAACTATCTCCCAAATT
Source organism: uncultured Staphylococcus sp. (assembly GCA_964619395.1). Classification (GTDB taxonomy): domain Bacteria; phylum Bacteroidota; class Bacteroidia; order Bacteroidales; family Muribaculaceae; genus Duncaniella. Next base: position 50,366 of record CAZUEY010000007.1, on the reverse strand, counting down.
TTTTAACCGAAATTTAATATTTCGGGAAACTTTTTTCCTTAGGCAAATATTTAGTTAATTGATTATGAATTATTTGTAAAATATTTTGGAAAACTTTACAAAATCAAATATTCAACAAATCTATTAACTCAACAGCTTCCCAAAGATTCCGAATTACAAATTTCGGCCAATTACCTTCAGGAAAATCCTTGTAATCACACCCATATAAATTCTCCCCATTTCCACCACCGGTTACCAAAATAGTAGTCCATCCAAGAAGGTTAGGTATTATAAAATCTTTTGCCGGATTATCCCCTACATACACAAATTTGTTCTCTGCCGGTCTAAGTCCGAGAATTTTCTTTGCCGCTACGTCTGACAGCTTATCGGCTCCAACTTCCTGAGAAATCATCACCAGATCAGCCGAGAGAAAGCGAGTCAATCCTAAAGCCTCGATCTTATTGCGCTGCGTCACACTCCTACCGTCAGAGATCAATCCCATCTTCACCCCCTTTCTTTTCAAATGGTCGAGGAGATACAACGATGCGGCGGGGAGGATAAGCTTAGGCTTATGAGTCCTGTAAATTTCCAAAATCTCACCCATCTCTCCACCGATAAGATCGAAAGCAGCCGACGGAGAGGAGGCTACCATCATTTTTGGGTAGAGGTGAAGGTCGAAGCGCGATGCCAGACTCCTATAAGCAGAGCGCACATAGTCCATTTCCGGAAAAAGAGTGTCATCCAGATCAAATATCACAGTCATATTCCGGAAATTATTATTTAGATCAATGAGTATGGCTTACACTTCGTAATCCACACACGCCCGCGCCTCCTTCCAATCTGCTATTATTGAGGCGGCAGCCAAGTGGGCCGGGTGCTTGGCATAGACTTCAACATCTTCCATCTTCTCCACAATAGCGGTAAGGACCAAATCCCACTCCTCGGCAGGATTCTCATTAAGTCCAACCTCCATCGAGACAAGTGGTTCGATCTCTGCCGGGAGGTTAAGAAGCGCATCGGCAAATTTCCGAGCCACCATTTTTCTCTCCGGCCCGTTACCTTTCAACTTGAAGCAAACAATATGTTTTACCATTTTGTAATGTAAGATTTACTTAGAAGATTTGAGACAATTTTATTTCAATGATGCAAATGTACGCAAATAATCGCAAAAAATTTTTACCTTTGTATATCTATATCAAATTTTGGAACTCGGTCTCCCCTCTTCATGATAACAACAATTGACAACTTCGACCTCACCGATCGCAACACATTTGCCATGAGGGTGAAATGCAAGCGTTTCATCGAATATGACGATGCCGCTGACCTCCCTGAAATCATCTCATCCATAGGTGAGATGCCGATGTTTCACATAGGCGAAGGGAGCAATCTGCTCTTCACAGGCGACTTCCCCGGTGCGATACTTCACAGCAAGATCAAGTCTATCGACATTTTAAGTAATTGCGACGGCAAAGTGACGATTCGCGTGGGATCAGGCGTAAAAATGGACGACCTGATTAAAGATTGTTGCGACAAAGAACTTTGGGGGCTTGAAAACCTTTCCGGAATTCCCGGAGAAGTTGGTGCCTCCGCCGTTCAAAACGTAGGGGCCTATGGTGTGGAGGCTTGCGACTGCATTGTTGCTGTCCATGCCTTTGACATCAAAGAATCGCAGTATTTGACATTCACAACCTCCGAGTGTCAATATGGCTATCGAGACTCACTCTTTAAAAGACCGACTCACAAAGGCCGCTACATAATCCATTCCGTTGACTTCCAACTCTCCCATCTACCGGTTCCCGTGCTCCGTTACCCGACCTTAAATGAAAAGTTTAAAAACGTTTCAGCGGTCCGGTTGAAGCCCGGTGATCTGCGCAAGGCAGTCATGGAAACAAGGGATCAGAAGCTCCCCGACCCGGCCGTCACTCCGAGTGCCGGAAGTTTCTTCAAAAATCCGATAGTTTCTCAATCACAGTTCAACTCCATTTTAAGAACGGAAAATAGGGATTCAATCCCCCACTACCCGGTAGAGGATATGATAAAAATTCCGGCAGCATGGCTTATTGATCAATGCGGATGGAAAGGAAAAACGGAAGGAAATGTTGCCGTGTGGCATCTGCAACCTTTGGTGATAGTCAATCCTGAACGCAAAGCTACCCCGCAGGAAGTAATCTCCCTGGAGTCGCAGATTATCGATTCTGTAAAATCGCGCTTCGACATCACGCTTTCTCCGGAGGTCGAGCATATATGAATTTGACATAATAACATGAAAAGCTAAACAATCCAAATAAAGAATAAACATGAGTACATATATCATAGAAGGAGGCCACCATCTAAGCGGAAGCATAATGCCCCAGGGCGCCAAGAATGAGGCTCTTGAAGTGATCTGCGCAACACTTCTAACTTCCGAACCGGTTACGATCCACAACGTCCCCAACATTCTTGATGTTATCAATCTCATCAACCTGCTGAAGGCTATGAATGTAAAGGTTGAGAGATTAGGTGAGACTTCATATCGGTTTCAAGCCGATGACCTCAACGAGGAATATATCTCAAGTGCCGACTTCGTGGCTCGCTGCGCATCGCTCCGTGGTTCTGTTTTGGTGGTAGGTCCGCTGCTGGCTCGACTCGGGCAAGCATATTTTGCAAAACCCGGAGGTGACAAAATAGGTCGCCGTAAAGTCGACACACACATCACCGGCCTATCCAAACTCGGTGCCATGATTGCCTACAATCAGGAGCGGCAAGCCTACTATCTGGTCACCGTCAACGGTCTTAAAGGATGCTATATGCTGCTCGATGAAGCGTCTGTCACCGGCACTGCCAATATTGTGATGGCAGCTGCTCTTGCTGAGGGTACCACCACTATCTACAATGCAGCTTGTGAGCCCTACATACAGCAACTCTGCAAAATGCTCGTGGCAATGGGAGTCAAAATTGATGGCATTGGTTCCAATCTACTGAAAATCACAGGTACTGACCGACTCGGTGGCGCTGTCCACACCATTCTTCCTGACATGATTGAGGTTGGCAGCTTTATTGGAATGGCCGCTACAACCCAAAGCGAACTGACAATTAAAAATGTAAGTTACGATAATCTTGGCATCATACCTGATTCATTCAGGCGACTTGGAATTAACCTCGAACGTCGTGGAGATGATATCTACATACCTGCCCAGGACACATATCAGATAGAGACCAATCTTGATGGATCAATTCCTACCGTGGCGGATGCTCCCTGGCCCGGCTTAACACCCGACCTTCTCTCTGTGATGCTCGTCACAGCCACTCAGTGCAAAGGTAGTGTGTTGATTCATCAGAAGATGTTTGAAAGTCGCCTCTTCTTTGTGGATCGTCTTATTGATATGGGTGCGCAGATAATGCTTTGTGATCCACACAGAGCAGTAGTCATAGGGCTCGACCACAAAGTGCCTCTGCGAGCCAACACGATGCATTCTCCCGACATCCGCGCCGGCATAGCGATGCTCATTGCAGCGATGAGCGCCAATGGTGTATCAAAGATCGACAACATCGACCAGATCGACCGAGGGTATCAGGATATAGACACCCGCCTCAACTCGGTCGGTGCATGCATCTATCGCCGTGACTAAATAATTCTCATTTTGTAAGTTTTTGATTCCTTAGTATTCTCACTCCAAATATAATGGACGTATCGACACAGACACAAGAAGCATCATCAGGGCTGAGAGCACATGTAAAGCAGTTGCTGACTGACACTGCCGATGTGCGCGAGCCCCATGACTTCTCCACCCTAAAGAATTTGATAAAGGAGGTATATTCCGATGTCAGTCTGTTAACAGACCGTCATGGCATAAACAAAGTGGAGCATAGTCTGGAGACCGCAATTACTCTTTGCGAGATGGTGTCGCCCGACAGAAATATGATTATAGCGACACTCCTCTATGGTCTCTGTGTAGACAATCTGCTCTCTCAAGAAAGCATAAAGGATTCGTGGGGTGATGATATTGACCGAATGGTCAAGGGTCTTATTAAGGTGTCGACCCTCTACGGGAAGCAAGGAGTGATAAAAACTGATAACTTCCGGCGACTTCTCATGACATTTGCGGAGGATATCCGAGTAATCATCATCATGATTGTTGAGAGGCTTACCCTCATGAGAGCCATCAACCACCATAAGGATGAGAAGTTTGTCACTGACACCGCTTTCGAAGCCAACTATCTTTATGCGCCCCTTGCTCATAGACTCGGACTCTACAAAATCAAGAGTGAACTTGAGGATATGTCGCTCAAATATACCTCACGCGATGTCTACAGCAAGATTGCCCGAGAGCTAAACGAGACCAAAAGCGCCCGCGATGAGTATATCGCCAACTTCATAGCCCCACTCAAAGCCAAACTTGATACTATAGGGATTGACTATGAAATTAAAGGTAGAACCAAATCCATATATTCCATCTGGAATAAGCTCCGCAAACAGCATGTGGAGCTCTCAGGCATCTACGACCTCTTTGCAATCCGTGTGATTCTCGATGTCCCTAAAGAGCGTGAAAAGGCTGAGTGCTGGAATGTTTACTCTATCGTGGCTGATATGTACACCCCCAATCCTGCCAGGATGAAAGACTGGCTCTCAATCCCCAAAAGCAATGGCTATGAGTCGCTCCATACAACTGTGAAGGGGCCCGAAAACAAATGGGTTGAGGTGCAGATCCGCACAAAGCGCATGGATCTCATTGCCGAGAAAGGTCTTGCCGCCCACTGGAAATACAAGGGGATAAAGAGTGAGGCCGATCTGGATAACTGGATGAACAACATCCGCGATATCCTTGAGACAGCCGACGGCCCAATGGAGTTGATGAAAAACTTCAAAATGGATCTCTACGATAAAGAGGTTTTCGTCTTCACCCCCAGAGGCGACCTTTACCGCCTCCCGTTAGGAGCCACGGTGCTTGACTTTGCCTTCAATATCCATTCCAAATTGGGATGCACATGTGTTGGCGGTAAGGTCAATGGCAAGAATCGGAAGCTAAACTACAAACTCCACTCCGGCGACACTGTGGAAATCACCACCGCTCCCGGCCAGATTCCCAAACAGGACTGGCTGAGTTTTGTGGTCACCTCCAAAGCTCGTAATAAAATCCGTCAGACTCTCAACGAAAGAGCCAACCGGGCGGCTGAACTGGCAAAAGAGTTGCTCCAGCGCCGCTTCAAAAACAGAAAAAAGGAGCTCGATGAGGCCATTCTGATGCGCACTATCAAGAAAATGGGTTATCGCACGGTGACAGATTTCTATAATGCTATCGCTGATGAGATTATTGATGTAAATGATGTCATCACTCAGTACGACCTTCTTGAAAACCTCGATCGACGCAACGAGACCGAGCATCGCAGCGCTGAAGAGTTTGAGCTTATGGAATCCGCCGAAAGTCGCACTGAGTCGATGGCCGACGATATCCTCATCATCGGTGATAATATCAAGGGGATCAACTACCGTCTGTCAAAATGTTGCAACCCAATATTCGGCGACGACGTATTCGGCTTCGTTTCGGCCGAAGGTGTTATTAAAATTCACCGTGATGACTGCCCCAACGCCGCCCATATACGCCAGAAATATCCCTATAGAGTGATCCGCACACGTTGGTCCGGGAAGGTTGGCAATCATTTTGCCGCCACTTTGAAGATTGTCGGCCAGGATGATATAGGTATCGTCACCAATATCTCCTCCATTATCAACAAGGAGAAAGATGTCACTCTTCGCAATATATCCATTGATTCTGCAGATGGAATGTTCTCGGGCTATGTGGTTGTTGGCATTGTCAACACTGAATCGCTCAACAATCTAATTAAAAAAATCAAAACAGTCAAAGGTGTCAAAGATGTACAGAGAAGCAATTAAAAAAAATATAGCGTCAATTGCAGCCATAATAGTGTCTATCGCCTTTGCCGGTTGCAATCAGAGCGGCAATAATCAAGCGACCGCCCTACTTGATCAGGCTAAAGAGGCTCTCAATAATGGTGACTTCGAGAGAGTGATCCTCCTCACTGACTCGCTCAAATCAGCCTATCCCAAAGAGATTGATCTCAGGCGCGACGCACTCCACCTTTCGGTGCGCGCCACAGAGGGTCTGACACTCCAACAACTGCAGAGAGCCGACTCTATTGCAGCCACTCTTGGTGCAAGGGGTGACTCTCTTTCACACCTTATAAAATTTGTAAAAAATCCAATAGAGGGTTATTATGTGGCCTCGACTGCAGATCCTTCCAACTTTATTGGTTCAGATGGTATCCAGGCAAGAGTGAGCCCTGAAGGTGATTTCTATCTGGTCTCCTCTCTTAGGTCAAAAAAGGTTAACAGCACATCAGTCACCGTCACAGATGGCCACACCTCAGCCACAACCGCCACTGTTGATTTCGATGGAGAGAGAAATGACCGCTCGATGGGTGCGGAGGTTATCACATTTATCAGCGCGGAATCTGACTCGGTGGGAAAATATTTGCTCAAGAACCGTGACCTTCCTCTCACATTGGTGTTCAATGGTTCCTCAAGCTATTCGATGCCTCTCAAAAAATCTCAGATCGATGAACTGGCATTGGTATATGACTATGCTTCAACCATCCGCAATTTCAGAATAGCCTCACTTGAGAAAGAACGACTTACCAAAGCCCTTGACATAGCCCGCTCGCAAGCTGCCAGGACTTTTGTCGAAAAAGATAGTGTAAATAAATGATCTCCACGAAACCACAACGCTTGACCACACATTAATTCAGGGCTATGGAAAAAACGACCCGCGTAAACAAATTGACTGCGCTCTATGAGAAATGTCACGATGCAATCGTCAATAGTTGGAACTATTGTGCTTCGGGGGTATGGGAGGATAAGCGTAACACTCTCAAAGTCCGTATCGTTAAAACTTTGAGCTTGACGGTCAAGACTTTCCTCAGCAGCGATTTGCAGAGCCGGGCCTGCGCCATGACCTACAGGACATTGCTGGCTGTCGTACCGGTGTTGGCACTGCTGTTTGCAATCGGACGAGGTTTCGGACTACAGAACATGCTCCAAAACCAGCTTTTCAATTATTTCCCTTCTCAGCACAAAGCACTTGAAATGGCATTCTCCTTCGTGGATTCATGTCTGGCGCAAGCCTCGGAGGGAGTTTTTGTGGGCGTAGGCATTGTGTTTTTACTTTGGACCATCGTATCGCTGCTCGACAGCGTTGAGGAATCGTTCAATGTTATATGGGGTGTGTCCATAGACCGCCCGTTAGTCAGGAAGATCACCGATTATCTCGCAATCTGCATCATCCTCCCTGTGCTTATGATTTGCTCAAGCGGTCTGCAGATATTCATGTCCAACACGGTGCAACATCTCCTCCCTTTCGACTTCCTCAGCCCGGTCATTGAATGTGTGTTTGATTTCATGGCAGTCATGTTCTCATGGCTCTTTTTTGCGGGAGCCTACATGCTTATCCCCAACACCAAGGTAAAATTTACTAATGCATTGATAGCAGGAACGATAGCCGGCACTGCTTTCCAGATACTCCAATGGCTGTTTATCAGCGGCCAGATATATGTATCGAAGTACAATGCCATCTATGGCAGTTTCTCATTCCTGCCATTGATGCTTATATGGATGCAGCTTTCGTGGCTCATCACACTTGCTGGTGCGCTCATCTGCTCATCATCTCAAAACATCTTTATGTTTTCTTTTGAGCGGCAGACATCAAATATATCAAGCGACTACAAGCTCAAAGTGAGCCTCTCTCTGCTCACCCTCATAATCCGTCGTTTCAAAGAAGGACAGCCTGCTCTTTCCACGAAGCAACTTTGCAGTGAATTCTACATCCCGCCGAAGCTGGGAGTGATTATTGTGGATAATCTTCAGAAGTGCGGACTGATTCTTCGCGCTACGTCAGGTTCGGATGTCACACCTCCCGACGCCACTCCCCTGGTGCCGTCCATGAGCCTTGAGCATTATCAACTTGGCAAAGTGATAAAGACTCTCAAAAGTTATGGTGAAAAAGATTTTATCCCTGAGCTCGACAACCATTTCTCACATCTGATGAAAATCTGCGATGACCTTGACTCACAGTTGATAAAGACAGGTGACTCCGTGTTGCTCTCTGAGGTAGATATTGATATTGAGAACCAGCCTCAGGTTGCAGCTAAACAATCTTAACAAAATCTCTTAACTTTTTTAATATACCACTGCACAATGAAAGAAGTAATCTCCACTACAGCTGCCCCCGGGGCAATTGGGCCTTACAGCCAAGCTGTGAAAATCGGAAATTTCCTTTACTGCTCAGGGCAGATTCCCGTCAATCCCGCAACCGGTGAGATACCTGAAGGGATCGAAGCTCAGACAGCTCAGTCACTCGCCAATGTCAAAGCCATCTTGGCAGCTGCCGGCACAGGCATTGAAAATGTAGTAAAGACCACAGTCTTTCTCGCCGATATGAGTCTCTTTGGCAAGATGAACGAGGTCTACGCGAAAAATTTCACCGAACCTTATCCGGCTCGTTCGGCAGTTGCTGTTCGCGAACTCCCCAAACAGGTGCTCGTAGAAATCGAAGTTATTGCCGCCCTCTAAGGCTCCGGACCTTTTTACCCAATAGCCAAAAAGTTGTTGGCAAAGAAGGGTAAAAAAAACAAAAGTGTCGATTGCAGCTGCTTAGCTTTCAATCGACACTTTTTAATTTTCCTCTATTCAGAGCCTATCGTTAATATTTCTTGTGAGACAGGCTCTTAGGAGGCGGACGTGTTAACTATCAATCCATCGCAGAGAGATCTACCGCATAGATGCCTCGCTTCCCGGTAGGATAGATGCCTCGCAGGATCATAACTTTCTCCTCGGCATTTCCTTTCATGATTGCTTTGTAGATCTTCTCGACATCTTCAGGAGAAGTGACGCGGGAGTCGTTGATGGAATAAATGATGAATCCTTCTCTGACACCGGCATCTGCAAAAGAGCCCTCCGAAAGACCGGCAACCTGAACGCCGTTGCTTAGGCCCAATTTTTCGAGCGTCGCTGAATCAACCTTCTTGAAGGCGCAACCCAGGTCTGTAAATTCACCTGCGCGCGTCACATTAGTGTTACCTTGAGGATTGCGGAGATTGACTTCAACCGTGTGCTTCTTATTGTCGCGGATATATGTGACGGTCACGGTGTCGCCGGGACGATATTTGGCAATTTGCTCCTGAAGCTGAGCCACATTGTTGGTCTCGATTCCATTGATCGCTATGATGACATCATCTGTTTTCAGGCCGGCTTCCTTAGCCGAACTTCTGTCACTTACCTCACCAACATAAACACCTTTGGTAACTGCAGTGATCCCCTTTTCCTTTGCAATCTCGTTTGAAAGGTCGGAAATAGAGATGCCAAGCACAGCACGTTGGACAGCCCCAAACTGCTTGAGATCGCTTACCACCTTCTTAACAATAGAGGTGGGGATGGCGAATGAATAACCGGCGTAGTTTCCGGTCTGGCTATAGATAGCGGTGTTAATGCCTATAAGCTCCCCGGCAAGGTTTACAAGCGCGCCTCCGGAATTGCCGGCATTGACGGCGGCATCTGTCTGGATATATGACTCAATATCCATGCGGTTGTGGTTCTGCCGCCCGATGCTTCTACCCTTTGCGGATACGATGCCGGTAGTGACAGTTGAAGTAAAACCAAAGGGATTGCCCACTGCGAGCACCCACTCCCCTACTTTAAGAGCCTCGCTGTCGCCCATAGGGATAACAGGGAGATCCTTGGCATCGATCTTGATAAGAGCGAGATCGGTGGTAGAGTCAGCGCCCACTATTGTAGCATCAAATGTGCGATTGTCGTTGAGAGTCACCTCAAGTCTTTCGGCATTGTCAATCACATGGTTGTTGGTGACAATATAACCATCGGAACTGATTATGACACCTGAGCCAAGCCCCATAGGCTGCTGTTTGGGCTGTTCTTTGCGCTCCGGCTGACTTCTACGACTTCCTCCGGGAGTGCCAAAGAAATACTCAAACAGCGGATCGTTGAAGAAACCTCCTCCACTTTGCTGGTAGCGTGGGGTAGCGAAACTCTTTATCGAGACAACGCCATTGATCGTGCTCTCTGCAGCAGTTGTGAAATCAGTCTGAGCGGCGGGAAGTTGCGACACTTTAGTGACTTGTCCGCTCAGATTGTTTCCGGAGGGGAAGATTGCGTCGAATTCCTGCGAATTATCTTGCTTATTAAGCACACTCCCCACAGCAATAGCAGTTATCGAGGAACTTGCAACAGCGGTGAGAGCGGCCAAAACGATAATTTTGTTTCTAAACTTCATAATGTGATCAGTTAAGTTGATAAAGTCTATAATACTTATTATTATAGACGGAGAAAGTCTCTCAATGTTATATCCACGCTCTTGTAAATTGGGCATAATTAGTGTTTTTTAAGAAGCCCCCTGCCTTCTTTAATATCTATTAAATCACTATAGGAGGAAACCGTATTCGGCACCTTTAGGAGGATAAATCGAATGATTGCATATTTTAAGAGCCAATCAGAGGAGTTCTCGGAAAAACATCAATATTTCATTCATGAGAGAAATATTTGTCGTATATTTACCTGAAAATTATTAAACGAAGATGTCTGAGAATTTCAATACTTATATTGACCATATCCAAACTGACTTCTGGCGGGAACTGTGCGTCAGGGAGGGGAAATTGCGACATTTTGAGCGTGGAGAAGTGTTTGCCAAGGCCGGAGAAGTCGCACCCTATATGGGCTATATTAAGTCCGGCGCCCTGAAATATGTGGCAAACTCAGCCGACGGGACAGAGCATGTGGTGGCTTTGGTATTTGAAGGAGGGTTTGTTACGGATTGGCGATATTCCCGTCATAGCCTGAAGTCAAAAGTAACCATCGTGGCGGTATCAGATTGTGAGATTTACACCATCTCAACCAAATTTCTTAAAGAGAAGATGGACTCAGAGCCACAATTCAGGCAGATCGTGATGGGTACAACCGAGGCTCTATATAGCACGTTATACGACCGGTTCTTAGACTTATACATCAAAACGCCACAACAGCGTTACGAAGAACTCCTCGCCCGCTCTCCACATCTTTTCACTCTTTTTTCACTCAAAGACATCGCCTCTTTCCTCAACATAACTCCTACACATCTGAGCCGACTGCGAAATAAGAATAATTCGCGAATGGAGCTGTAGCGCATGTCGGCATAAACCCGGTGCAAGGTCTTTGAACGAAGTTCACTTCAAAAAATGCGAAAAATGATGTCAAACAGTGTTAAATAATCTTCAACTCTCAACATTTGTTGAGAGTTTTTATTTTATTTCGATTTAACTTTACGCGTCAATATTTAAAGTAAATGAACCGACAACCATTCATTATCACCATTATAGCACTCTTTTCCATTCTAAGCTTATCGGCGAAGAAGAAAGCGGAATATCCCCGTGCGGAGTTAAAGGTTGGCTATACTTACCACGAAACTTTCGTCAGAGGAACCGATGGCATAATCCGTCGTGACATTCCATTTATCCTCTTGGCCGGCAAAGAGCAGTCGAAGTTCTATAATACGAAAACAGAATACATGGATTCTCTTGAATCCACTCCAAAAGGTAGAGCTATCAGCAATCAACTCTTTAAGGATGCTGTAAAGAGATATATAGAGACTATGGATGAAAGTGTGATGGAACCGGTTGTGTACCAAACATTTCTCTACATATACCGATCTGCGGCCGACAGTCTAATGACAATCTATGATAAGGCCGAGTCCACTGAAATGGGTTACTACACTGAGCCTCTTGGCGAAATAAAATGGAATATTTCAGACTCAACAAAGAGTGTTTTGGGGTATGAATGCGTGATGGCAACGGCAAATTATCATGGCCGGGATTGGACTGCATGGTTTACTCCTGAAATTCCATTGCAGGAGGGTCCGTGGAAACTTACAGGGCTTCCCGGACTGATTCTTGAAGCAAGTGAGTCTACAGGACAGCATAGTTTCATTGCCACCGGTTTGGAGGCTTCAAATCAGGAGATTGTTCCTATTTATCCTTACCGACAATATGAAAAGATGTCTCGGATCGATATGCTGAGGCAGTTGCGCAACTACCGTGACCATCATAATGCAATTGACGGCGCAGCCACAGGAATTCAATTCGGCATAGACCATATCCGTACGGAGGAAGAATCGAAAATTGATTTTCTTGAAACCGATTATCACAAATGAACGAGAATCTTCAAAAGTTAACACGTAAAAGACAATGACACCAAAATCAATCATAATTACAATTATAGCTTTCTTTGCCATATTTGATATGTCGGCTAAGAAGAAAAAGGAATATCCTCGCGCTGAGATAAAAGTTAGTTATGACTATCCACATAAGCATCTTAAAACTGATGCTAAAGCATATGATACCGAGCATAAAATGTTGCTTCTGGTAAACAGCGGATATTCAAAATTCTTTAGTCCTCGTACGGAATTCTTGGATTCGCTTATTTCTACTCCAGCTGGAAAGGCTGTTCATGACAAGATGATGAGCGTTGGGGTCAAGAAAGCTATTGAAACAGGAGATCACAGTTATGTCCCTACAAAACAAGGGAGTCTATATGTATTTAAGAATAGAGGTGATTCTATAGTGACAGTTTATGACAAAGCTGGAATGTTTGACCAAGGATATTACTCCGAACCCCTTGCAGAGATGGTGTGGAAAGTTGGAGATTCAGTGAAGACTGTGCTTGGATATGAGTGTGTAATGGCAGAAACCGATTACCACGGAAGACATTGGACTGTTTGGTTTACTCTGGATATTCCTATTCAGGATGGTCCATGGAAACTGTGCGGTTTGCCAGGACTGATTCTTGAGGCATACGAGAGCACAGGACAGCATCAGTTTATTGCCACGGGTATTCAATCGAGTAATCAGGAAATAGTGCCGATTTATAACCCGAAAAAGTATGACAAGATGAACCGAAAAGATATGCTTAGAGGTATGCGTCAATATCTTACAAATGGAGCTACAATGGTCAATGCTTTTATAAGCAATACTCCAAGTGGAGAAAAAATTGAGATTAAGAATGAAGTCAATGATGCACCCGACCTTCATATAGACTTCCTTGAAATAGATTATCATTGATAAAACTGACATATATGAAAAAGCTACTGACATATTTGATTTTATCATCTGCTGCTATTGTAGCAAATGCCGACAACTGGGTAAGGGACACCGAGCCGGCTATACTAGAGGTATTCTACACGCGAACCGAGGTTACAGACACTACTAAGAGAGAATCTCATTATTTCAATGAAGAGACAATGTTACGCATTGGAAAAGAGAAGTCACTCTATTGTTCAGTCCCGAAATTCAACACGGACAGCCTTATGTGTTGTGCTCCTGACTTATATTGGCAAATGGAAATAGCATCTTTCGAAAAAGATCCGAGAGAACATGATAGAACCTTACTCGAACGTAGCGGGCGATATGGCAAATTTACATATAAGAACTATCCTGAGGGGAAGGTGACAGAAACTGATTATTTTGATATGCAGGCATGGCAATATGAAGAGGATTGGGAGAAACCGGAATGGAAGATTTTGGATGAGACAAAAGAAATTATTGGATATGAGTGCATCAAGGCTGTCGCTGATTATCGCGGAAGGAGATGGACTGCATGGTTTACTCCCGAGATACCCATTCAGGATGGTCCATGGAAACTTTGTGGGTTACCGGGATTAATTCTGGAAGCAGAAGATAATTATAATGAGTATCATTTCATAGCTAATGGCTTGAAGCAAAACGGACTTAGTAATGTTGGTTTCTTATGCTATAGGGAGAAACGCGGTGTAAGAAAAGTCTCGCGAGACAAATTCTTCAATAATTGGTGGAAATATACTAATTCCAATTTTGCGTCAACAATGGCAGCAATGTTCGGCGGAAAAGAAGCTCAGATAAAAGACACCGGTGAAAAGGTGAGACAAAGCGACAAAGAAGAGACCAATTATCCCCACGACTTATGAACCGACTGATATTCATATTGATATTTGTAATGGTTGCGCTGACAGGCGTGGCTCAGGTCAATGTGTCCGGCGTTGTCGTGGAGGAAGGCACCAAAGAGCCGCTGACAGGCGCATCGGTGATACTGCGTAATCCCGAAGGGAAGATCAGGAAGTATGCCACCTCTGATGCGAACGGAAAGTTTGCTATCTCAACACCTGAAATAAAAGGTTATACTCTTGATGTGTCGATGATGAGTTTTGCTAAGCAGACTGTAAGACTCAACAGTGTTACCCTACCGCTAACCATCATTATGGAAGCTTCGGCCACGATTCTCAAAGAGGTGACGGTCAAAGCGGATAGGATACGTGAACAGGGAGATACAATCACCTACAACGTAGGGAGTTTCGCTCAGGCACAGGACCGAAGTATCGGTGATGTGCTGAAGCGTATGCCGGGAATCGATGTGGCAAGCTCCGGCAAGATCCAGTATCAGGGCGAAGACATAAACAAATTCTACATAGAGGGCTCTGACCTCTTGGGTGGCAAATATGGAATAGCAACCAACGGCATAAACCATGATGATGTAGGTGCCGTAGAAGTTATGGAAAACCACCAACCAATGCAGGTACTTTCCGGAATAAGTTTCTCCGACAAAGCAGCCATCAACCTAAAACTTAAGAATAAAGCGAAAGCCACCTGGACGTTCCATGGCGATGCCGGGACGGGTTACTCGTGGCAACCTGAAGGTGCAATATGGGACGGCGAACTGTTTGCAATGGCTGTAATGCCCGGATTCCAAAATATTACAACTTTTAAGACCAACAACATCGGCGAGGATCTCTCGGCAAGTGCCACTGACTTCTTCGCATCCCGACGTGGAACTGGACTTAGCCACTATGTCAGCATCTCGTTGCCGGGAGTGCCTGATTTGAGCCGTAAACGCACTTTATTCAACCGTTCCGCTTTGCTTTCATCAAACTCTTTGTGGAAAGTGAAAAACGGTGAGTTCAAGGCCCAGATCGACTACTCCTTCAACCGTATCGCCGCCCAAGCCGCCAATATCACCACATATTTTCTTGAAAGCGGAGACCGCGTTATCACCGAAAACAGAGACGGTAGTGACCGCTCACATTCCCTTTCCGGCAAATTCATCTATGAGGTCAATCAAAAGACCACTTTCATCAACAACACCCTTTCAACAAATATCGATTGGGATGATATTAAGCTGGGGATGACCGGCTCTATGCCTAACGACCAATATGCAAAATTGCCTGACTATTATGTTGCTAACAAGTTCAAAATGATCAAACGGTTTAACGGCAAACATCTGGTTACTTTCCAGAGCAACAATGAATGGGAGTCTCTTCCTCAGACCCTCAGTGTGGCATTAGAGGGGAACCGCATCAACCAACATATAGGCGATCACGCTTTCTTTACCCAGGAAAGTGCCGCATATGCTTTCTCAATCAAAGGAATAACTGTCAGTCTTGAAGGTGGCATAAAGGGATACCGGCGTTCACTGAACACAGAATTGCCTGATATGCCTGCTGAAATTCCGGGAGAGACTAAGAATGTACTAAACACAAACTACTTCACCCTTTATGCTACCCCCAAGTTTGAATATTGGGTGAAACGGGTGAATTTCACCTTCAATGCCCCGGTCAGCTTTGCGCATTACACTTTTGACAAGGCTCTTGCCAATCGCTCAGAGGTTTACTTCTCACCATCGCTGAGCATGAATTGGAAGCCAAACAACCGCTTTTCAACGACTCTGCGAGCTGGTTCAGGCAGATCGCCGATGAATCTTAATATGATCCAGCCCGGTTTCATAATGACAAACTACCGAACATTCAAGCAAGGTGTGGATCAGTTTTACAACTCCACGTCACAGAACATTTCTGCAAGTTTCTCCTACAAACATACCCGCCGAGGTGTGTTCGCTAACGCCATGTTGATTCAGTCGTGGTCACATTTGCCCTACACAATGGCACAGCATCTGTACGGCGACTATATAATGTATACCTATACCGATGCCAAAAGTGACGGCAAAAATCTAATGGCTACAGGAAATATCGGAAAGACTCTAGACTTCATGCGTGGCTCGGCAAATATCAACGGTTCGTTCAATCGTAGCGAGTCACATCTCATCTCCGAAAACAATGCTGTCAATTCAGTCAGCCTCGGGTGGAGTGTAGGAGCAAAACTCAATGGTGCACCGCTCAAGTGGCTCAGTTTCGACTATTCTTTAGAATTCTCGAATAGCCGCCTGAAGATGAACGGCATGAAAAACTCTTGGCTAAGCGGTGTGGAGAATTCACTACTCATAAACATTATGCCACACTCTAAATGGGAATGGCGCATAATGGGAGAACATTACCGCAATGAACTTACTGCCGGAACATACAAAAACGTATTCCTGCTTGACACAAAGTTGGTCTATAAACTCAGCAAGCGCATCGAACTCTCCACGATGCTCAACAATATTTTCAACCAACGCACATATAATTATACAACCTACAGTCAGCTCTCATCCTTCGAGTCGCAGCGATGGCTCCGTGGACGCGAACTGCTCTTCACCATCTCCCTACGAAAATGAAAAGAACTATAATTTTTGTGTTACTGAGTTCCTTAGCAATTGCTATCGCAGCTCAGAATGCTATTGTTAAAGTTGAATACACCGAGAAATATAAGAATTGGACTGGTGCTAACAAAAAGGAGAAGTTTATCTTGTTGGCTAATAGGGAGGAGTCCAGATATTATAATCCGATAACTCAAGTGGTAGACTCCATGCTTTCAACCAAAGAAGGAACTCTTCAGTTTAATACCATGGTGGAGGCGGCTAATGCCGCAGGACAAAGGCCTTCGTTGTTGCCAGGCAGCCGAACATTCATTCTTAAATCAAGACCTAATGCAGAGTTAAAATGCTATGAGGAAGCAGCCGGAGAATTAGGCAATTACACAGAGCCAATGAGTGAACAGAATTGGACCATTGGAGACTCCACTAAAAACATTCTCGGTTATGAGTGTGTGATGGCCGAGGCAGACTACCACGGCAGACATTGGATAGTCTGGTTCACACCTGATGTGCCGCTGCAAGATGGTCCGTGGAAACTTTGTGGTCTTCCAGGATTGATTTTAGCTGCTGAGGCAGACAACGGTAAGTATCTGTTTGAAGCCACAGGTATTGAGACAATAGACATCCCCTTCCCCAAGAAGATATATGGTCATGAACTCAGTGAGAAAATGAATAGAAAAGAAATGCGACAAACAATCTGGAATTTCTACAAAAGCTCAAATGCTCAGATGTCTGCCGCCTATGGAATCACGAATTTGCCTGATTATGATCTTCCAGATGGATTCGATTTAATTGAAACTGATTATAAATAATGATATGAAAAAGATAATCAACATTACTGTTATGTGCCTGGTGGCGATAGCTGCTGTAGCACAAGAGAAAGCCGACATCCTGGTCGGCTATGAGTATACCTACCCTACTCCCAGAGGGAAAGATGAGACTTCCAAAATGTCACTCTTGGCGAATAGTACAGAGGCTAAATATTTCAACGATCTAAGTCTTTGGGTTGACTCGTTAAAATCCACGCCTGAGGGTAAAGCAAAGTATCTTGAAATACTCAGAAAAGCTTGTATGACAGTAGCACCCGACGGCTCTGTTGGTTTTGATTTACGGAAAGGTCCTTCCAAGAAGGTAAACACCTATGTTTTCACTAACCTTGCAGAGGGACAACTTATTTTATTCAATAAGTTTGGAGAGGATAATGGTTTCTATAATGAGCCACTCGACGAAATGAATTGGACGATTGTGGAGGATTCCACTATGACCGTACTGGGATACGACTGTATTCTCGCCGAAAGCGATTATCATGGCCGTCATTGGAAGGCGTGGTTCACCCCGGAAGTCCCAACGCCCTTTGGTCCATGGAAATTGCATGGACTTCCCGGACTTATCCTAAAGGCTGATGCTGATGGAGGATTCTCTTTCATAGCAACCGGTCTGGAGAGTACAGATAGACTAATCACCCCAATGTATCTCAAGGAAGACTATACACAAGTTGATAGGTTGAAAGCTCTTGACAATGCAGAATATTATGCCAACAACACTGAGAGCATAATGAATGCACAAGGCCAAAAGGTGAAGATTTACATGCTCGACGACGATGGCAATAAGATTGAAGTCCCAAAGTATGACGGGCTTAAACATAGTCTCGAACCTGATTACAAGATGAAAAAATGAACAGACTTATTTTAATCATAGCATTGATACTCGTGGTGATAGTTGCAGTAGCACAAGAGAAAGCTGATATAGAGGTAAGCTACACAGCATCGCGTGTGAACCTGAGAGATGGAAGCATCATTTCTCCGAGTAAGTACATTTTGCTCGCCAATGCAAAAGAGTCAAAATTCTATTCACCTATGACTGAATACATTGACTCCCTGCGGTCAACTCCGGAAGGCGAGGCCAAATATAAGGAGATGACCCGTGGCGCATACATGAGTGGCAAAATAGACGATATCCCACGTCGTGACGGCTCATACTACATCTTCAAGTCGATGACAGACGGAAAGATGCGATATTATGACATGAATGGTGTCGAGAAAAATTGCTACGATGAAGAAATACCTCAGATTGACTGGGAATTGACGGATAGCATCGGAACAGTACTCGGATACGAATGTCAGAAAGCGATAGGCTACCTGCATGGACGCAAATGGGAAGTGTGGTTTACATCAGAAGTCCCGGTGATGAACGGGCCATGGAAATTCAGCGGACTCCCCGGCTTGATTCTTAAAGCAACCGACGACTCGGGGCTATATAATTTCACTGCAACCGGTATTCAGCAGACCGGCCGACCTATGATACCTATGTACTCAGCCGAAGATTACGAAAAGACAAGCCGCACTGAGTTCCTGAAAGCCAAACGACAGTTCACAGACAATCCAATGGGCACTATAAATACACAGCTCAGCGGATTAGGCATTTCAATAGGAGGCGCCGGCAACGAAATCAAATTCAAATCCCGCGAAGAGGTAGACTTCATAGAGACAGACTATTAAATTCATGATAAAGAAATC
Organism: uncultured Staphylococcus sp.; assembly: GCA_964619395.1. Lineage (GTDB taxonomy): Bacteria > Bacteroidota > Bacteroidia > Bacteroidales > Muribaculaceae > Duncaniella. The sequence goes on along the minus strand of CAZUEY010000007.1, from coordinate 31,340 downwards.
ACAAGACGGAAATGGCAGATCGCTCCGATATGGAATATTCTTGCCTCTGCTACTGATGTTAGCGTCGGTCGTTTCAAGTTGTTGTTCGTACTCTAACGCCAAGCAAAACATAGCAACTGATTTGAATGAAGCCATGCTTGCGTTGGCAAATGAGAACAGGGAATTGTGGACACGTCAGGACACCATAGCTGCATTGCGGCTGATGCACCAAACTAACCATAAACCACTCTTTTATCAGGCGTCAGATGTAAAGTTCAGAAATCCGGCACTGAAAGATGAGGCTTATTTCACACTTGCATTGATTGATAAGAATAATACCGCTCCAAATATCCATAAGGAGAGGACTCTTGCATTGCAAACAAAAAGTCGATTTGCCTCAGACTCCATTATGCTTGTGCCTGAACGCGCAGGAGATGAACTTGCAATCCAAGTGCAAGGTTTCGCCGACTGCTCTATAGCTTCAGTATTTTGTGCCTCCGACCAGATTTTGCCCGGTGTGCTCTTCACTCTGTCTGTTCTTTCAATGGCTAACATGGTTGTCAGGAGAAGGAAAGAGAGAGAAACGCCGGAAACCAAACTTGCTGCTGTTGGCTCTTCAGCCAATCCGTTAGATAGCATTAAGCTCACGCCGATGCAAAGGCAGTTCGCTCAGTTGCTCTTAGAAGCGCCGAGTATGAGGGTTGACAAAGCCACCCTTTGCTCAACCCTTTGGGGCAATAAAAGTAACGCGGAGGAATCTCTTTATACACTTGTCAGACGTACAAAAACGGCTCTCTCGAATGCCAACATTGAGATTGTCTGCAACCGTGGCGACTCTTATGAGCTGCACATAAGAAGTTGAGTCACTGCATTGTCAGAAAATGTCAGACAAATGTCAGGGAATTTTTAGAGATTGATTGCGGCTTTTTCGTTTGCTTCGCGAAAAAATTTCGCATCAACATGAAAAAGCTACTTTTATCACTATCGATGGCTTTGCCTTTTATGGCTCGCGCCCAAGAGGCAGTTACTACCGATTCCATTTCCTCCACTCTTGAAGAAGTGATGGTTACTGCCGACACTAAGATTGAAACAGCAAAAAAAGTTATTCTCCGGCCTACTAAGCTTGAGAAAAAACACAGCACCAACGGCTACTCACTATTGGAGAGTATGAATCTGCCGGATTTCAATGTCAACCCTTCAGATCAGACAATCTCTACAATTACAGGGAAGGAGGTAAAAATCCTTGTGAACGGCCTTGAGGTATCACCCGACGAACTCGGCACACTTGCAGCTTCAGAGATTGTGCAGATTGACTACCAACGAAATCCCGGAGGCAGATGGGTCGGCAGTGGTGCGGTAATAAATTTCATCACTGTAAAGTATGACTACGGTGGCAACGTGTATCTTTCGGCTGATGAAGGGCTTGCTCAACAATACGGCGATTATACCGGTATGGTGAATTACAAACATAACGCCGTGAAACTGACTTTTACCGCTAACAGTCAATGGGATCACAACTCGACACTCAACTATGCGGACAATATGGCGGTGCTCAATGTTGGCACGTTATTTCAGAATTTGAAGCCTTTATCTGCCGACACCCATACGAACTCCCAGTATTTTAAATTCAAATTCACCCACGCTGCAGACAACCATATCCTTGATTTGTCGGCATTGTTGAAGAGGAATGCTACTCCAACCAATCTGTTTAAGGAAGAAATGATCTATTCAGGCATCAGAGACTTTTCCACACAAGTGACAAGACGCAGCCAAGAGAGAGGTATCATGCCCGTAATAGGAGTTAGATACGATCTATTTCTACCTGGAGGTCATACCATTATTATGTCCGGTGAGATAAGCCACGGGCATACAAGTTACCGAAGTATCCGGAGCGAGTCAGGCTTTGACGATTTGATAAATAACACGATGGAAAACAATCTGAAAGCCGGTGGCAGTGTAACATACTTTAAATCTCTACCCCACAACTTGAGTCTGGGAGTCTCAGTCAACGAGTTCTACAACTATTTCCGCGATGTCTATTCTGGTAACTTCGATAGTAAAGAGACTCTCACCAACAACCACACGATGATGATGTTTCATCTTGACCAAAATTTACCCGTAGGTTTCTCTTATTATGCATCGCTCGGACTTACCGATCTTTATTCTACAATTGGCGAGCACCACGACAACCAGTTTGCTCCCATGGCTTTCTATGGTGTTACTTACGCTATGAATCAGAAACATACTCTTTCTGTGACAGGCAATTACGCGCACAGCATCTATAATCCATCGTATAAAAACGATGCAGTAATCCGGACATCTTTCTTTGAGGCAACAATGGGAAACCCTCGCTTAAAACAGTTAAATGTCTTTCAAAACTTTGTCAGCTATAATGGACGTATCGGGCGTTTCGGACTATCATTCACATACGATTATCTGAAATACTTCGACAATACTTCCAACCGATACTTCGCAGAAGATGACACGATGTATCACCAACTTATAAATGACGGCAACTTCAATTATAATAAGCTGATAATCGGCTTGTCGGCAAATCTGCTGGGCAACAGGTTGCGACTGAAAGGCGATGCAATATTCAGCATGAACCGCTTCAACTCAGACTATCGACCCTTGAAAAGCAACGATTGGCGAACTGATTTCAGCACATCATACATGTTTGGAGACTGGCAGATAAAAGGAGCATACGCCCTTCCCTACAATGTCCTCGGTATCGAGGGTGTCAAATTCCATAATCCGGCTCAATATGGACTTTATTTGAATTGGCAGCATGGCAACTGGGCGGCAGAATGTTGTGTCGAGAACTTCCTCGATGACCGCATGGCATCCCGCATGAATGCCAATTATGGGGTTTATCGGTCTATATCTGAATCATTTAGTGACCTTAAGGGTAGAAATATCAGCTTATCAGTAACCTATACACTTCAATACGGTAAGAAGACAGATAGAGACCGCATAGAGACCGAGACTAAAGTCAATTCAGCAATCTTGCGCCCTTTCTAATCCATACCTCATATTTCCCTGTTACCGTTATGAATTTCTCCTTCTAAATTTTGTCTTTATCAACAAATGTTGAGTGTGGAGTGTAACATATTCGCTAATTTTGCGTCAATAAATAAACCCCTTTTACCAATATGTTCAAACAGATTGTTTCAACGGCACTCATCTTATCAGGTGTCTCGGCATTTGCACAAGAGCCTACTGACAGTATCACTGAATATAACGACTCCATTATGAATCAGGAGCTCAACGAGGTTGTAGTAGAAGCCCGTACGCAACGTGTCGTGAAGAATGGAGTGCAGTACATTCCTGCAAAGAAGACTAAAAAGACATCTTTAGATGCCACCGGTCTGCTGCTAAACATGCAAATTCCGCAACTTGATATCACACCCGGTTCTACGGAAGTCAAGACCAATACCGGCAAAAGTGTATCAATGTTTATTGATTACATCCCTGCAACCGAACAGGATATAAAGAGTTTGCGTCCTGAGGATGTTTTGCGTGTGGAAGTGCTCAATTATCCTGAGGACCCACGCTTTAATGATGCAGCACACGTTGTCAACTTCATAATGCAACACTACGAGTGGGGTGGCTATACAAAACTTGGGGCTGAGGGACGCACACTCTCATCAGATAAGATTGAAGGCAGTGTATTCTCGCGCTTCGTTTATCAGAAGTGGACTTTCGACGCATACGCAGTGTCAAACTGGACTCATGGTAAAAATATGCTATCGTCAAGCGAGACAACTTTCCGGGATGTCAATTTCAATGGTTCACATTTCGATGATATCACCAGAGATTGGAAGATAGATGACTATTTGGCTCGCGACAATTCCCAATATGCGTCACTGACAGCCAATTACCGAACCAAAAAAACTTTCTTACAACATCAGCTCAGCTTTGGAAGAGCAGACAATCCGGTTACTCGACAAGCATCGACGGTAAGCTTGTCAGTTCCTGATTTTCATGACAGTAAAGCACTTGGCATTAAATCGCTTCAGACTCTCTATCCTACTCTAAAAGGTTACTACTTTTTTGATCTACCTCAATCCAACTCCTTTGTGGCTTCATGGAGTTTCTCATACGGCTCTACCAAAAACAACTCATTTTATCAACTTTCAGAGCTTTCACCCATCATCAACGACAACGAAGAAAAAATCTACTCACCTATCGCGTCCTTACAATGGGCCAAGAAGTTTTCCCACAACAATGCCTTCCGTGTTAGTTTGATGACTTATAACACTATCTACGACACCCGCTATTTTGGCTCATACGATAGCAGACAGAGGTTGCTGTCGTCGGAGAATATGCTTTTTCTCGTCTACACTCAGAATTGGGAAAAACTGAGTCTTTACTCACGAGCGGGAGCTTCATACGTCATTGGTCGTGTAAATGGCAGGAACACCCTGGAAGAATGGAACCCACGCCTTGGACTCCAACTGGAGTATCAAATCAGCGACCAACACTCGGCAAGTATCGAGGGTTGGTGGGGTAATTCACACCCTGAGGCCTCAACATCAAGCGAAGCACTTGTGCAATCCAACGAACTCCTTTGGCTGCAAGGCAACCCTGATTTACGCAACACATTATTTGCATCTGCCACAGCATCATACACCTATATACCCTCCAATAGACTATCGTTGACTGCTTCCCTCGAATATGAGGGCAATCCTCACAAACTGGCTTACCGGTTCTATTCATTGGATGGTTACGACGGTCTCATACGTCAATCGATCAATAGCGGCGACTCTCACTCCTATTCTGCATGGTTATCCGCGAATATCAAGTTACTGAACAACTCGCTAAATTTGCGTGTCAGCGGACAAGCTCAAAGAGTAGTGCTCACCGGCAGTGATTCACAGTCTTTGAATATGCTTTCAGGGAGCGTCAACGCCCAATATTCAAGGAACAACTGGTCCGCTATGCTATATTACCAATCGCCACGACATATTTTGCACGGTTACAGTTACGGAATGAGAATGAAATATGGTAATACATATGGCATCATGGCAAATTACGCCGTCGGAAACTTTAAGGCAAGCGTTCAGTTCAGCAACTGGTTCAGCCGAAACAGTTATGTAGACACATATTTCTATTCGCCAAGGTTTTCAGAAACAAATCACGTTTGGAATAATGAACTCTCGCGCAGAATAACACTTTCCCTCACCTACACTTTCAATTATGGCAAGAAAGTGTCCAACCAAAATGAATCGCAAGGAAGCAGTGGGGTAAGCTCTGCAATCTTAAAATAGAAACAGCTAATCATACCAATAAAGGATTTCCCCGGCAGCGATGCCGGGGATTTTCTGCTTAAAACTGTCCATGGAGTCAAGCATGCGATGAAAGGTAGATGAATGGCGAGCAAAGAGTTGCATAAAGTTTGAAATTTGAGCTGCTTTGACTAACTTTGTAGGTGCCTACCTGAAAGCCATGACATACAGAAATTTCCAAACAATTATAGTCTCTATATGCTCCGCATTGATTTTCGCATCGTGTGGGAGCATGAAAAACAATACGGTTATAACTTCACGCCCTTCTACCCCACCCCAATCGGTGATAATCAATAAGGAGATGCATCCTCTCTCCTCCTCCCTGCTACTCGAGGCAAACAGTTGGCTTGGGACCCCCTACCTCTTCGGGGGGAGTGATAAGAATGGTGTCGATTGTTCCGGATTGGTCAGTGGCGTTTATCTTAATGCACTAAATATCAAGCTTCCACGTTCTTCAAGCGAGATTGCATCATTTTGCTCTCCGGCTCAACTGAGCGATCTTGTGCCTGGCGATCTTCTTTTTTTCTCCACTTCGTCACCTGACAGGATATCGCATGTGGGTATATATATTGGCAATAACCGAATGATCCACTCTTCGACATCGCGCGGAGTCATAGTCAGCGATCTTAGTTCCGATTACTATCGACGCACATATGCGGGAGCAGGATACGTAGATAAATTTCGACGGATGCTTTCGGAAACCAAGAAAAACGAAGGATCAAAAAGTGGGAGTGTCAGAAATGAGACTGAGAAAAGTGGACCTGTGAAGAATGAAACTCCTGTACCTTCGGATGATACACCATTCAAATTTGTCCCGGTGTCAACACTCCCCACCCCGAAAAATGCGTCTAAAACTTCCTCCAACGCGACTCCTCAACCCTCTACAAACCGGCCTTCCGCTTATCAATCCACAGCGAAACAGCCTTCTGCACCCAGGGCTACAACTAACCAATACCCTACTATCTCCACGGTTACACCCGGCAACACTCAGCCGTCCGCCCGTTACTCCGAAGAAGAAGCCCGCAAAGCAGTGCTTAATGCGCTTATCGAACAGAAGTTAGACTCTATTTTCAACAAATAATCACACATATTACCCTCCGACTTTGATTATGGATCGCCATATACCTCCTAAAATACATGAATTCGGCAAACTCACACTGTCACGGCCATCTTCCCTCCATCTAAAAAATGGGATGACACTTCACTATGAGTCAGGTGGTGAGATTGAGGTCAACAGAATCACTATCGTTCTGCCCGGGGGTGAATGTGAAGAGCCCGTTTCCGGAATGGCAACATGTGTGGCAACCACTCTTTCGGAGGGAACTGCTACAATGTCAGGTGAAGAGATTGCCAACACGCTTGAATTCAATGGTGCGTGGCTATCACCTGCTGTCTCGACACACTATACCACGTTGTCACTCTCGAGTATCAACGATAATTTCTCAAGAGTACTCCCGGTGTTTCTTGATATCATTTTCAATCCTTCATTTCCGGAGCAGCCATGCAGAATGAAGCTTGAACAAGCAGCCGCTATGCTTGATCTCAAGCATGAAAAAGTGACTTTTCTTGCCGATGAAGCCATCCGACCGCTTGCCTACGGAGCTGACAATCCTTTGTCAAGACCGCAAAGTGCTGAGGTAATAAAAGCCTTGACACCCGGCGATCTTTCAGATTTCCACTACTCGCGCCTATATTCTCCCGATATCCACATCTATTTCTCGGGGAGAATTAGCGATGAAATGATTGAAAGTGTTAAAACCGCTCTGGAAGAAATCACCACTCAGGGGCTCAAGCGCTACACCAGCCTCACCTTCCCGACCAGTTACAACGAACCTAAGAGTAAGCATGTATGCCGCAAAGATGCCCTGCAGAGCGCTATCAAGATGATGATACCCGCCCCCGGCAGAACGAACAGTGACTATATCGCACTCCGCGCAGCCGTTGTGGCTCTCGGCGGCTACTTTGGGAGCAGACTGATGATGAACATTCGTGAAGAGAAGGGTCTCACCTATGGAATATCCTCGGCTCTGATTGGTTACAAAGAGCGGAGTTTCATCACAATCTCCACACAGACTGACAGTAATTCTGTCGATGAGGTTATTAGGCTCATACGTCAGGAGATAGAAAAAATGAAAGACTCCCGTACCTACACTGAAGATGAGATTAACCGTCTCTCCCGTTTGTCAATGACAAATCTTGCAAACATTCTTGATACCCCATTTAGCCGGATGGAGTTTTATCAGACAGAGCTTTTGGCTGATACTCCCCCCAACTATTTTGATGAACAAGAGAAATTTGCAAGAAACATTACGGCCGAAAAGTTGGCAGAAATTGCCACAAAATATTTCGACCTGGATTCGATCCTTCTGTCTGTTGCCGGTAGTTAGTCTCGCCTCAGCGTAATCAAGTATTATTTGAAGAGGCGCTGAGAGTTTCCTTGATATAAGAGGAGGTGGGTGAATCGGTCTTTGCCAGTTGAGCAGGAGTGCCTGTAGCCACGATGTGCCCCCCATTGCGACCACCGCCAGGCCCCATATCTATAATATAATCCGCAGCACAGATCACATCAAGATTGTGCTCAATCACCAATACGGTATTTCCACGGTCAACAAGTCGGTTAAGCACATTAAGGAGCACCCTGATATCATCAAAATGAAGGCCGGTAGTTGGTTCGTCAAGGATAAAGAGAGTATTGCCGGTGTCGCGACGTGAGAGTTCAGTAGCGAGTTTAACTCGTTGATTTTCGCCCCCTGACAGAGTAGATGATGGTTGGCCGAGCTTTATGTAACCAAGCCCTATATCCTGGAGAACCTTAATCTTGCTGAGGATTGAAGGAATCCCGGAGAAAAATTCCACAGCCTGGTTGATAGTCATATCAAGCACATCGGCAATCGACTTACCTTTAAAGCGCACCTCAAGGGTCTCGCGATTATACCTCTTGCCGCCGCAGGTTTCACATGGGACGAGAACATCGGGGAGGAAATTCATCTCAATTGTCTTATAACCATTTCCGGAGCAGGTCTCGCAGCGGCCACCGGCCACGTTAAAAGAGAATCTACCCGGACGGTAACCTCTGATCTTCGCTTCAGAGAGCGAGGCATAAAGGTCGCGGATAGCGGTAAAAACGCCCGTATAGGTAGCCGGATTAGAGCGGGGAGACTTCCCAAGAGGCGACTGATCCACTGTGACTACCTTGTCGATATTCTCAACCCCTTCTATACTTTTATAAGGGAGGGGCTGAGTGTGCGAACGATAGAATTTCTGGCTTAGGATAGGCTGCAATGTCCCATTGATTAGAGAGGATTTGCCACTCCCTGACACTCCGGCAACACAGATAAAGCGCCCCAATGGAAGGGTGAGAGTGACATCCTTCAGATTGTTACCGGTAGCTCCGCGAAGTGTCAATTTCTTCCCTGTGCCTCTTCGGGGCTTGGTCTTCACCGGGATGTTGGATTCACCGTTTAGATAGGAGGCTGTGAGGGTCTGCGACGAAAGCATCTCATCGGGGGTTCCTGCAAACACCACTTCGCCCCCCTTTCTTCCCGCTTTCGGACCGATATCTACAATATAGTCAGCCTCAAGCATAATATCCTTATCATGCTCTACAACAAGAATAGAATTAGAAGCATCACGCAGGTTTTTCAGGGAATCAATAAGTCGACGGTTGTCGCGCTGATGCAGACCTATTGAAGGCTCATCGAGGATATAAAGCACATTGACTAACTGACTGCCGAGCTGAGTCGCAAGCCTAATGCGTTGGCTCTCCCCTCCTGAAAGAGTTGCAGAAGCACGATTTAGCTGTAGGTAATCGAGCCCCACATCAACCAGGAATTTCAATCTGCTGCGTATCTCCTTCATAATCTCGCCGGCGATAATAGCATTTGTAGGCGACAATCTATCTTCAAGCCCCTGACACCAGTCATAAAGTTCCGCGATATCCATCCGACAGAGATCGGCAATGCTTTTCCCATCGACAAAAAAGTGGAGAGCCTCGCGGTTAAGGCGATCGCCGTTGCACTCCGGACAGACAGCACGTGAATAAAAACCATCGCTCCACTTTTTTGCAGCAGCCGATGATTCGTCGCCCTGAAGCATCTCAATATACTTAACCAAGCCGTCGTAGGACTGGAAATAGTTGAGAGTCGCCATGGTCTCATTCTCAATTACAAGCCGTTCTGAAGTGCCATTGAGGATTTCGTTTATCGCCTCCTCAGGAAGATTCTTTACGGGAGTGGAAAGCGTGCAGCCATACTTTTTGCAAATGGCATCCACCTGCCAGAAAATCATGGAATTCTTCTGCTTGCCCAGAGGCAAAATTGCGCCATCCTTTATTGACAGAGAAGGATTGGGAATAATTTTCTCCTTATCAATAATATTGACATAACCGAGGCCCTTGCAGCAGTTGCAAGCGCCGAGAGGTGAATTGAACGAAAAATTGTGTGGCGCAGGTTCGCGATAGGATATACCGCTCGCAGCATCCATGAGAGACTGCGAGAAATAGGCCACCTTGTCATCGTCAACATCGTAGATCATCACCTGTTTATCCCCCTGCTTGAGGGCGTCAGCCACAGTTGATTCAAGGCGTGTCAAATCCTTCTGTGAAACTTTCAGGCGATCAATGACTAACTCGATATCATGGTTCTTATATCGGTCTACCATCATATTGAGGGTGAGATCACGAAGCTCGCCATCAACCCTCACAGTGAGGAAACCTTTCTTTCTCAACTGCTCGAAGAGTTCCTTATAGTGACCCTTTCGATTCTTCACGAGAGGCGCAAGAATGTAAACCTTTTTGCCATCATAACGTTTAAGAATCAAGTCTACTATCTGGTCGCGGGTATATTTCACCATAGGCTGGCCTGTGACATAGCTGACCGCCGTCCCAACACGCGCATAGAGCAGGCGCAGGAAGTCATAGACCTCTGTGGTGGTCCCGATTGTGCTTCGGGGATTCTTGTTAATGGTCTTCTGCTCAATAGCTATCACCGGGCTGAGACCTGTAATCTCATCCACATCAGGACGCTCGAGATTGCCGAGCATATTTCTGGCATAGGAGGAGAATGTCTCTATATACCGTCGTTGCCCTTCGGCAAAAATCACGTCAAAAGCGAGCGAAGATTTTCCGCTCCCACTCAATCCGGTCACCACCGTGAGCGACTTGTGAGGGATGGACACATCAATATTCTTCAGATTATGAACTCTCGCACCGAGTACATCCAAAGAACCATTTTTTTTTAGTAAACTATTGGAAGATATATTGCTATTCATGTTAAGTCAGGTTGTAGGAAATCTTTTTGCGAGGGTGCGGACTGTCAATCAGTCGATCACCCAAGCCTTGTTGTAGACGGTTTTGTGTTGCTTTGAGCGCTGAAGTGACTCTTTGGTAGGTATTTTTACCGTGTAGGTCTTCAGTTGCTTGTTAGGAAGAGACTTGGCTCTGATCCAAGGGTTATACTCCCTGAGGGTAAGATAGTCAATCCCCTGCTCTTTTGCCCATGAAGGCCAGTCTTCTACAGGAGTATCGACGGTGACTGTCCTAAACTCCATAGGCTGATAGAGTTGGTCGGCAGAAATGCGGAATCCGAATTTCTTCGGGTTTTCCATCACCGTCTTCATGGCAAGCAGACGAAACATATACCTCATAGTCTCATCGGCAAGATAGAGATCGTAGGCGGAATCGACACCCTGAGAGGCAAGTTCGTTAGTTATACGTGCTTGTCCGCCATTATAACTTGCAGCCACAGACTCCCACTTCCCAAACTTTGAAAAAGCGGAACGGAGATAGCGACAAGCAGCCTCAGTAGCCTTAACCTCATCATATCTTTCATCCACATAATCGTTTACCTCCAGCCCATACTCTTTGGCTGTGGATGGCATGAATTGCCAGAGGCCGGCAGCTTTGGCAGGCGACAGGGCACGGGGATTGAGAGTGCTCTCGATAACAGCAAGATAAATCATATCCTCAGGAATACCGTTTTTTTTAAGGATGGGAGCAAGGAGAGGAAAATATCTGTTTGCTCTTTTAATGGCAAGAAGAGTGTTGCCATGTGTATAGGTCATGGCAGTGAGTTCGCGATCAAGTCGCTCCCACATATTTGTTGAGGATAAATCCACCTTTTTCCCCGCAAACGTTATTGAGGATGGAATATGGGGATTGTAGACCAATGAGAAGTCGGCCGTCTGAGCGGACTCCTCCTCGGGAGCCTTCATTGATGTCAAGGTGATCGTGAGGGCCGTAAGCGCGGTGGCCGACAATATAAAGGGGATGAGATATTTTTTCATTTTAAGATACTATTATGGTGAAAATCCAAAATTGTACAGACATTTTGGAACTAAAAAATGGTTTTATTCAAATTTAACGATGTTGATGTCGCCGGCAAGATCATATTTCTTACCATCGGCACCCTTCGCCTTTATTACATAGTAATATACACCGGCAGGCACAAGTTTACCTTTATAATGGCCATCCCATCCAAGAGCAGGATCAGTGAACGATGCCATCTTCCTTCCGAATCTGTCAAAGATATGGCACTCAAAGGAGATAATGCTCGAATAACTCACTTTCCATTCATCGTTGACACCATCGCCATTATGAGGCGAAAAGGCATTGGGGCACCTTAAAGATGAAGCCCCGATGGAGATGGTGAAAGTCTCGCTGATATATTCGCAATTGCCATCAGCGTTAGCACATATAAAGCGCACGTATGTCGAGCCCTCTTCGTTAAAAGTGTGAGTAAACGAGAGATCGGAAACTCTAATATCAATAACATCGAAATCACTGAAGCGGGAGATCTGCCACTCCTTGAATATGACTGCATCAGTCACCTCAGCAGCAAAATCCACCATGCAGGGAGCTGACCCGCCAAGGCTCGCAGAAGAATTATTGACCTCATTGTCGGCATCCGAGCTGGTCTGGGTTGCAGAGCAGAGAGCCGAGACAGCATGAGGCTCCATCACCGGAGATTCAACCACAACCTCAGCACCCCAGTGAGAGAGGAACCGATCCCCCTCCAGAGTGAAAGTTGTGGATCGCAAGGGTGCAGAAGCCATAATCCGGTTGCTTACGGATGCAAATGTGACAATCTCATTTTTCTCCCTGAAAGTTCCTCCGGCATCATCAGGCTCCAATGTTAGATATGAGAGTTTAATCTCCCTGTCAAGCACTACCCTACGACCATTGATAGTGAAGTAAACAATCTCCGAACCATTCCCATCAAAGTCGAGGATTGTCTCAGAGCAATCGCTCTCAGCAGAGACAGTCAGAGAATTAGCTGTAAACACATGGTTGGAGTAGTCTACAGTCCAAAAGCAGTATCGACCCTCAGGAGATTCGATGATATAACCCATATCAGTTGAAGAAAGGGAGATAGTAGAAAAGCCTGAGGCTGTTACCACATCGGTAATCTCCTCAGCATACCCCCCTCCAAGATTGGAGTAGCGATACCATTTCACATTTTGAGGTGAAGCGGAGGGATAAGACACGGAGACACCCGAAGTACTTCTAACTACAAAGATATCATCGAGGCCGGTAGAAGGTGCAGGAGTAATTGTTATCACATTTTCATCCGAGCAACTCCACTTTAAATTGCCACCACTGACAGTTGATACTAATAACGAGATTATGGCTAAGGCGATAGTTCTATTTATCATTTCAGGTATATTCCAATTGAAAGATTCAGAATATACAAAGTTACGATTTTTTTCGCTAAAAAGCAATAGTATACACTAAAGCAAGAAACTTTAACACATCAGGAAATAGCACCAAAATCAGTCACGGAACAGCTCAAAAAAGCACCGGAAAGGATTCAAAAAGCGAGGTCGGCCCCCTTTTGCTTTTTACAGGTCAAATTGGAGTGGTAAGCATCTTTGGAGATACTCTTTAGCTGCTGACCAAGGGGTGTAGATGGTAGAGCGACCGGGGATGAGCGGTATGGGCGTCTCGTTGAGATCGGTTCTGACATAGAGATTACCCGATTCAGACTGAAACAATATCATCTGCAGATTTGCTGCCATCGGAACAACATAGAAATCGCGCCAATGTAACCCTACCGTATCGAAATAGTTTGTGATATAGTAGCAACCGGGCAGGTGCATCAGGGCAAACAAAGGCATTAGCGTCTCGGCGTGGCCGAAGCGGAGCATCACTGTATAGGGATTTTTTCCTTCGGCAGCCTCTCCCATAGTGCTGATCAGCTCCTGCAGTAACGTGGATGCCATGGCAGATGGTGCCGTGGAGAGTGTAGAGGAGGAATGTGTGAGATAATGATGAAGATTTTCCACACTCCAAACCGAGTTGAGTTCCTCAGGTGAAAAATATTTCAACATATCCACATCAATTGAAAAGGCCGAACATCCTGCCACCACCTTATATATATTCATAGTGATATCTCGAGCCTCATCATCATCAAGGGGGTAATCTTTCCCGAGCACCTTTTTAGCGGGAGCTACCGGAACTCGTTGAGTGAAAAAATCATCGTAGACTTTATGCCAACCTTCCGAAGCGATAAAATCCTTATATTCGCTATCGCTATCCCATGGTCGAAGCAAAGGTGAATTTACTCGGCCTGAGCTGGTGGTGATTTCAATTTTGTTGTCGAGTCTCGAAAGCTGATGAGTAAACTCATACATCGACATGATGCATCTTGGCACATAGGAAGATATCGCATGTATACGGCTTTGATTGAAGAGTGGGCGGAACGCAGTAAAAGTCCTTGATGCAATGGCACGCTGCTCTGCCATCCCAAGCGAATCAAGAGCGCCCCATCGGCCGGCTGTCCGCGCAACAATCAGATCGCAAAGTTTTAACAGATTCTTCCCCTGGGGTGTAAGAGTGCGCAGACTGTCAGCCTTAAGGAGCACGCGCTTCAAAGAGGTGGTATATTTTGAAGAGGAAAGAAATCTCGCACCATGGCGACCTATATGATTTATAAACACAGGCTTCAAAGAGTCAGGATAAGCCAGGTCGGCCACAGTTTTATGAGGATAAGGCATCGCAGAGCCTTCGCACTGAGCAGGTGAATAGTCAGTAACAGTTGGATCAGCGCAGAAAACCGGCAGAGTAACTGTAGAAAAGAGCACTGAAGCTAATAAAAGTTTGAGCCCTGTGATATTGACCTTCATAATCGTTTGCGTGTTAAATATCTTTTGATTAGTTTTGCCGGGAGCGAAGTGAGCCACCAGTTCCCGCAAATCATTAACGATGTCCAAATTTATAAATTAAATGATAACTGAGCAAGACTACTCACAATTTATTTCAGAAAGGCGATTTGAAGAGGCGAAGCGAGTGCTTGATAGGATGATTGCCGAGTCGCCGGCCGACGACAAACTGTATTTTGAAAGGGGTAAGTTGCTATGGCGTACCGGCAACCGCTCCGCAGCCACGAGCGACTTTTCGAAAGCCGTGGACCTGAACCCTCAAAGCCCTGCAGCTACAGCATTGGAGCAAGCCACTGAAGTTGCCGACTTTTTCAATCCGGATCTCTACAATCCTTAGCCGTTAGAAAATCTCTGAGCCAATAAACCTGAAAATAAGAATGAATTGCCGCTACAAAGCAGTCTCCTACTCCTTCTCCGAAAGTTCGAGCCAGCGCATCTCCTTTTCATCAAGTAAATCTTTCAGCTCACTATATCGTTTAGCCATTGAGGCGACATCGCTCAGTTGCTCTCCGGAGTTGAAAAGGGCCTCCAACTGAGCTCTCTCTTGCGAGAGAGATTCAATCTCGGCAGTAAGAGATTCAAACTCTTTCCGCTCCTTGAAAGTCATCTTCTGACGTTGGGAATTAAGTCGAGGCTTGGAGTTTGAGGCGACTTTTTCGCCACTCTCCTCCTCTGCTTTAGCCTGAGCTGCTTTCTGCTCCTTGAGATACTCGCGATAGTCGCTGTAGTTGCCGGGAAAATCTTTTATCACTCCGTTTCCTTCCATCACAAACAGATGGTCCACAATTGAATCGATGAAGAAACGATCGTGGGAAATCACAATGACACATCCTTTAAACTCCCTGAGATACTCTTCGAGAATCGCGAGAGTCATTATGTCAAGATCGTTGGTAGGCTCATCGAGTATTAGGAAATTGGGCTGCGAAATCAGAGTAGCCGCCAGGTGCAGTCGCCTCATCTCTCCCCCGCTCAAAGTAGAAACATACTTCTGCTGGTCAGCCGGAGAGAAGAGAAAGCGGGTCAGGAATTGCATGGGAGAATAGTGGGCTGTGTCGCTGACTGTAACCTCCTCAGTTATGTCAGTGATGACATCTATCACCTTTTTGCCGGGGGGAAGGTTTAATCCTTCCTGAGAATAATAACCGAAGCGCACAGTCTCACCCACATTCCACTCTCCTGAATCCTGAGGGATCAAACCCTGGAGCATTTTGACAAAGGTTGATTTCCCTACACCATTTCCACCTACAATTCCAAGTTTCTCATAGCGTGAGAAGGTATATGTAAAGTCATCGAGAATAATCTTTTCGCCGAAGCGCTTCGACACATTTTTTGCCTCGAAAATTTTGGAACCGATATAGGATGATTTGACATCCGAAGGGTCGATCTGCTTCTCGGAGAGCTGTAGACGGGATCGTTCCTTGAGGTCATAGAAAGCATTTATGCGATAGCGGGCCTTCCCGGCTCTTGCCTGAGGTTGACGACGCATCCATTCCTGTTCCTTCCGAAGAGTGTTTTTCACCTTAGCCAGCTCGCTCGCCATAGCCTCGATCCTTTCGGCACGCCTGCGCAGGTAGTAGTCAAAATTTCCCTCATAAGAGTAGATATTTTTCATATCTATCTCGAGTATCTTATTGCAGACGCGGTCGAGGAAATAGCGATCGTGGGTGACCATCAGAAGTGTTATCTTCTGGCGTGATAGAAAGTTTTCAAGCCATTCAACCGATGCAAGATCAAGATGGTTGGTGGGTTCGTCAAGAATCAGTAAATCAGGCTTCCCAAGAATCACTTGAGCCAATGCAACCCTCTTCAACTGCCCTCCTGACATTATTGACATCTTCATGTCCGGATCATCGATACCCAGTTGGGAAAGCATCTGTCTGATACTGTCCTCAAGCCCCCATTCATTGTGGTGATCGCGAGGCAAGAGAGCTAAAAGATTGGCCATCACCGAAAGCTCAGGATCAAACTCCGGAGTCTGGTCAAGAATCCCAACTCGAAGGTCATTGCGAAACACCACGGATCCACTGTCAGGAGCCTCTTTTCCGGCCACTATCTTAAGTAACGTGGATTTCCCTGTGCCATTTTTTGCTATAAGACCGATTTTGTCACCCTCGTTGACTCCGAAAGTGACAGAATCGAAAAGCAGTCGGTCGCCATAGCTTTTGGTGAGATTCTCGACTTGAAGATAGGGCTTCATAACAGCAGTGGATCTTTACTCTTAATCTACATCAAGACAGGCATCAAGGGCCTCTGAAATAGCCTTCTTATCAAGGTTCTGACCTATGAACACTATTTTTATCATCCTATCCCCATAGTCAGCATCCCAGTCTCGAAGGATCGATGGATCTTGCTCCACAAGCTCTTTAAGTTCATCCTCCGGAGCTGTGGCAAACCACATCCCCGCCTCCCGGAGCTGCTTCTGGCGCCCTGCTGTTTCAAAAAGGTAGGACATATCGGGAGAGGTGGAGAAATAGCAGATACCCTTTGAGCGAATCACATTTTCGGGCCAATAATTTGCACAGAAGTAGTCAAATTTATTCAGATCGAAACCGGGGCGACGGAAATATACGAAAGTCCCAATCCCGTATTCCTCAGCCTCACCCTCTCCATCGTGATGGTGGTGATGATGGTGACACCCGCATGTGCACTCCTCACCATGCTCATGGTCATGGTCGCACTCATGGTCGTGGTGATGATGCTCATGTTCGTGATGATGCTCATGTTCATGATGATGATGAGCCTCCTCACGATGCTTCTCTTCTTCTTCAATCTCGGCGATAGGCTTTTCAATCTGCTGAACCCATGCTGCTGAAGTAGCAACGGCACCAAAGTTAAAGAGGTGAGTATTGATTAAATCCTCGATGGGTACATCGGCATAATCACATTCGATAATTCTCACACCCGGATTGAGAGTTTTAACAATCGCCTTAACCCTTTTCAACTCGTCGGCATCTACATCAGATACCTTGTTTAGAATCACTATGTTGCAGAACTCAATCTGTTGGATTACAAGGTTGGCGATATCTTCTTCGTCATGCTCCTTTTCAGTGAGGGTCTCGCCGCAATTGAACTCATCTTTCATACGGAAAGCGTCGACAACAGTGGCGATGCAGTCAAGTTTTGGAATACCGTATTTCATATATGCCTCTCCCATCTGAGGGATTGAACAGATGGTTTGGGCTATTGGTGCCGGTTCACATATACCGCTTGCCTCTATGACAATATAGTCAAACTTGCCCATTGCGAGGATATCTTCGAGCTGCTTCACAAGATCCATCTTTAGAGTGCAACAGATACACCCATTCTGAAGAGCCACGAGAGAGTCATCCTTAGTGTCGACGATACCACCGCGCTGGATGAGGTCGGCATCTATGTTAACCTCACCTATATCATTGACAATCACAGCGAAACGAATTCCACGTTCATTTGTCAGAATATGATTTACAAGAGTGGTCTTTCCACTCCCAAGATAGCCTGTAAGAAGAAGTACGGGAGTCTCCATAATTTTGAATCCTATATAATATTCAAATAAATATCAGTAATTAGAAAATTAACCCTGTATCACCATTCTATACATACTGAAGTTCCTTTGACTTCATATGGGATTGGGGGATTTAGTTTGGTGAGTTTTATGCAGCCCCCTTCAATCGAGGGAAATGACTCCATAAGCGAGTGATAAATACGCCCTACGACATGCTCAAGAAGTTGCGAAGGGGTGTCCATTTCCCGGCGGATAAGCTCCACAGCCTCTGCATAATTAAGAGTTTCAGCGAGTTTATCGGATTCCATTGCATCACGGATAGGATAACGGAGCCTCACAGTAACCTCAAAAGTGTTGCCCTGAGAACGCTCCTCATCATATACGCCATGACGAGCGAAGAGCCTCAATCCTTCAATTTCTATTGTTCCGGTCATGTCAGTAGTCTCCACTAAGTAAGATTTGCACCCTTTCCGCGAAGCCCTTTGAGCCGATAGAAGAAATTATAGAGCGGTTCAAACGACATAAGGAACGGGAATGTCAACAAGATGGCTCTGGATCCGAGAGAGAGCGATGTCCTACGCCAGGCAGTCATCAGAATTATTATAGTGGTCAGGAGAAGTACAACGCTTACTATGAATGGGATGAGCGAAGGAAGCCCAACTATAGAGACCGCAACAGTCAAGCCAAGCATCAGCCACCAGAATAGTGAACAACTTCCAAAAAACAATCGCGCAGAGGTCCTTATATGGCGAGAGGTGAAAGCATAGCGCAGTTTATTGCTTTTATGCGACAGATCGGGATACTTGTCAAGTACCTCAACGATGGATGCCGTGGAGAGTTCCACATAGGTGTTGTGGCTATCGGTCACCTCATTGATAAAGATGTCATCGTCCCCGAATTTGAGGTTGAGGGAGCGCGAGAATCCTTTGTTTTTGAAGAACAACGCACGCCGATAGGCAAGATTATGACCAATTCCGCGGAAAGGACGTCCGGCTATAGCCCATGAAAGATACTCTACTGCCGTGCGCACACTGTCGAATGCATGTAAGCGTTTATGAGGATTAGCCACCCCATCCGGTATAAGCTGAGCCGCATACCCTATCACCACCTCTTTACCATCCGCAAAGTGACGGCACATGGTGCTGAGCCAGGTAGGCGACTCTATACGGCAGTCGCCGGTAGTGAGTACTACGACTTCATAACGTGCTGCTTTGATGCCTAAGGTGATCGCAAGTTTTTTTCTTGAGAGAGACCGCGACTCCATCGGCGTAAAGGTCATGTAGAGATTGGAATAGCGTCTTTCAAGTCTTGCGATGACATCCTTTGTTGACGAGACGGCGCCATCGTTAACAACTATTACCTCAAATCTACCGGGATAGTCCTGCTCAAGAATCTGAGGAAGAAGCACCTCGAGATTTTCGGCATCGTCCTCTGAGAAAACTATCACTGAGACAGCTGGATAGGCACCCTCATGAGCAGGTAGGGCCATCTCATTGCACTCCGCTACCCTTGCACTCACCGAGGATACATAGCGGCGGAAACCTAAAAGAAGATATAATATGCAGAATATCAGCCCCGAAAAAAGAGCTATCAGTATAGGGGTTAACTCGATTTCAAACATCCTGAAATAGATTCTAAAAACTTGTCAATCAACACCGTACACACAGAAGACCAATTTATAGTCACTGACACGGATTTCTGACAGTGCAAAGTTACAAATTACTATTCAAAAAATTATCATAACCGAGCGGCAAAACAAAAACGCAAAACACAAAACCAAACCAACCAAACAAGCGATACAATTTACGACCTCTCCCCTATGTAGAAAAATTATGTTGTAGACTTACAATTTTCGGGGTGACGGAATCATTTAATGATGTAATTTGTAAGCGCACGTTCACCCGGTATCATGACACTTCGCCGGGATGGTACCTATTTATGATACTATCCGACAAAATGCCATAGAGATAGGACTTCTCCCCTTCAAGCATAGATTTATGAATCTCTGTGACTTTTCTATCACCCCTTCGGGCTGGGCCTGTCTGGGCGTTGAGCGGTCCTATGTCAAAACTTTTTCGCAATGTTTCTTCCAACAATGGCTTAAGCACATCAAACGGCAACCCCTCTTTCTCCAAAAGTTCTGAAGCTTGAATCCAAAGATAGTTTGTGAAATTGCAAGCAAAAACGGCTGCTATATGCATCTTTCGTCGCAATTCACTGTCAGCATAATAGATACCCTTGAAAACCTTTTCGCCAAATTCTCTAATCTCTCTCTCAACCTCCTCAGTATTCCCCTCGATAAAAAGTGGGACAGCGTTAATATCAAGTTCAACATTTTTTGAAAATGTCTGAAGCGGATAAAACACACCATATCGGTCAGTCACTTGCGACAACACCTCCATCCCTACAGATCCGGAAGTGTGAAGCCACAATGCATTTCTACCTATACCGAGGGGGAGTTTATTTAAGAAAGGGACGATTGCATCGTCAGAGAGACTGATGAGGTAGACATCAGCATCTTCCTGAATCTCATCTATGTTGCATATGGCAACCGCGCCGGGAAGCTTTCTTGCCAACGCTTCCGCGGATTCATAGGTGCGACTATAAACCTGTGTTACTCGGCCGGCACCCGTCGCATCTATAGCCGGAGCAAGATGCGAAGCCACATTTCCGGCTCCTATCACAACGATTGTCTTCATACTCTTCTCAGGCTCAAACCGATGCAGGGTGGATGAAGGTCAGAATTGTCCTAAATGGACATTCTCCCACTTGAGCTTTTCTACATCCTGCGGTTTGCGTTGCTCATCCTTGTGTCCAAACGTGAGCACGCACACAACAGGGCATGTCTCCGGGATGGAGAGTAGCCCCTGAATATACTCTTCAGAAGGGATACCATCAGCGGTAAAACGGCCTCTAACCTGTATCCAGCATGACCCGAGGTTAAGAGCCTGAGCTTGCAATTGCATATACGATGCGGCCACCGATCCATCCTCAACCCATGGCTCTGTGGCAGTGGAATCAACTGCCACCACAACTGCAAGAGCACAATGCTCTATAGGGGCTGCGCCCATCGGTTTGCAAGCCGCCAGACGTTCCAACATCTGAGGATCTTCAACAACCACAAACTGCCAGGCGCGCGAGCTTTTTGAGGTTGGAGCAAGGAGACCTGCTTCCAGAATCAGCCTAACATGATCGGCATCGATCTTTTCTGAAGTGTAGCGCCTGATGCTTCTGCGCTCCACGAGTAAATCATGGAAATCCATATTACAAGGGTTTGGAAGGAATTTTTCAAAAAGAGATACCTGCGACAAGGGAATCAATTGTGCGCAACCCACACATCAGGATAGCGCT
Source organism: uncultured Staphylococcus sp. (assembly GCA_964619395.1). Classification (GTDB taxonomy): domain Bacteria; phylum Bacteroidota; class Bacteroidia; order Bacteroidales; family Muribaculaceae; genus Duncaniella. The sequence continues at coordinate 10,085 of CAZUEY010000007.1, read as the reverse complement.
CAGCTATAGAGCCCACGAGCGAGTAAGCCTTCTCCATAGTTGAAGCCGAGGCTGCATAGACACGGAAATTGCCACTTTGCTCTATGATTTTCAAAGATGCATCTCCGGAATATCGTATATGATTCTCGGCTCCGGATTTGGTGGGATAAGAGGCTACGATTAGGAAATAGTGTGCGTCTCCCCCATTAGCCTCCTGGGCTTTAGGATGAGAGGTGTGTTGCGAAGCTTCCTGAGGAGGCATTGCAATTGTCAGAACAATTTCACGCGACACTGACTCCAGATCAGGATCAGAGGAGTCGACATCCATCCTTACATTCTCAAATCTCAGGCCGGTGTCAAGCGATGCATAGTTGAGCATCGGATTTTTTACCAGGCTTGTGGTGGAGTAAAGTATCCCCAACACAACAAGCACCATGGCTATAGACGCCACTATCTTTAGAGGCATCGGGATAGTCAATTGTCGCCCGGCAGGAGTTGCAGGAACAGCCGACACCTCCTCGGTTGTCATAGTGTTGAGAGGTGTGACAGCTATTTGGTCAAGGCCTGAGAATCTGCGCATCGGCAGTGAGTCATCAAATGGTTCAAACCCGGGATATTCCGAGGAGGGACTCTTGGTGAGCAAACCGAGACTCCCTAAAGAAGCCTCCCCAGAAATGCTAAGCTCATGGTTGAGCGACGACACCTCGGTCTCAAGAATCTTTCGAGCTCTCTCAGGGGTGACACCATCGGCCCGTGAAATGCTGCTAATGAGCATTGCATCGTTGTGGCGCACCTCAGGGTTGAACCCAATGTTTCTTACCGGAGGACGATAAACACCGGATGCACAATCATAACATGCTGATTCATCGTCAGTCATAAACGAACCGAGACCCGGCACCACGACACAGTCGTGGACCGTAAGCAGGTATTCGATATGTTGTGCTATCGTTTTCACATTGCAAAAGTACTCAAAAACTCCAACACTCACAAGAGGTCAAAGTCACTTCTGATTGTTTTTGTCGAGATCGACGGCATCGTAATTGAGGCTGTCCTTTGCCTCCTCATCAACTGTAACTACTACGGGATCAGAGCCGTTAACCTTCACGTTGACAAGTTTCACAGCCGGTGATGGATAATTGCACCGGAAGATATCTGTCTTAGCCTTAAGGTCAATATTTTCCAACACAAAGTCCGTCACACTATCGTCTGCATTGGCGGCTATAACTCCGAGGCTCTCGCATTTCAGGTTAAGGTCTTTCACCTTGATATTCTTTATCACCCCTTTTGGCTTCTCATTAGTCCCTTCAAGAGTGAAGAATTGCTTCCAAGGAAGGATTTCAATCACAGGACCACATCGACCTACCACATTCTCCACGGTGATATTTTGGTAGACCTGATAAGTATCGGGCCGCATCTTCAGTCTGAGCAACGCACAGTCATTATCCACTTTACAGTTGCGAAGCACCACTCCTGAGGCATAGATGCATTCGCTCCCTAATGTGAGAGTGCCATGAAGATTGGGACCGAACACACAACCTTCCACAAGCACATCGGTCACACTATCGTTTTCTACTGACTTGTGGGCATAGACACCTTTGCCACCTTTCAAGCAGACACCATCATCGTCGCAATTGAGATAGCAGCCTCTCACCTTTACACGATGGCAACCATCGAGATCTATTGCATCGCTGCTCGGAGCTCTCACAGGTTCGCGAGGTGCCTGCACTTCACAGTTTTCAATCGTTAGATCATTACAAAGATAGAAATGTGAGGTCCAGAAAGCGGAGTTAATCAGTCTTACGCCTCTCAGACGGGCATTATCGCATCCCCAAAGGAACACCAGACGAGGCCTGCGCACCTCAAGATTGGTCCACGAGCGGTTTTCCACCCTTGCCTTCTCGACATTGTCCCAGAACTCTACCCAGAATTTATATCCATTCCCATTGATAGTTCCGGGGCCAGATATCTCGAAGTTGTCCACAAAATAAGCATTGATAAGGGCGGCATGATAGTAGATGCTGCGTCCCTCCATGCGAGATGGGATAAGCGGATAGTCAGCTATATCGTCGCTACCTTTGATGACCGCACCCTCATCAAGACGCAGCTTCGTACCGGGCTTGAAAAAGAGCGCTCCCGAAAGGAATGTGCCCCGGGGAACCACGATCTCTCCCCCACCTTGAGCCTCAACAAGGTCTATCAACTGCTGTATCTCCCGGGTCTGTACTAACGTGCTGTCAGCCTTGATTCCATAGTCAGTGAGGCAGTATCTCCTGACAAGCTCACGACCTTGCGGTTTGAACATGCGGTCGAGAAATTCCACTGCGTAGTCAACCGTAGAATCAACCCATGGGTGGAAAAACCAGAAGGGATGCACATCAACAGGTATACGGTGGCGCTCATTATAGATCCCCAATGAATCATATTTCACCACAAGTGAGTCGCGCCCGTCGCTGAATCGGGGAAGCCCGCTGCTGATAAAGCAGATCGGGGCCGATTTCTCAGTGATCCAAAGCAGCGAAGAGGCCTCTTTCCAGTTTGCAGGGGAATCTTCGTAGAGTCCACCAAGCCATTGGGAATTGACGGGAAGTTCCCCTTTGGTCTCAAAACGATGACGAGCATCTGCAATGTTCGACTCTGAAACGAAGGTCGAAATCCCATCCATATTTACGATTGCCTGTACATCGCTCGAAGTATTGCGCCACTCACCTTTCCCCTCATGGGTCTTTGATCCATTTGTGACACCCACAAGAGTAGCAAGCTGAGCGCCGGCACTACAACCTGACACAGCGATCTTGTCAGGGTCGATGCCATACTTTGAAGCGTTCTTCCTCACCCATCTTACGGCCGTCTTTATATCGTGGAGTCCGGCCGGGTAAACAGCCTCAGGTATAAGCCGATACTCCACTGGAATAGTGACATACCCTTTGGCTGCAATTTGTTGCGCCATAGGCACCTGGAGCGATTTATCGCCTGAGTTCCATCCACCTCCATGAATCATTATGAGAGCCGGATAGACCTCCCCGTTATCGGGGCGGAATATATCGACATGCAGATCTCGATCGCCAAAGGGTGATTTCTTTATTGTAGTGTAGACCACGTCGCGATACTCCTTAACCCCTTGAGGAAGTATTGGTTTGGCCAGGACAGCTTCAGGATGATACTTTCGTATCTTCTTTTCTGTAGAATAAGTTGTGAAAGAAGTGTCGCGAGGTATCGGTTTTACCAGCACATCATGGCGGGCCGAGGCGAGCAATCCAGAAAGGAGAAGCAAGGGAGTAATGAGCAATTTTCTTTTCATGGTAGTCTATCAAATTTTTGTGGTCACTCTAAAAAAATTCTATATATAATAAGGTGTAATGGCAAGAGTGCAAATAGCGATATTACTTTAAGCAGCTGTCAAATTTATACTATCTGCGGGGCGAATTTCGAGGAGAAATAAAAATTGTATAGAAGTCCTGCAAGCTGAACGACTGAAACAAAATGGGATATACGCCGGTTTACACCCACATAGAGCATGAAAGATTTCACTTAACAGTTGAAGCGAACATAATATCGTTAGATTTTTAAAAAGTTACTTACCATATTGAGATGATATTTTGACAAAGTTAATCAAAAAATCATTAAAATTATATACCTTTGTGATTGAAACAGACAACCTCTCCCCACCAATTATTTCCAAAATCAACCAACCGCAGTGAAACAAGTCAAGGATTTTATCATCACTAAAGCCGAAGTCACAGGCAATTATGTGGAGATGTCAGTGACTCCGGCCGACGGACAACCTCTACCCCCTATCCAGCCCGGGCAATTTGTACAGATAGCTGTTGAAACGCCTGGCGTATTCCTTCGCCGTCCTATTTCAATAAATGATGTAGATCTTTCCTCCAACACACTCACTCTTTTGATTCGCAACGCCGGGAAGGCTACCTCAAGCCTCATGTCGATGCATCCCGGGCAGAAACTTAATATCCTTCTCCCTTTGGGCAATGGCTTCACTTTGGAATGCAATGCAGGGGCGCGAGTGCTCCTCATTGGAGGTGGTGTGGGTGTAGCTCCCCTCCTTTATCTTGGCAAGTGCCTAAAAGCCGCAGGACTTACTCCCGATTTCCTCTTGGGAGCCCGCACTGAGGCTGATCTGCTTGAGATTGAAGAGTTTCTCGCTGTAGGAAATCTACATATCTCCACCGAGGATGGTAGCCGAGGATGCAAAGGCTTAGTAACCGCTAATCCGATACTTGATAGCGAATTTGACCGCATATACTGCTGCGGGCCGGCTCCAATGATGAAGGCCGTCGCTTCTATAGCCCGTGAAAAAGGCATAGATTGCGAGGTCTCGCTCGAAAACATGATGGCATGCGGGCTTGGAGCCTGTCTCTGCTGTGTGGAGAAGACCGTCAAAGGGAACGTGTGTGTATGCACCGAAGGCCCTGTGTTCAACATCAATTCTTTAACCTGGAAATAATCTACATGCCCAACATTTCGGTAAATATTGGAAAACTTCATCTCAATAACCCTGTGCTCACCGCTTCCGGCACATTTGGATATGGTGAAGAATTTGCGCCCTTCGTGGATCTCGATCGTCTCGGAGGATATATAATCAAAGGTACTACCCTGAATCCTCGTGAAGGCAACGACTATCCCCGCATGGTAGAGACCCCATCAGGAATGCTCAATGCAGTAGGTCTTCAGAATAAAGGTGTTGACTACTTTATTGAGCATATCTATCCCCGCATCCGGGGCTACAAATCCCATTTGATCGTCAATGTCTCCGGCGCCAATGTCGACGACTACGCCGAAACCGCTCGGCGGCTTGCTCCCCTTGAGGATGTCAGTGCTATCGAAGTCAATATCTCATGCCCGAATGTCAAAGAGGGTGGCATGGCCTTTGGTACAACTACTCAAGGAGCGGCCGCTGTCACTAAGGCTGTGAGAGCTGCATATCCTGACAAGACTCTTATCGTAAAACTTTCACCCAATGTCACCTCTATTGCTGATATTGCAAAGGCTGTTGAAGCTGAAGGTGCTGACTCTGTGTCTCTTATCAACACACTGATGGGAATGTCGATCGATGTGGAGCGACGTCGGCCCCACCTCTCTACCATTACCGGCGGTCTCTCGGGGCCGGCAGTACGTCCCGTGGCGGTAAGGATGGTGTGGCAGGTTGCTAAAGCTGTCTCCATCCCGGTGATTGGTCTGGGAGGGATTATGGATGGTCGCGATGCTTTGGAGTTTATGCTTGCGGGCGCCACGGCTGTTGAAATCGGAACTGCAAATTTCATCGACCCAGCTGTTACAATGAAAGTCATAGATTATATGCAGATGTATTGCCAACGTCATGGCATCCATGATATCAACGATATAATAGGTTGCATCTGATTTATTCCAACTTTTTTGCGTCTCTAATTCAACCATCAGAAACCCTTATCAACTCTCCCATGAAACGCTTACTCCCTCTCGCCGCATTGCTTGTCATTCTATCCGGTTGCTCCCGTCTTAGCAAAGAAGCAAAAGAGATCGTCGGCACTTACTATAACACTGAAGTGTCTACTACAGAGCCCGTGATGCAGCTCTACAAAGATGCTCGTTGCGTCGTCACCGCCATCCGTCCGGGAGTGCTAACCTACCATCTTGACGGGCGGTGGAATGTGGTAAACGATTCCATTATTATCGATCTCAAACCTGAGAGTCTGCGTTTTGAAGGTGACAGCACACTCATCGGAGAGGTGCCCCCGAGGATCAAGCGTCGTGTGGCAGAACATAATGACTTCTCTCTCACCCTTGAGAACAATGGCATCTCCTATCTCTATCAACGAAAAAACGAATAACACCACCCTCTCTCCAACCGTAAAAACTCTTACAATAATCCTTCTTTTACCGATGAAAAGAACCCTCACATACCTTCTCGCCTCTATCTCTCTTATTTTCTCATCCTGCGGCGGCCACTCATCTATTGCCAATGATGTTGCTGCCGCCGAAGTGGCGATTGCCAATGATGATGTGATGACAACCCGCGATCTCTGCGACGGGATCATGTCCAAGAGCCAGAAAGAAGGGATCGACGCTTCGCAATATGCTCGCCTTTCCATTCTCTATATGCAACTCAACGACCGAAGCGACAATCCTGCCGACATTGGCTATGCCGCTCGCTGCTATAAACTTGCCTACGAGATAGACGCTGATTCAGCTGAAGCCTACTACAGAGCCCTCCCTGTTGATCAAGAAAAATATGTCATGACTCTCTCGGCAATTGTCCACACTTTGGAATCGCCTCAGGAAATCCCTGCTGAACACGACATGGAGATCCCCGGTAGTGAGATCGGCCACGTAGAAGATACTTCAATTGCTGATTCTATCTGATCAACCTCTCTATGGACTGGAAAGATATTTTGTCACAGAAAGTGGCTGACGGCGAACTCGACCGTGAAGATTTCACTCCGGCTGCCGATGAACCACAGAAAACGGAACCTCTGATTGAGGTGATCCTCGACAACAAAGGGCGCAAAGGAAAATCGGCTACGATTGCCTTCGGGTTTGACTGCGATGATAACACGCTCAAAGAGATTGCATCGCAGATTAAAAGCAAACTTTCAACCGGGGGGTCAGCTCGCGGAGGTGAAATCCTTATTCAAGGCGACCATCGGGAGCAGATGAAACAACTCCTTAAAGGGATGGGATATAAGCTGAAATGATCAATATCTACAAAGCATCCGCAGGCTCAGGAAAGACTTTCACTCTCGCCCGTGAGTATATCAAACTCCTCCTTGGCAGAAAAAAGGATGATGGCAGCTACTCGCTTGGGGGTGTCCACCACTCTCATCGCCATATTCTCGCCATCACCTTTACAAATAAGGCTACTGAGGAGATGAAAACTCGTATCATCCACGAGCTTGCCCTCCTGGCGGGGTTCGAAAAAAATGATAAGAAGAGCGACTATCTCAATTATCTTTGTGACTGCTTCGCTTGCAATGAAGAAGCTCTTCGCAAAGAGGCCTCCAGAGCCTTGAAGGAACTCCTCTATGACTTCAGTTTTTTCGGCATCTCTACGATCGACTCCTTTTTCCAGACTATCCTGAGAGCGTTTGCCCGCGAGGCCGAGGTGTCCGGTAACTACGACCTTGAGCTTGATGATAAGGCGATCATCGCTATGAGTATCGACAAGTTGCTCCAGGATCTGAATCATGGCGAGGAAACCAAAAGCAAATCCTATCTTATAAAATGGTTGACCGACTATATGACGGCTCTCATAGAGGAGGGGAAGACTTTCAATATTTTCAATCGCTCTTCGCAGATCCATGGCGAATTGATCTCGTTTGTTAACGATATCACTGACGATGATTATCGCGAAAACGAAGAGAATCTGCTCAGATATTTTTCTGACGAAAAGCAGTTTGGCGAATTTAAATCTCAGATTTTCAACACCATCCGAGATTCCAAAGAGACAGCCAAAGAGGCCTGTCAAACGGCCATGAATTTGGTGGAGAGCCTCGATGCTCAGTCTCTGATCAACTCCAATGTACTCAAGCCTATAGCTACATGGGCCAAGTCAGGATTTGAAAAAAAATCCCTTTCTGCCACCGTTAGAAAAGCGATGGATGATATCTACTCAGCCTACAAAAAGAATGGTCTGAATTCTCCTCTCCGCGACAGGCTCGACCCCGTTCTGTGCACTGCTCTCCAATGTATGAAAGGGAGTTATAATGTAGTCCGCACACTCAATATCATTTCCCGCAACCACTACCAGTTGGGACTCCTTTCCACAATAGTCAACTATCTTGACAAATACCGTCGCGAGAATTCCACTATACTTCTCAGCGACACCAATTCTCTTATCTCAAAAATTATCGGGGTCGATAAGGAAAACCGGGACTCAGCCGATGCTCCTTTTCTATATGAACGTGTAGGAGTCAGATACCATAATTATCTCATTGATGAGTTTCAAGACACTTCTCACAGTCAATGGCTCAACATCCGTCCCCTCATCAAGGAGTCTCTCGCCCATGGATACGATAATCTCGTCATCGGTGATGAGAAGCAGTGTATCTATCGTTTCAGAAATAGCGATCCCACCCTCCTCCATAAACTCCACGAGGAGCCTATGGCTGCAGGATGTGTAAATATCACCGGCGATAAACTCAGCGAGAATACCAATTGGCGCTCTTCGCGAGACGTCATTGAGTTCAATAACCGTTTTTTCTCCTCGCTGGTGTCAATCCTTGACTTTGAGGATATCTACTCTAATGTCAGGCAGCAAGTCTCTCCAAAACACACCGATCACCGCGGCTATATAGTTGCGAAGCAATATGTCGGCTCAAAGAAAGATGATTGGTACACGGAAGCACTCGACTTCACAGCCTCCCACATCCGTCGACAACTCGAGGCGGGATATAATCCGGGCGACATTGCAATCCTCGTCAGACGCGGTGATGAGGGACGAGCTGTCATAAACTATCTTGAAGCCCTAAAACATTCCGATCCCACTTTCCCTGATTTCCGTATCGTCTCGGATGCATCTCTGATAATAGGAAACTCCCCTACTGTCTCGCTGATTATAAGCCGCCTGAGACTCCTTGCATCAACCGATTTCACTGCGGATCCAAGGAAGAAATCGCAGCGCGAGGTAGCTGCCCTGATAAATCGATTTGAAACTTTCCGTAGCACCGGCACCTCCCCTTCCGAAGCTCTTGTATCTGCCATCAAAGGAAACGACAGTCCGGGCTTCAGTAGTGTCAACTCCAACCCCCAGGCAGCTTCGGCCGTTGACCTCATCACTCTTGTCGAGACTATTATTGATGACTTTGTACCTACTGAAAATCTCAGAAGTGACTATCAATTTATTGCTGCGCTTCAAGAGATGGTGACCGAATTTGTACGTCGCGGACAAGGCGACATAAGGTCTTTCCTCCGTTGGTGGGATGACAGTGGTTCGCGCACTGCGATAGCGGGTGCAAACGACCGTAGCGCAATAAATATTCTCACTATTCATAAGTCAAAGGGACTTGAATTTCCTTGTGTCATTATCCCGTTTGCACACTTGGGTGCGGGTATCAATCGCGATTTGTCTTGGTTCAAAATCGGCTCCATACCAGGATTTGACGATCGGATAATTCCACCGATGCTTCCCCTGCAGTTGTCAGCGGATATGAAAGAGACGGTTTTTGAACAGAAATATTCCGAGGTGGTTCGCGAGAACAAGCTCGATGATCTCAATCTGCTCTATGTTGCCTTCACTCGTGCCATTGACGAACTGATTATCGGTTTCCCTCCGGGGAGCGCCCGCAATTCCGGTATGTCGAAAGATATATCTGACGGTCTTAAGGCTGCCTTCCCGGAATTTGATGATTCTTTCGAACAAGGCTCGCCAACCAAGCCCTCAGAAAAGCCTGATAAAACCTCCGGTGCTAATAAGCCAACACTCCACGTTGACATGGATTCCTACCACACCTCCCACCATCGGGATATATGGGCAAAGACTCGTCTGGAAGATAAATATTATAGTATCGCTGAAGCGCGCGACCGTGGCACACTCCTACACGACATTATGGCTTCTATCAGCCACCGTGACGATGTTGATACAGCTATCAATTCTCTCCGCTATCTGCGTAAGGCCAAAAATCTCTCCGAAAAAGACCTGGACGGAATATCATCCATAATCAAGAAAAGAGTCAACGATCCTCAGGCGTCGCGGTGGTTTGACGGTTTCGAAAAAGTCATGACCGAGAGACCTATATCTATCTCCCCGGATGATACGATCAGACCCGACCGTGTTGTTTGGACCGCCGACGGTTACGTGGATGTGATTGACTTTAAGAGTGGTAGTCAACCTCCTCAACGATATTTCAAGAAGATGAAGGATTATAAGGACTCACTTATCGCCTCAGGACACGACAGAGTGAGAGGTTTCCTCTACTATCTCGATAGCGGAAAAATTATCGAGGTCTAAAAGGAGCTCTCCATACTCTCTACGCTCTCCCTTCCTGCAGCCACTGCCCCCACTGCTCCAAGCCATGACTATGCGATCATTGCCACATTGTTCATCTCTAAACTAAGACTCCGGGACCATTATTCCACCATTCTCTCCCTGAAACTGCAACTTTAACCGCAACTTT
>CAZUEY010000006.1:57521-61557 GCA_964619395.1 uncultured Staphylococcus sp. | reverse complement strand
CATCCTTCACTCCTTGCAATCCGCCTCCACTGGCTGCTACGGTCTTTGCATAGACCACCAGAGCTTCATCGTAGCTGATGTATTTCAATTCCTCACTCATCGTCGTCAGCTTGTTTCAGGCGTTTGAGGACTTCACGATTTGCTTCAAGTATATTGTCGAAATCGATTGAGGCATCTCCGATAAACTTGTCAAATTCATCGGGAGTAACAGCCCGGAGATATTCAGCAAGATTGCCATGCCAAGCATCGCGGAACGCAACATCTCTGGATGCCATCTTTGTTCTGGCATCATTGATAAATGGTTCCATCATGGGGGCGGCTGCGAGTTCATCAATTATCGCCTTAACTTCCTCTATTGACAACCGTTTGTTCCCATTCCATGAATAACGTTTCTCTATTTGATGTGCAACACCATTCTCAAATGATGAAATGCAAAGCAGCACTTCTGCATAAAGGGTATGGCGAACATTTTCCTCGTTTTGTAAACGCAGAACCTCACGATACTCTTTTGCATTCTCCCGAAAGACAGCCTTATAGATAAGGTCGGTTATTTGTTCGTACTTATAATTCGGATGGCCATCAACATATTTTCCTACCGCTTGTGTGAAATTTTTGCGATAATTTTCACTCTTAATTGCCGTAGGAAGATAGTCTTTATCGCGCCAATTAATATATTTGGTGCCTCCGCCGGCACGACCGTTGATAGTTGCAATAACGATATCAAGTATTCGGTTGCGGAGTTGCTTTGCCTTCTCGCTTTCTGTCAGTAACATTCCGATATTCAGGAATGCGCGGAAAGTAAAGAATGAGAGAATGGTTGTTTTGGTAGGGACATTTATGTCACTACCAATTTCTATCTTAATCTCTTTCAACTCCTTACCATGACTTAAAAAATAGCCGTTGGCACGAAGTTCTTCTCCATACTCTTGCACATAGCGTTTGATAGTGCGCTCATCCACACCATAAAAATCAGCAACCATTTTAGTAGTGAAAAGCAGCTGATCATGGAAACGCAGACCATTAACATCCAAGTTTTCTTGGATGGCTTGAAGGGCATAATTGTTGTTCAGGACGTTCTGGCGCTCGATATTTGATACTGTCAAGTCTTTCATTTTACAAAACTACTAAATAATTCCTGAATGTCAGCTATCTACGCACTGAAATCATTTAAAAGGGCACGCTGAGGCAGCGCAGAGTCTCAGGGAGCGGAGGCCATGCAGGGATGCGGGTGCAGGGATACAGGGATGCGGGTGCAGGGATGCGGGTGCAGATGGCACGCGGGAATTAGAGGTGGTGGGTCCGGAAGGGGAGGTTTTCGGCGGTGAGGGAGTCGGTGAGGCGGGGGGCGGGGTTGACGAGGATGCGATCAATGCCATTGAGACGCAGCAGGGGGAGATCGTCGGAGTGGTCGGTGACTGCAAGCTTTATCTCAAAGCCATTTTCATCAGCAAACTGCTGCGCCATTGCCACTTTCTGCTCTGCCCGACACTCGCGGTAGTCGCCAGGGTGGGGAGCGAAAGATGTGGCGACACACCCGGTAAACCCGAGCCGTTGAGCCAGAGGGCGGCTGTAAGCCTCAGGAGCTGCTGTGGCCAGGAGGAGTGAGCAGCTACTGTCGCGAAGTTGCTGCAGCAGGCCGGTGTTTACCTCAGCTACAAGCATTCCGACAAACTCTTCGAGAGCCTCAGGAGCAAGGCGCTCCGCCTCGCGGTGGAAAGGATGCTTCATGGCCTTATGGCTCACGAGGCGCATCGCACGCAGCCCCATGAGTGCGCCAAGACGCATGGCTGTGAGCCATCTGTGCTCCTTCAGTAACCGCCTGAGCAGAAACCGCATGAACATCCTGAGGGAGTTGCCTTCGATGAGGGTGCCATCGAGGTCCACAACTGCAAGAGTGTTTGCTACGCGTCCATCGACCATGGAAATCTCAGTAAATCAGTGAATAATGAATAATCAGGGCGAATGGTGGGAGATGCGGTGGTGACAGTGAGCACTGCACTGCGGATTTCGGCAGCCGGATTTGCCCGGCGCAGAGAGGCCACCACAGCCTCCAAAGTTGTGCCGGAGTCGACTGCATCGTCGCATACAAGTATCTGACGGTCAGACACATCCCGGAGCGACTCGGGGAGAGTCAGCAGTTGCCGGGGGGCGGGCTTACGGCGGGAGAGAAGAGCAGATTCGAGGATGCGGAGCAGATTGGCCACAAAACGGGGAAGCGAGCGGATGAGGCCGCGAAGGCGCTGCTTTGAGGGAGTAGTAGGACGTTGCATATCAACTGTTTCCACCATCGGGGTCTCAGCAAACAGCCCTGCAATCTCGAGCGCCACATACTCCCCCCCGGTGCGGATTCCCACCACTATTTGCGGACGGAATCCCGAAGCAACAACCCGGGCGCCAAGCCGTCGGCAGGCATCTGAAAACCCTTTATTGTCAAGCGTCACGACCTTTTTCATCGTTACTCAATCTTCATTTACCGGTAATATCTCTTCGCCACAGCCCCGAAGATGCCGCTCCCGAGATAGCTGAGGAGGATTCCAAGTCTGTTTTTGAGTCTGACATGGGGATCTATCAGACTTTCAAGTCGATAGTCCTTTATCAATTCCCAACACTCCCGCCGGGTATCGGGCGCGGAAACCGAGTCGCCACAGAGAGCGAGGAGGCCATACATGTTAAAATTGGCGCTCAGGCGGCGGTCGCGAGCAGCACGCTGAAGCTCGGGATGATGCTCGGCCATATACTCCTCAATCCGGCGGGTCACATCGAGCACATCGAGGCGCGAGCGGGTGAATCTGTTCATAATACTCTGGGGATTAGGGCGATAGTAGTAGACCACATCACTGGTAACTGCTATCTCCCCCACCTCATCTATCAGCCTGTAGATCAGGTCGAGATCCTCGTAGATGATCCCTTCGCGATAGCGGTATGAATCGAAAACAGAGCGATGATATAGCTTGGCGTAAGGCCCCGAGTCGAGCCCCCGCTGGTAGAGAAGCGCCTCTGTGGCCTGCCTGAAATTGAGCCGACGCCACCTCCGGCGGCGCACGGGATGATGGTCAAAGCGGCGCGATATAGCCCCCGACACCATCCTTACGCCTTGACTCTCAATGCCATCCATCAGGAGAGAAACAGTATCCTCGTAGAGTCTATCGTCGGCATCCACGAAGCAGATATAGCGCCCTGTGGCGGCCTCGAGAGCGGTGTTTCGTGCGGCGGCGATCCCCCCGTTTGGGCGATTTATAAGCCGAAATCGCTCATCGAGGCTGCAAAACCGGGAGGCCACCTCTGGAGTATTGTCGGTTGAACCGTCGTTGACAATCACCACCTCAAGGTCGCGAAAACTCTGCCCGGCTACGCTCTCAAGAGATTCCTTGAGGTAAGCCGAGGCATTATAGGCCGGGATCAACACTGAGACGGCAGGCATTGGCAGACAGAGGGGTGAGGTGTGAAAGAGATGCCCGGAATTTCCGGCACTGAAAGACACCTGAGGATGAGAGAGTTACTTCTTTTTCAATTCAAATCCGGCAGTCATGCCATCATATTTGTTGAGGAGGTTGGAGAGGGTCTTCACTGAGCTGTTGCCGGTGATTTTGCCGGCCTTCTCTATGAGGGTCATGAGTTTGCTGACATCAAAAGTAAGTTCCATTTTCGATCCGTTGAGCACTATGTAAGCCTCCATAGAGCCGACATTTACCTTTTTCAGCGCCTTGAAGTGAAACACGAAGTTTCCGGTCTTATCATTCTTGGTGATAGTCCCTGAGAGGTTTGCCATCTTTGCCTTGAAGGTGAAAGTGGAGTCGGCATTAACGGTGAGCACGAGCGATGTGAGGCCGGCGGTGCGGTAGTAAGGCTCGAGTTTGGATTCCACCTGCGATGCTGCGGCAGCGCCACCCGCCTTCAGAAGGAGGTTGTCGCTCTTGAAGCTTACGGCTGGGCCGGAGTAGTTCCATGTGCCGCGGAGTTTTTCGATAGTGAGGCTCGACGATCCTACACCAAACTTGTTAGCGAGGCCCGAGAGGACATCGCCAAGTCCCTGAGC
>CAZUEY010000006.1:47888-57421 GCA_964619395.1 uncultured Staphylococcus sp. | reverse complement strand
ATCACTCTGCCCTCTGACTTCATCACTCTGCCCTCTGACCTAATAAGTTAGGTGGACGTGGTCGAGAGAGAGGAGGCTTCCTATGGCCGAGGATGAGGGGAGGTCGAATGTCACGGGGACTCTTGCGCTCTCCTCAGCGATATCTCCTATCTGCCCGGAAGAGGCAAACATCACACGGATACCGGTGGCCTTCACACCGAAATAATAATAGTCGATTTGAGCTGAGAATGGGGCGAAACTATTTGACTGAGAGAGGGATGTGCGTCCAGAGCCTATAAGAGTGCGCTCGCCACCCACAAGGCCGTAGACCTCTACAAGTGCGAGTCCGGCATCGGAGGGAGTGTCAGCCGAGGGGGTGTATTTATAGTAACCGTTGAGCGACATGGGGCGCGACTTCCACGCCACGATGTCGTCGTAACGCTCCTGCATAGAGGCGACGTCGAAGCTATACGCGCCGAGGAAAAGTCGCGCCGCGGCACGATAGCGTATATGCGGCACGATGGGAGAATAGTTGAGATATGGCTCTGAAGTCTGAGTATAGTCAGGAATCTCCTGGCCATGAGGGTCATAGCCTACACTGCGGAGACATACCGAGAAATTGCCGCTATAGGTGTCGCCTTTGACGATATAGACTCCGGGGAGCATATACCAGGTATTGTGGACAGCAGAGGCGCTGTTGAAAGTCTTGCTGTTGGTATTGGCCCATCCGGCGGGGATCTCCATGTCGAAATTCTGATGGTTCTGCCAGTTGAAAATAGCCACCACGGTCTGAGAGTAGCGTCCGCCGCTGGGGAGAGAGGCATATTTCGGACCCGGACGTCGGTTCTCGAAGTCGGAGTTGGGGAGCGGGATAGCCTCCTCGGTTGTGAATCGTATCTCCGGGGTGAAATCCTCCAGCGTGGGACGCGCCATCATGGTAGATTTCAGCGTGTAGGATTTCCCGCCGGAGAGACCCGACACGATCACAATCCCCCTCTCAGGGTCGCGCGAGAGCACCTTCATCTGCTCCCCGTCGATATAGGGATAGAGCATGGAGGCGACCAGCGACGCGGTGGCATCGTCGGCTGCCGTGATCTTGATGAGGGCAAAAGTGGTGAAAGGATCTACCTCAAGGTCAAAGAGGGGCATCTTGCGCTCAAGGGTGAAGCTCACCGCCGGCTTGCCGCAGTAGAGAAGCCGTCCCTCGATTGGGGCACTCCCTTCGGGGATTTCGAAGGAAACCCGGAAGCGCCCTTCGCCCACGCTCTCCACAGCGGTGAGTGGGACCTTCAGGAAATCGCCATCATAGTCGGTAAGTTCCACCTCCACATTCTCGCCAAAATCGGCAGCGTCGCAGGCAATTACAACCGACGCCTCTTTAGCACCAACCGTCACCTTGTCGGCTGCTGCGATGCTTACAGCCACACGCGATGTCTCCACCACGAGCATCTTCGGCTCCCCTACCCTGTCGAAAATATCAACCGGGCTGATGCCGAACACAGATTTCAGATGCGCCGGGCTTATATAAGTCAATTTCCCGAGGAGATTTGTGAAATCGACAGTCATCTCCCTGAGCGAGCCACTCCACTCAAGCCCCATTGACCTGATTTCTTGCTCCTGCTCGGGGGAGAGACTGAGAAGATTGATCTGCATCGGGACACCCTGAGCCGCAAGCGAGGGTGAATTTATTGATACATAGAGATATTGCAGGTCGGAGGCTGAGCTGACCACAGCCTTGACCGGAGTCGAAGGTCTGTCACCCTCAGGGAGTACGAGAGGGAGTCCCGGCGTCCACCCCAGAGATTTCACTTCGGGGGGAAGTGCCGAGAGAAACTCTTCGGTGAGAGAAATGGTCCGCGACTCCTCGCCATGGGTGGCGGTCAGCACCGGTGTGTCGCCCTCCATTCTGAGCGAGAGGGTGTAGTGGTAATAGCAGCCTGACTTGGCTGTGACGGTGAAAAGGTGGACACCCGCTTTGCGTCCATCCGGGAGGGTGAAGTGGAGAGTCAGATAGGTCTTTCCGGGGTTGAGATACATCAGCCCATGGTCGGTAGAGGAATATTCGAGATAGCCACCCCCCTCGCTGTGGAGATAGGCACAGACACGCTGGAAATAGCCTGTGACGGAGGAGTCGAAACTTATCTCGGAGACGCTGCTGACGAGCGACATCGTAAGCTGACCCTCGGTGTGCTGACCGGAGACCACATCAAGATCTGCAACACCCTCATAATAAGGGCTATCGAATCCCTCCGCACGGTAGCCGCTTGTTGCCGTTATGGTGTAGCTCCCGGTGAGATACCTGTCGGCCTCCGGCATATTCAGATAGGAGTCCCAGGTGTTGGAATAATTGCCGAAATTGGCCTTCATGCTTACCTCCACATCCGCAAGCGACGGCAACATTGCGCCGGGGAGGTTGGCGGAAGCCCCTTGCGATGGTCGGAGAGAATTATCGATGGCAATTCTGAGCGAGAGAGTTCCGGTGGTGAGATTTGAGGATTTATCGTCGTCATCGCACCCGCAAAGCACCGATGCAGCAAGCCATAGAGTAATGACGAGCCTCAGGGAGCTCGCTAAATCATTCAGGATTTTTTTATGCAGAAATTTTTCAGAGAGAAATCGCATATTGAAAATCTGAGGTTGTCAGAGATCTTCGCGTTTTGTTGGAAGAAAATGGTGGAAATTCGTCGCGAATCGGGCATGGGTGAACCCCGTTTTGATGAGACTTATACGGGGGGATAAAGTCTCAGAGGGTCACGTGACCTGCTTTAAGTCGGGTCTCGAGAAACACACCTGCCATTTCCGAAAACTTATCGGGATTTTCGGTGGTGAGAAATTCGCAACTTCCGCCCCGGGTACACATCCGGTCGATCTCGGCATGTCGGTTGAGATAGTCGGCAAGACTTTCGGCCACGAGTTCGCCCTGAGTCAGCACTGTGGCGCGATCACCCACCTGACGACGGATCTTGGATGCAAGCAGCGGATAGTGGGTGCAGCCGAGCACTATAGTGTCAGTGTCAGGCTCCTGTGCAAAGAGCTCTTCGATATATTTCTCAACGAAATAGTCGGCACCCGGAGAGTCAAACTCACCATTTTCGACCAGTGGCACCCACATAGGGCAAGCCACGGAGACGGTGCGGAAATGGGGGAAGAATTTGGCGATTTCAATATCGTAAGTTCCTGAGCTGATGGTGCCGGGAGTACCCAACACTCCGATGCATCCATTTTTGCTTATGCGTCCGAGCGCCTCTACGGTAGGGATGATGACACCGAGCACACGGCGGTCGGGGTCAAGCTGCGGAAGGTCGCGCTGCTGGATGGTGCGCAGAGCCTTGGCAGAGGCGGTGTTGCAAGCGAGCACTACAAGATGAGACCCTCTCTCGAACAGAGCCTTGACAGCCTGCAATGTGAAGCGATAGACCACATCGAAAGAGCGTGTGCCATAGGGGGCTCGCGCATTGTCGCCAAGATAAAGATAGTCGTAGTCCGGGAGGCGGCGGCGTATCTCCTTGAGGATCGTCAGGCCGCCATAGCCGGAGTCGAAAATGCCGATGGGGCCGGGAGCAGATGGAAGCATTTTTTGGGGATCAGGCAGTGATGGTGAGCAGATAGTTGTAGAAGTAACTTACAATACCGAGCCCTATGATTCCGGCCACACAAACCCACATCCCGATACGTTCGGAGCAAGCTGAGCGGAAGGTGGGAATGGGATTGTCGCTCTCATTGATAAACATAGCTTTGACCACCAGCAGGTAGTAGTAGAGCGAGATGATAGTGTTGATGAGGGCTATGAGCACCAGTACGTAGAGGGCTGCTGATTCAGTTCCGTTGAGCGTGGAGGTAAAGACGAAGAACTTGCTGAAGAAACCGGCAAACGGCGGGATGCCGGCCAGAGAGAACATTGCGAGCATCATGGTGAACGCCAGTCGGGGATTGGTCTTGTAGAGGCCGTTATAGTCAGTCATATCCACCTTCCCGGTCTGATTCTCGATAGCACTAATCACACCGAAAGCGGCAAGGTTGGAGAAGATGTAGACAAGGATATAGAAGATAAGCGCAGCCACACCCATGGGATTGTCGCCAACCACGGCAAGCATGATGTAGCCGGCCTGGGAGATGGATGAGAAGGCGAGGAAGCGCTTCATATTGGTCTGACGGATGGCGAAGAGGTTGCCCACGGTGATGGTGAGGATGATAAGAGCGTAGAGCATCCACTCCCACATCCCGGCATAGACCTGTGAGAAGACCTGAGTAAGCACCACAAGGAAAGCAAAGGCAGCGGAGCCCTTTGAGATGACCGAGAGATAGGATGTGACAGGTGTGGGGGCGCCCTGGTAAACATCGGCGGTCCAGAGGTGGAAGGGCACGAGAGAAATCTTATAGCCGAACCCGGCCATGACAAAAGCGAGGGCCACAGCCAGCATCACACCTGACCCGGAGGCGACAGTGGCAGCAATCCCTGAATAGTAGAGGGTGCCGCATAGGCCATAGATGAAGCTTAGTCCCATCAGCAGGATGGCCGAGGAGAAGACAGCGGTGAGCACATATTTGATAGCTGCTTCGTGGCTCTCATAGCGGTTTTTGTCGAAGGCCACCAGCGCGCAGAGCGGGAGCGAGGCGGTCTCCAGGCCGATGATGAAGAGAAGGAAATGGCGGGCCGAGATCATCAGATACATTCCGAAGAGAGTGAGCATCAGGAGTTCATAGAACTCGCCACGACGGATTGCTATAAAATCGCTGTCGGCCCACTTCACGGCCTGAATCATAACGATGAGAACACCGATATTCAGAATATTCTTGATAGCGAAAATCACTTTAGAGGTGACATACATGCCGGAGAAAGCCGAGATCTCACCCTGAGGGATATTTGCAAAGCCAAAAGCCACGATTGCGGCCATCCATAAGCATGCCACAAAGGGGATACCTTTGGCGGCTTTCGAAGAAGCAAAAGTGTCGCTAAGGAAAAGGACGAGGAAAGCTATCAGGAGAGCTATCTCCTGTCCCATTGCCAAAAACTGTGAATAATCCATTGCTAATAGTCAGTAATTATTTCAGAGCCAATACTTTAAAAATATCCGGGCTGAAAGTGAATTTTATAAGGTCAACAAAGAAGTCGGGGAAGAAGCCTATTGCGGCCACGCAGATGATAAGGGCAGCTGTTGAGGTGCGCTCCCACCATTTTGCGTCGGTGAGCTGGAGGTGGTGCTCATCGTAGACGGGGCCGTAGAGGAGCTTGCCGACAACGCGGAGGATATATACCGCAGTAGTTACAATAGAGCTGCAGGCCACGATGACGAAGATGCGGTGGAAGAGGTCGGCATGTTCAAAAGAGCCTACAAATATTGTCATCTCAGCCACGAAACCGGAAAGTCCCGGCAGACCGAGCGACGCCATACCGGCAATCACATAGCAGACCGAAAGATAAGGGAGGATCTGCATCATGCCCCCCATCTGGCGGATGTCGCGGGTGTGGGTGCGCCCGTAGATCATACCGATGAGTGCAAAGAAGAGGGCTGTCATGAGGCCGTGAGAGAGCATCTGCATTATTGCACCGGTCATCGCGGTGGTGTTTAGCATAAGGATTGCGAAGAGCACCAGACCGCAGTGGCTCACCGAAGAGTAGGCGTTGATATATTTGAGGTCGTTCTGCACGCATGCACTGAAAGCACCGTAGACCACTGAAATACCTGTCAGGATAATGAAGATCCACGCGAGCTCGTGGGCAGCCTGAGGCATCAGATAGATGGCGACACGGAAGCAGCCGTAGCCTCCAAGCTTCATAAGCACGCCGGCGTGGAGCATCGACACAGCCGTGGGGGCTGACGCGTGACCGTCAGGCGACCATGTGTGGAAGGGGAACATGGCCCCGAGCACACCGAAGCCCACGAAAGTAACCGGGAAGAGGAATCGCTGCCATCCCTGAGATATAGCGGCGTTGCTTGAAATCTCGAGAATATTCCATGTCAGGGGCTGACCCTCGGGAGCGCTGTGATAGTAGATGCCGATGAGGCCGAGCATCAGGAAGGCTGAGCCGCCCATGAGCATGAGGGTCAGCTTCATTGCCGAATAATTCTTGTTGCCGCTACCCCACACTCCGATGAGGAGATACATAGGTATCAAGGCCACCTCATAGAACATAAACATCGTGAAGAGATCGATGGATATGAAGAAGCCGTAGACACCTGTGGAGAGGAGCACAAGCCAAAGGAAGAACTCCTTGGGCTGGGGTATCTCCCACGAGGCGAAACTTCCGGTGATGAGGATCACTCCGGTCAGTATGAGCATGGCGATCGAGATGCCGTCGACACCCACCGAGAGGTTGATGTGGAGCGGTGCAAACCACTCCCAGGAGTCAACGAAGAGCATGGGGTCGGTGGCACCGGCAGCGCGCAAGCTGAGATAATCGATGAGAAGCCAGATGGCAAGCGCAGTCAAAGCCACGGAGCCGGTAACGGCCACAGCCCTGATCTGCTGAATGTTGCGACTAAGGGCAAGCCCCGCGAGCATCACGAGGGGTATCACCACAAAGTAAATCAGTATATTTGAAAACATATCGTTACTAAAATTTCTGCTTTTATGGTTCGATAAGAGGTTTCAGTCAATCGAAATGAGTGGACCCGGGAGTTCCGAGGGGGCTCAGGAGAGGCAAATAGCCACTACGAGACCCAGCACTACAGCTCCAATGAGATACCACCAGAGATACATCTGCACCTTCCCGCTCTGGAAACCGCGGATAGCGAATGAGGTCTTGTTGGTGATATATGCGAGGCCGTTCATGGCGCCGTCAATGACATGGCGGTCAAACCAGGCTATGGGGCGACAGATGCCGTCGAAGATGATGCGGCGAGTGACGAAGAGATATATCTCGTCCCAGTAGAAACGATGGAGGGCAGCCTCCCAGAGCCAATGGACAGAATCGGCCATGCGCTGTGGCTTATCATTTTTCTTAGCGTAGAGCCATCCGGCAAATATGATGGCCACGATGGCGATACCCATACTCATGCCGGCGACCGCCCAGTCGATGTGGATGATGTATTCATGGCCATCGAAGGTGACGAGCTTACCGAAGGGTATGAAACCGGCCACTGTGGAGACAAGGGCGAGGAAGATGAGCGGGAGCGACATTGCAAGCCCCGGGTCGTGGGGGCGATGTCCGTGGAGCTCCTTTTCATAGTCGGGGTTGTCCCACCAGAAGACGAGGAAGTACATTCTGAACATATAGAAAGCAGTCATTGCGGCCACCATCATCATCCAGATGCCCCAGAATGTGCCGTTTGCGAAGCATGCGGAGAGAATCTCGTCTTTCGACCAGAATCCGGCGAAGGGGAATATACCGGCGATCGCGAGACAGCCTATCAGGAAGGTGACATGGGTGATGGGCATATACTTGCGAAGACCACCCATGGCGGTATAGTTGTTGGAGTGGACGGCATGGATAAGAGAGCCGGCTCCGAGGAAGAGGAGCGCCTTGAACATGGCGTGGGTGAAGAGATGGAACATCGAAGCCATGTAGCCAAGCCCCTCATGGATAGCCGTATCATTGCGGGCAGCCACGCCGAGCGACACCATCATGAAGGCAATCTGCGAGATAGTTGAGAAGGCGAGGATACGCTTGATGTCGATCTGAGTGCAGGCCACCATAGCTGCATAGAAGGCTGTAGCGGCACCCACTACGGTGATAAACATCAGAGCCGCATCTTCAAGCATATAGAGGGGGAAGAGACGAGCCACGAGATAGACACCGGCCACCACCATAGTAGCGGCGTGGATGAGGGCTGAAACCGGGGTGGGACCCTCCATGGCGTCGGGGAGCCAGATGTGGAGGGGAAGCATGGCTGACTTACCCATACCGCCGGTAAATATCAGTACGAGCGCCCATGTGAGAACTGACGCGCCCAGGAAGGTTGCACCACCGAAATCCTTGAGCACTTCAGCGGGGTGTTGAGTCATCGGGAGGAAGTCGAGCTGCTGAGTATAGAATGAGAGCACCAGGATGCCGATCAGGAAACCGAGGTCGGCAAAACGGGTGACGATAAACGCCTTCTTACAAGCGGCGATAGCGGAGGGGAGTGTGTAGAAGAATCCGATGAGCAGGAATGAAGAAGCACCCACAAGCTCCCAGAATATATACATCTGGAAAATATTGGTGGCTACCACCAGCCCGAGCATCGAGAAGCTGAAGAGCGAAAGGAAAGCATAGTAGCGCTGGAACCCCTTCTCGCCGTGCATATAGCCGAGCGAGTAAAGATGCACCATGAATGAGATGGTGGGAATCACCACGAGCATCATGGCCGAGATGGGGTCGAGCAAAAATCCCATCTTAATGGCGAGGTTGGGGGTGAACTGCAGCCAGGTGAAATTGAAGATCTCAACCTGGAGGCGATTTGTGCCATCGACAAAGAGGGGATTGCCGGAGAAATAGTAGTTGAAGGCGGTGTAGAAAGAGAGGATGAGGACTACACCCATAGAGAGAGTGCCAAGAGTACCGGCAAGTTTATGGCTCATTTTCACGCCTACAAGTCCCAGAAAAAGGAACATGAACAGCGGAATAGCGAGTATGAGAACGGGTATTGTAATATCCATAGGTGGTGATTAATTTTTCATTTTAGTAGCGTCGCGGACATCGATATTCTTGCTGACTCTGAAAAGATTGATAATGATTGCAATAGCCAGGGCAGTCTCGGCGGCGGCGATAGCGATGCCGAAGAGTGTGAACACCCAGCCATCCATCGACTCAGGATAGAGATAGCGGTTGAAAACCACGAAATTGATGTCGACGGCATTGAGCATTAGCTCAAGTGAGATGAGCATTGCGATCATGTTGCGGCGTGTCAGGAAACCGTAGACACCGCAGCAAAACATCACCAATGCCGGGACGAGATAGTAGTAGATTGTTATATCCATCTGTAGAATAGCAATTTAGATTGGGATATTGAAATAAAGCGAGTGGTCAACGCTTGCGGGCTATGACCACACCACCTATTATACATGCCAAAAGCAAAACACTGATGGCCTCGAATGGGAGAAGATATTGCTCGAAGCCTGTGCCGAGCATTGCAGTGCCTATGCGGTGCATCGAGGGATTGTCCATTGCGGGGAGCGATCCGCTGAGGGCTGAGCAGCGCGAAAGGAGAGCCCATAGGCATGCGCCACCCACAGCTACAGCACCGATCAGTCCGAGCCATTTCTTACGGGAAGTGAGTTGCTGACTATTGTCGCCGGGATGAGTGGTAAGGAGGATGGCAAAAACGAAAAGCACGAGTATGCCACCAGCATAGACAGCAATCTGGACAGTGCCAAGAAACTCATAGTCGAGTTTGAAATAGAGCGCAGCTGTAGAGAAGAGGACGAAGAGGAGATATGTGGCTGCACGGAGGATTTTGCGAGTGGTGACAGTAAGCACGGAGAAAATGACAAGCGCCAGAGCGATTATCCAATAGATGATTGTACTTCCTACTGATTCCATTATTATGATTGTGATTAGTTATCTTTTGCAGAGGCAGCGTTTGAGTCAGAGGCTTCAGCGGGGGCATCAGCGGGTGCCTGAGCCTTGGGGG
>CAZUEY010000006.1:14458-47788 GCA_964619395.1 uncultured Staphylococcus sp. | reverse complement strand
GGGGCATCAGCGGGTGCCTGAGCCTTGGGGGCCTCAGCGGGAGCTGTTGCGGTTTGGGCTGCTTTTTTTGCGGCGGCAGCAGCTTTAGCGGCTGCAATCTTGGCCTCTTTTTCGGCCTTAAGACGCTCAATCTCCTCGGGAGTAGGCTGAGGCTCAGGCTTTTCGGGGAGATAGTTGAGGAGTTTGACAAGTTTGCTGCGGGTGAAGACGGCCTGCTCGAAGTCGTTGGAGAATTCGAGGGCGTCTGTAGGACAATTTACGACGCAGAGCTGGCAGAAAGTGCAACTTCCGAGATCGTAGTGATATTTGTCGAGTTTTTTCTTCTTTTTGCCATCCCAGGTATCCACCGTCTTGATATCAAGGGCAATAGTACCGTTAGGGCATACTCTCTCGCAGGTGCCGCAGGCGATACATTTATGGTTGCCCTGATCGTCGTATTTGAGGGTAAGGATTGCGCGGAAGCGGTCGGCCACTGGGAGATTGTCGCGATTGTCGGGATACTCCTCGGTGATTTTGGGTGTGATAAACTCCTTACCGGTTACCTGCATACCTTTGACAAGGCTTGCCAATCCGGAAGCGAGGTTTGAGAAATAATCTTTTACACTTCCCATATTTGAGTGATGAGTAATTTTTTCTTTAAGTGAGAGTTAAATGTTAGCGGTTGAGGCGAGAAGACGGGGAGCAGAGGGGAAATTAAGAGGAGTGTCAGTCTTTGACCTGACCACCGAGTATGTCGAGGAGCTCGGTGGTGATGCTCTGCTGACGGAGTTTGTTGAATTCGAGCTGGAGTTGGTCGAGGAGCTTGCGGGCATTGTCGTTGGCGCTTTGCATAGCCATGATGCGCGCGGCCTGTTCGGAAGCGCGGTTTTCGGTGAAAATCTCCTGCATCATAGCCAGGAGATACATCGGGATCACCGAGATGAAAATCGAAGCGGCATCAGGCTCGAAGATGCATGGCCGACAGGCAGCCTTTATCCCCCCGGCGGCAAATGAGTCGGGGTTTACGGGGAGGAGAGTGTCGCAACGGAGGCGCTGGCGGCTGACTGACTGATAGTTCATATACACCACATCGACCTTATCGTAGCTTCGGGCCACGAAGTCAGCTTCGAGAGAGTTGGTGAACTTCTTGACAGCCTCACCTCCCGACTTTGAGTCGACCCCTTCAGGAGCCTTGACATCCACACCGGCTGCAGAGAGGAGGCGGCATGCCTTGAGCATCTTGCGCCCGACGGGGATGACAGTGATCTTCACATTGTTGCCGAAGCGCGTGCGATAGTCGGCAACAATTGAAGTCAACTGTTTGAAAATATTGATATTATAAGCTCCGCAGAGACCATCGTCGCTACCGAGCACCACGGCAGCTACCGAGGCGACCTCGCGCACCTCGGTGAGGGGCGAAGAGAATTCGGCATCAGCACTGAGCAGGTTGGCTATAATTGTCTCAATCTGAGTGCGAAAAGGGAGGAGACGCCGGAGATCGGCCTCTGCGCGGTGCATTTTTGCAGAGGATATCATCTTCATGGCACCTGTGATCTTCTCGCTTGAAGCCACGGAGCCAATTCGTCCTTTTAGTTCGCGAAGTGTTGCCATAAAACGGTGAGGTTGATGGTCAGGGGAAAATGATTATGGTGTCTATCAATTGTAGGAGCCGGCGATTTCAGAAGCAGCCTCGGTGAGCTTGGCAGTGACCTCGTCGTCGAGTTTTCCGGCGCGTATCGCTTCCATGGCCTCGGGATATTTGGAAGAAACGAGCTGGAGGAAATTTTTCTCAAACTCTGCTACCTTATCGAGGGGCACATTTTCGAGCAAGCCCTTGGTGCCGCAGTAGATTACGGCTACTTCATCTTCAACCTTCATTGGAGAATACTGAGGTTGGATGAGCAGGCGCTCGTTTTTGCGACCCTTGTCGATTACACGGGCAGTGACGGGGTCGATATCGCCGCCGAACTTGGTGAAGGATTCGAGCTCGCGGAACTGAGCCTGGTCGATCTTGAGGGTACCGGCCACTTTCTTCATGGACTTGATCTGAGCGTTGCCACCCACACGCGACACTGAGATACCCACATTGATAGCGGGGCGGATACCTCGGTTGAAGAGGGCTGTCTCGAGGAATATCTGGCCGTCAGTAATCGAGATTACGTTGGTGGGGATATATGCGGAGACGTCGCCGGCCTGGGTCTCGATGATCGGGAGTGCGGTGAGCGAGCCGCCACCCTTCACACGATCCTTGAGAGAGGCGGGGAGGTCGTTCATATTGCGGGCCACCTGCTCGTTGTCGATAATTTTGGCGGCACGTTCGAGCAGACGGCTGTGGAGATAGAAGATATCGCCGGGGTATGCCTCGCGACCAGAGGGTCGCTTGAGGATGAGGGAGATTTCGCGGTAGGCCACGGCCTGCTTCGAGAGGTCGTCGTAGACGATGAGGGCATCGCGGCCGGTGTCGCGGATATACTCGCCGATCGCCACACCGGCAAAGGGGGCGTAGTAGCGCATAGAAGCGGAGTCGGCAGCAGTGGCGGCAACCACAACCGTATAGTCGAGGGCTCCATGCTGGCGGAGAGTCTCAACTGTTGCGGCTACGGATGAGGCCTTCTGACCGATGGCCACATAAATGCAATAGACGGGCTTGCCGGCCTCGAAGTTTGCGCGCTGGTTGATGATGGTGTCGATAGCGATAGCGGTCTTACCGATCTGACGGTCGCCGATGATAAGTTCGCGCTGTCCGCGGCCAATGGGGACCATCGAGTCGATTGCCTTAAGGCCGGTCTGGAGTGGCTGCTTGACGGGCTGGCGGAAGATAACTCCCGGGGCCTTGCGCTCAAGGGGCATGGGGAGGAGTTCGCCGTCAATAGGTCCGCGTCCGTCGATAGGCTCACCGAGGACGTTTATGACACGGCCAAACACCCCTTCACCGACATGGATAGAGGCGATTTCGCCTGTGCGCTTCACGCTCATATTTTCGGTGACATTGTTGACCTCGTTGAGGAGGATCACTCCGACGTTGCTCTCTTCGAGGTTGAGGGCCACGCCTTTGACACCATTCTCGAATTCGACAAGTTCGTTGGCGCACACATTGTCGAGTCCGTAGACGTGGGCTACGCCGTCGCCAACTTCGAGGACAACGCCTGTTTCCTCGAACGATACTTTGGAGTTGACGTTCTCAAGCTGCTGCTTCAGTACCTGTGAGATCTCGCTTGGGTTTATCATTGTGGTATAGGGGTGTTATTAGTTTAAAAGTTTAAGACGCAATTGTTTAAGTTCGTTGGCCACGGAGGCGTCGAGTTTTTCATTGTCGATTGCCACTGTGAATCCCCCGATAAGTTCGGGGTCGGTCTCGGAGTGGTATTCCATAGAGGCACCCTTAAGGTGGGAGGCAATCAAGTCTTTGAGACGCTTTTCGTGATCGGGCTGCATGGGGGCTGCCGAGCGGACAGTCACAAGGCGGATATTGTGGTGATCGCGATAGAGGCGCATATATGCTATGGCTATCTCGCGGATAATGGCAATACGGTTGTTTTGAGCCAAGAGCTTGATGAAGTCGGCGAAGATATCATCGGAGGGTTTGGCATCGGCGGCCGTGGTCAAGAGTCGGGTCTTATCGGCAACAGAGACAAAAGGATTAGCCACAGCCTGTCGCAGGGCGGGCTCTGAGGCGAACGAAGCCTCAAGATTTTTTGCCAACTCATAGACACGGCTGTCCATGCCCTTATCGGCGGCTAAGCTGAAGAGGGCTTTGGCATATCGGCCGGGGATCAGTCCTTGATTCATTGCGTCTGAGAGGATGAGTGGGGGGTAATTAAAACAGATAGAGTGAGGTGGAGAGATTGAGGAGGGCGCATGGGGTAAGCGTCCCGGAGTAGGAGCATTGCAGCAGGTTTCAGCTTTTGGGCTTCCGCGAGGAGAGAGCTCCACAGGGAAGGGCCAAGAGGCGAGGCTTGGAGGCAGCGAGGCCTTACGGAGGATCGATGAGCCCTGAGGGTGGGGGGAGGGTCAGCAACCCTCCCCTACTCCCGGGTAAATCAATTTTGCTTCTCCATATCGTCGAGCAGGGAGCTGACGAGCTTCTCCTGAGCCTGATCCTCCTTAAGCTGCTCGCGCACCACCTTCTGGGCGATGTCGAGAGCGAAGGAAGAGACTTCGTTGCGGAATTGCTGCTGCGCCATCTTGCGTTCTTGCTCGATAGACACTTTAGCAGCGTCCATCACCTTCTTGGCTTCCGACTGTGCGGCAGATCGAGCTTCCTCAATGATTTGAGATTTCATTCTGTCGGCTTCGCGGAGCATGTCGGCCTGCTGGCGGCGGGCGTCGCTTATGTATTTATCGGCCTCTTCGCGGGCATGGTCAAGCTGTTGTTTGGCATTTTGAGCATACTCCACACCTTTGTCGATGAGGTCGGCTCGGTCAGACACTCCCTTCATGATCACGGGCCAGCCCCACTTCCAAAGGATGAAGAAGAGGATGGCAAATGACACGAACATCCAGAATATCAGGCCGAAATCAGGCTTAAATAGTTCCATTTTTCAGTGACGTGGAGTTTTGGTGTATGAAAACGGGTTGAAAACAGAGCGATAAAGGCTCATGCGTCAACCTACGAACATAGCGAGGATACAAACGATGACAGCGAAGAGAGCCACACCTTCGATGAGGGCAGCGATGACGATCATGTTACTGCGGATGTCGCCGGTAGATTCGGGCTGGCGAGCGATTGCTTCCATGGCAGAGCCACCGATTTTGCCGATACCGATACCGGCGCCGATTGCTGCGATTGCTGCACCGATACAAACGCCGATGCCGAGGATTCCGTCGATAGCTGCTAAGATCATTGCTAACATAACTTAATAGATTTAAAGGGTTTTGATATTTGTGATAATTTTTCTGTTACTGATTCGGGGAGTTGAGGAGGAGAACATTTTTTGGGGGTGTGCTCAAGAGGCGCTTTCAGTCAGGGGTGTGCTCTGAGCGGGGGCTGCCGCGGGGGAGGAGGTGGTAGCCTCGGAGTGGTCGTCAGGGTGGTGCTCGCCGTGACCCTCCTCTTGCCCGAGGGCTATGAAGAGTGTGGAGAGCATGGTGAACACGTAGGCCTGGATGAAGCTGACAAGCACATCAATCAGGAGCATGAACACCGAGAATAGGATGCTCACCAGAGCGGTGGCTCCTGTCACCACGGGCCCCATTGCGGCGAAAATGAAGATGAGGAGGGTGAGTACGATGACGATCATGTGGCCACCCATCATGTTGGCGAAGAGACGGACTGTGAGAGCCGCGGGCTTGGTGAAGACACCGAAAATCTCTATGACGGGCATGATGGGGATAGGCCATTTGAGCCACCAGGGGACATCGGGGTTGAAGATCTCTTTCCAGTAATGCTTTGTAGCAAAGATATTTGTGACAAAGAATGTGATGAGGGCCAGGACGAGAGTCACAGCGATGTTGCCGGTGAGGTTTGCGCCGCCGGGGAACACCACGATCAGCCCCAAGAGGTTCATGACGAGGATAAAGAAGAAGACCGTCAGCAGGTATGGGGCAAATTTGGGTGCCTTGGCTTTGAGGGTGGGCTTGATGACACCGTCGTAGATGAAGAGGATCACAAACTCAATGGCGCCTGTCATTCGGCGGGGAGCCTTGAGGGAGGCGTTGCGATGCCAGCGAGCCACGTCGAGGATGCACCAAAGCACCAGGAGGGCAGCGATAAAGACGCCGCAGACATTTTTAGTAATCGAGATGTCGATGGCAGGCTTAACCTCGCGGCCATCGATAATCTCCACTACCTTACCTTTATAAGGGCTCTCCTTGCCTGCGATGCGGAAAGTAGCTGAGCCGTCAGTGTAGACCTTGCCATGGTCCACACGTGCTGAGGAGAAGATGTGGAGTCCGTCGCTTCCCCAAACGATCACCGGCAGAGGGATGCTCTTATGGTGATTGAATGGAACTTCCCAGCCGTAACGGTCGCCGAGGTGCTCGAAGATGATGCCCTGGGCATCGACCTTGCCGCCGTCGTCGGCGGCATGAGTTTCGGCCTCACCATCGCTGGATATGGCGGCGCTGACACTCATGGGCATAAAAATGGCCATAAGCGCGAGCGTCAGTATGGTAAATAAGTTTCTTTTCATCGTCGCCGTTTAATAAATGCAGACCGATACAATATTGCTGTCGACATCGACTATTCCGCCCCCCACGCTGAGCTCCTTTTCCTCGCCGGCGTTGTCAGTGTAGCGTATGGAGCCGGGGGTGAGTGTGGAGATAAGGGAGGCGTGGCCGGGGAGCACCGTGAAGGCACCCATAGCGCCCGGGAGGTGCACAGCCTTTACTTCTCCCTCGAAGAGGGTGGAGTCTGCCGATATGATTTTGAGTATCATGCTGAGTCAGTGGATGATGAGAGTGGATGAGTGAGGGATATTGAGAAGATGTATCAGAGCCTCGTGAGGGAAATTACTTGACCTCGGCGAGGAGCTTCTTACCCTTGGCGATGGCATCGTCGATAGTGCCGACGTTGAGGAAAGCCTGCTCGGGGTATTCGTCCATCTCGCCGGAGAGAATCATCTTGAAGCCACGGATAGTCTCGCTCAGGGGCACCATGACGCCGGGGAGGCCGGTGAACTGCTCTGCCACGAAGAACGGCTGAGAGAGGAAACGCTGAGCGCGACGTGCGCGCGACACCACGAGCTTATCCTCGTCGGAGAGTTCGTCGACGCCGAGGATGGCGATGATATCCTGGAGCTCATTGTATTTCTGGAGCAACTGCTTGACGGCCTGAGCTGTATTGTAGTGGTCCTCGCCGATGATATTGGGGTCGAGGATACGCGAGGTAGACTCGAGGGGATCGACAGCGGGATAGATGCCGAGCTCCGAGATCTTACGCGAGAGCACCGTGGTAGCGTCGAGGAAGCTGAAAGTGGTTGCAGGCGCGGGGTCGGTCAAGTCGTCGGCAGGCACGTAGATAGCCTGGACAGAGGTGATAGATCCGTTTTTGGTAGAGGTGATTCGCTCCTGGAGAGCACCCATTTCAGAGGCGAGTGTAGGCTGGTAGCCCACGGCGGAGGGCATACGGCCCAGAAGAGCCGACACCTCAGAACCGGCCTGAGTGAAACGGAAAATATTGTCGATGAAGAGGAGGATATCCTTGCCACCCCCATCCTGGTCGCGGAACTGCTCGGCGACAGTCAGACCCGAGAGAGCGACGCGCAGACGTGCGCCCGGGGGCTCGTTCATCTGTCCGAAGACGAGTGTAGCCTTTGACTCAGCTACC
Source organism: uncultured Staphylococcus sp. (assembly GCA_964619395.1). Taxonomy (GTDB): domain Bacteria; phylum Bacteroidota; class Bacteroidia; order Bacteroidales; family Muribaculaceae; genus Duncaniella. Next base: position 40,542 of record CAZUEY010000006.1, on the reverse strand, counting down.
TGTTCCATGTCAACGTCGGCAAGATTCCACTCACCTTTTTCCATGCCTTCGGCAAATTTCTCGCCATATTTCATGACACCGCTCTCGATCATCTCACGGAGCAGGTCGTTACCCTCACGAGTACGCTCGCCGACACCGGTGAACACTGAGAAGCCGTTGTGGCCCTTTGCGATGTTGTTGATAAGCTCCATGATGAGCACAGTCTTGCCCACACCTGCACCACCGAAGAGGCCGATTTTTCCACCCTTTGAGTAGGGTTCGAGCAGGTCGATCACCTTGATACCGGTATAGAGGATCTCGGTGCCGATAGTGAGATCATCGAACTTAGGAGCGGGCTGGTGGATAGAGCGGAGATTGTCGCGTTTGAGTTGAGGCAGACGGTCGATAGACTCTCCGAGCACGTTGAGCAGTCGTCCCTTTACCTGGTCGCCGGTGGGGACAGCGATCGGGCGCTCGAGGTTTACGGCTTTCATGCCGCGGCGGAGACCATCGGTGCTCTCCATAGCTACGCAGCGTGCTGTATCTTCACCGATATGCTGCTCCACTTCGAGAATAAGGTCAGTGCCATCCTCGCGAGCGACCTTGAGGGCGGTGTAGATAGGGGGAATGAGGTTGTCGTCACCTTCGAAAATGACATCGACCACAGGGCCGATCACCTGGGCGATTTTGCCATAGTTTTCACTCATTGCGGTTTAAGATTTTAGGCATGCAGGCCATTGGGGGAGTCGGCCTGATATTGGGGTTAGAGATATTCGTTGTAAGGTGTTGATCCGGCGAGTCCCGGAGGGCCGGATCAGAGATAGAGCCCGAAGGTGACCACGATCACCATGAGCACGAGGTTGAAGAGGTTGATGGGGAGGAGGTATTTCCACTCGAGAGTCAGGAGCTGGTCGATGCGCAGACGGGGAAATGTCCATTTGAACCAGATGATGATAAAGGAGAGCGCTACGGCTTTGCCTACAAACCAGAGGGGTGAGGGGATGAAGTCCATGATATGGTTAAAGCCATCCCACCCGGGGATATGGAGGGGCATCCATCCGCCGAAGAAGAGGAGGGCGGCCACGCCGGAGACTATGAAGAGGTTGAGATATTCAGCGAGGTAGAAGTAGCCGAAATGCATACCGGAGTATTCAGTGTGGTAGCCGGCTGTAAGCTCGCTCTCGGCTTCGGGGAGGTCAAAGGGGCCACGGTTTGTTTCGGCTGTGCCTGCTATCATGAAGATTATGAAGGCGATGATAGCGGGAATGTGGCCTGAGAAGATGAACCAGAGGTGAGACTGCGCCTCAACGATCCCGGTGACAGACATTGTGCCGGCGATCACAACCATAGTGACCACGCAGAGGCCCATGGAGAGCTCGTAGCTGATCATCTGCGCGCCTGAACGGAGGGCGCCGATGAGGGTGTATTTGTTGTTTGACGACCATCCTGCAAGGAGAATGCCGAGCACCCCGATAGAGGAGACTGCCAGCAGGAAGAAAATGCCTACATTGAAGTCAACGATCTGCAGTCCGCGACCCCATGGTAGCACAGCGAAGGCGCTCATCGAAGCGATTATGACCAAGTAGGGAGCGAGGCCAAAGAGGAATTTATCGGAGTGGTTGAGTGTAATAATCTCCTTGATGAGCATCTTGAACATATCGGCGAAGCTCTGAAGGAGACCCCAGGGACCTACGCGGTTGGGGCCGAGGCGGCACTGAAAGGCAGCGCAGACCTTACGCTCGAAATAGATATAGAAAAGCGCGAGGACTGCATAGAGCACCAGGAGGCCAACTCCGAGGATGAGACATTCCAGAGTCACAGCTGCCCATTCAGGGATATAGCCAGTGAGGAAGGAGTGGAGCCACGATGTCGCAACTGAAAAATCTTGCATGACGTATGGGGGTTGTTTTGCTTATTTTCTTCTTATATATATTAAGGTGTCACTGTGTGGGTGATTACCGGATGAGTCACACGATCAGCGGTCGATGTCAGGGACTATGTAATCCATTGAGCCACCTATAGTTATGAGGTCGGCAATTTTCTGTCCTTCGGTGATATGGTCGACCACGGCGGCAGCGGGGAGACATGGAGGTGCGATCTTGAGGCGGTAGGGCATTGTGGCGCCATCGCTCTCGAGATATATACCAAAGGTGCCACGGCATCCCTCTACAGTCTTAAACCAGTGTCCTACAGGGAGTTTGAGCACCTTAGGCACTTTTACGAGATAGTCGCCCTCGGGGATATTGTCGATCAGCTGGGCTATGATGCGAGCGCTCTGCACCATCTCGTCGATGCGCACTTTGAAGCGAGCCATAGCGTCGCCCTCGGTGCGTACCACTTCGTCAAAGTCGAGTTCGGCGTAGATGCTGTAGGGGTCAGTCTTGCGGACATCGCAGGCCCACCCGGAGGCACGCCCGTTGGGGCCTGTGACAGCCCAGGAGATGGCATCGTGGCGCGAGAGCACACCGACGCCTTCCATGCGCCCTTTGGCGATGACGTTTCCGGTGAATATCTTGTTGTATTCCTTGATGTTGGCGGGGAGGACGTCGAGGAGTGCGTGGACATCCTTCACAAAGTCTGGGTGGAGATCCTGCATGACACCCCCTATACACTCGTAGTTGAAGGTCATGCGGGCGCCGCAGGTCTTCTCCATAATGTCGAGGATCTGCTCGCGGACGCGGAGAGTGTAGAAGAGCATGGTGGTGGCACCGAGGTCCATGCAGTAGGTGCCGATAAAGAGGCAGTGGGAGGCAATGCGCGAGAGCTCATCCATCAGCACTCGGATCACCTGCGCGCGGCGGGATATCTCGATGCCGGCAGCCTCCTCGATCACCATGCAGAGGCAGTGGTGATAGTGGTGGCCAGAGAAATAGTCGAGACGGTCCATGAAGTGGAGGGTCTGGGGGTATGTGTCTTTCTCGCAAATTTTTTCCACTCCGCGGTGGATATAACCGAGATAGATGTCGATTTTCTTGATGATTTCGCCGTCGACGGCTGTGCGGAAGCGGAGCACACCATGGGTTGCGGGATGCTGCGGACCGATATTGATCACAAAGTCGTCAGGCTTAAAGATGCGGCGCTCATGTTTGACGATCTCTCCCTGAGGATTGCGTGTCCAGACATCGGTAAAGTCAGTCTGACGCTCGCTTTCGATAGAGATGGGGTTGATATCGGGATCCTCGTTGTAGTCCTTGCGCAGGGGGTAGCCTTTCCAGTCGAGCGAGAGGAAGAGGCGACGCATATCAGGATTGTTGACGAAAATGATGCCGAAATAGTCGTAGACCTCGCGCTCAAAGATGCAGCCGATGGCCCAGAGATCGTGGATAGAGTCAATATAGGGGAAATCACGGTTGCCTTCGGCCATCACTTTTACGGAGAGATGGTGGCCATGGCGGGTTGAAGTGAGGAAGTATACGCAGCCGAGGCCTGCTTCCTGCCAGTCCATACCAACGATGGTGACGAGGAAGTCGAATGCGAGCTCGTCGTCGTCGCGCAGACGAGTGGCGAAATCATGCCAGTCGGCTGCCGCAACATTGACCTGCAGGATTTTGCCCTCGTCGAAGGTGGCGGCGGGCAAGAGTGCGCTTATCTTTTCCCTGAGATCTGACATACTATATATATTATGGTGTATGAGATTTTTTGACTGAATGAGTGAGATGGTGAGCGGAGAGACTGCGGTGAGGGGATATCAATCGTTGACTCCCGGGATGGGGTGGGCAGCGAGGAATTCCTTCTGGCTCTCCTTGCGGTTGACACCGCCGAAGAACTTCTCGACCTTTATCTTGCGCGAGAGCTGCATGATGCCATATATCATAGCTTCGGGACGCGGGGGACAACCTGCCACAAACACATCGACGGGCACTATATCCTCGATGCCCATGGCCACATGATAGCTCTTCTTGAAGGGACCGCCGGAGATGGCGCATGAACCGCAGGCTATGACATATTTAGGTTCGGCCAGCTGGTCGTAGAGGCGGCGGAACACGGGCACCATACGATGGACAATCGTACCGGCTACCATCATGAAGTCGGCCTGACGGGGGGAAGCGCGGGCCACTTCCCATCCGAAACGCGCCATGTCGTAGCGCGCGGCTCCGAGCGACACAAATTCTATGCCGCAGCAACTGGTGGCGAAGGTGAGGGGCCAGATGGAGTTTGACCGCCCCCAGTTGATAAGTTGGTCGAGCTTACCCACGACCACATTGGTGCCATTGTCGCGAAGCTCCTTGACGAGCTTCTCGATATATTCATTATCTTTCCATGCCTCGTAGGGCATCCCTTTGGTAGTTACTTCCATTCAAGAGCTCCTTTCCGCCAGGCATATACAAGGCCAAGCACTATAATACCAAAAAAGACGGCGATGGCGGTGAGCCCCTGAGTGCCTAATTCGTGAACTCGAACTGCCCAAGGATAGAGAAACACCGTCTCGACGTCAAACATCAGGAAGAGAATTGCAAAAAGATAGTAGCCGACCTTGAACTGAGCCATCGACTCGCCACGGGTGGGGATACCACATTCGTAGGGCTCACCCTTCTGGGGGTTGAACGACCGGGGCGAGAGAAGCCCTGCGAGCCACAGAGCAACAGCCACAAGACCTGCGCCGGTGAGGACGGCCACAAGAGCAAGAGTGGCGTTTTGTATCGCTAATGCTATCATGCTTGTTGGTGATAAACTATACTACAAAAGCTATTCAACTGCCTGTCAACAGGTTGCCACACGTGGCAAAATCAGCTGAGATCGAGGCAGCAAATACATCTGCAAATATAATGAATTTTTCAATATTTTTAAAAAAAATTTCAAAGGCGCATCCGCTGTGAGACAGGCCGACTTGAGGCGAAGGGCAGAGTTAAGATGGCGGGGGATAAAACCATATATCCGCGCTTCTACAAATCCATTATACCCCGAATTGTCGGGCTGTGGAAGTTACCATCGCTTCAGCGTTAAGACCCCGTTCCCCAATATTTGTTAACGCTGGGGTCGCATATCTCTGAGTGATTTTTGTCTTGTGATGAAGGAGCGTAGCCGTAGCTACGTGACTGAAGAACAAGGCAAAAAGCGCCGGAGATATGCGATGATATGGTAATTTTATGCATCGGCACAGATTTAATTCCGCCCAAATTCAGTTATATGATTTTAGCATTTGTAACTTGTTGGATTAGATTGAGATATACTACAGATTTGACACTTGGACAACGCTACTTTATTTTAGAAAATTTTCTGAAATTTTCAAAACGAATTCGAAGACTGACATATTTGAATTACCATCGCCACGGCCAATCGTCATGCATCTGTGTCCGTTTGTTTCGGTCACAATGCAACCGCATTGCTCCCTCACTGCGCGAACACATCTACACGACGCTTGGCCGCCCCAGCATTAACAAATATTGGGGAACGGGGTCTAAAACATATTATGGGCGTGGCTCTTAGACAGGTAGGATTTGAGGTTGGGTTCGAGACGGTAGAGCCGGTATAGTTTCAGCAGGTCGATTTGCACTGAGTCAGGTGTTAGAATCACCCTGGATACGAAGGTCAGACTCGGATTAGTACTCGAGCTACCCGGGGGCATGAGGCTGCTACCATATTTCATAAGAGTGTCTTTTTTCCATTTTGTGATGAGATATTTATCGGTTTGGTCAGATTGATCCCTGCAAAAAACAGCAACTCTTGTTTTACTTTTAATCATTGTTTCAGCCAATTCAAATGTTTCATCAGGATTTCTCCAAAACCGATTAAAATAGTCACATTCCCTTGATACGCTTTCAGAAAAAAATATGGTGTCCATTTCAGGATTGCTTATAAAGTTGAAGATCTTTTCTCTACTGATCCTTTTATATTCAGGAGAGGTACGGCCCGGCTAAAGTTCTTCACTGCTGCAATCATCCGGAATAAAACTTTCGGAATCCAATAACAAAAACTTAGATTTTAAAAAGTCCACTCTCGGATCAAGTTTTTCCCTGCCGATATGTTGAAGGCGATTTATTTGTCGGAGAGTCCAGTTAAGATCAATAACGGTGTCTCTTTTTATTTTGATTGTTATGTCGCGAGGTTCGTTTTCGAAAAGTTCATAATAATGGTCTCTATCAAGCTCATTACTCTCTGAACTTAATTTATCAAGCTCATTGCTCTCTGAACCTGTATGGGATGTACATCCAACCCATACGAGCATAGCTATCACGAAGGCAAAAAATAGACCTTTACTAAAATTTTTTCTTTTCTCATAGCATCTGAATATTATTTCAATAAATAAAATATGTATATAAAAAATTTCAGGCCGACTTGAGGCGAAAGGCAGGGGGGCGGCTCCCATCATCACCTTCGACAAACCGGCTCCGCGTTGGGGCCAGGGGATCAGAAGTAGCCGGCGGTGTCGTCGAAGGCGTAGGATGTCTTATAGTACTTGATCATGTCGATCCTTACGGAGTCTGGAGTAAGGGTCACTCGGCTTGTGCATTTGGAGAAGGGGCGCGATGGTTTGATTCCGTTTGGGGGTGCGATGTGTCTACCGGATTGAAGCAGATTGTTTTTTTGCCAAGTCGTTATATTCCTGTAGTAGCGGTTTGATATATCATGGTTGAGAATGTAAGAAGTGGGTCGGTATATTGAATCATTCTGTTGTTTCGAGGGGATTATCGCTACCCCATTGACTGTGCGGCCGTCGGTTGAATAAAGCAGATAGTAGTCAGATGATTTATAGATCGTTTCCTCAATAAATATAGTGCCGTTACCGGGAGCAATTTCCAGGTTGCTGAAATCTTTGCTGAAGCCGGGCCAGCTTTTGACGTTAAACTTCCACGCGAAAGGATGTTTCTGAGGATTGTCCATCATTTTACCGGAAGTCTGTATGTTGTAGATCCGTTGGAGAATCCCCTTGAAATCCAAAATGGAGTCTCGTTTTAGTGTCACCGTAGTGTCGACAGATTCTCCTCTCTGAATGTAAAAGTCGTAATCTGAGAACTCTTGCTGATCTATTCGTGCTATAGGGTCGTCTTCGTCTTGATTGGCGCCCGGTTGAGTGGCCTGCTCAGTGGCGTTGGCCTGTTGTTTAGCACAGGAGTCGAAAAAGATTCCTCCTACGGCCATCATTATAAGGCTCAATATGATATACTTTTGTCTTTTCATTACCTTTAATGTTAAAAAAGAACGATGAGTTATAGGCAGGGAATATTGCTGTAGGCCCCTAAAGCTTTTAGTGTTTTAACCCATAAAGAGGATAGAACTTGACCATATCGATTCTCACGGATGTGGGTGAGAGGATAACCCGGGAGGCGCAAGTTTTGTGAGTGCCGGAGTTGAATCTACCCGGGGGCATCATCTCCTTGCCATATTTGAGCAATGAATCTTTTTGCCATTTAAAGATGAGTTGATAAACTATATCTTTTGAATAGTCTTTACCGAGTATATAGGAGTTTCCAACCCCCTTAAAAATATTTAATTTTTTTGAGTCTCTACCGTAATCAAGGTAATATGTTCCATCGAGATAGATAGTTTCTATCACATAGAATGTGTCTCGTTTAGCCTTGATGTCGAATAGTCCACATTCATCACCATTAAGAATCGGCCAATTATCGAATCTTAACTTGTATTTATAACTATGCTTTTTCAGTGTACTACTATCCATCCCACATATCTGAATTTCATAGATTTTCTTAAGAATCTGTCGAAAGGTCAAATCGGGAGTTCTTTTGAAGGTTACAGTTGTATCTCTTGACTCACCTTTTTGAATGCTGATTTCCGAATCTTTATACTCCTTCTCATAATCCGTAGACTGGTGAGAGTTGTCGTCGCTTCTGACATGTTGAGATCCATGCTTCCCCTCCTCATGAGATAATGTGGGGTTAGAGGTTTCGGATAAGATTGAATTTCCTGAAGCTTTGGGATAACACAATCCTCCCACACCTACGCAGAGCATGAATAAGGTTATCCATAATTGTTTAGCAAGACGTTTCATAGCGGCAGAAGGAGTTGTGTCGTAAAATTGTTCACGGTATAATTTAAAGATTTGATTTTTGCAAAGTTAGGGATATGGGGGGATTATGATGTATAGGGAGGTTTAAAAAAGTTTAAATACGGGGTGGGAGGAGGCGGCTCTCATCATCATCTTCGACAAACCGGCTCCGCGTTGGGGCAGGTTCCTCCACAAGGGGGGATCTCTTTCGTAATCTTTGGCGGTAAGAGGCTGAGGGAGGAAAAGAGTGAGGGGTCAGGTGGATGTCAGATCCAACGGCTTTGCAGGACTTTCCACAAGAAGAGCAGATTGAAAAAAGGGCCTAAAAATAAGATCCATGGATAGAGCCAATAATCCCTATGTTTTGTGACTATCACATAATTCATCGCAGTAAGGTAGATGGCGGGAACGTAAAAAATATACGCTCCGATTCCCACATAGAAAAAGCCAACGATTCCGGTGTACATAGCAGGAAGACCTAACCAATTAAATTTTATGATAAGAAGTAAAATATTGCCTATCCAACAGGCTAAGTATATGAATTTGTTCATAGTTGAGAATGAGCAGTAGAAAAATTGACAGGGTTTGGCAGATATAGAGAATAAGAGGACAATGCAGCTTCATTACCTAACTGATAATTATAACCAGAAAAGGATACTTAGGCTGCCTAAAAGCATCATCCCTAAAAATTTGAGCATTTTATTCAGAAACTTCATAATAAAGGAATAGAGTAGATATTTTCAGGAACATATGGCGACAACATTCAGATCCAGCGGTTTTGAAGCACCTTCCAAAGGAACAAGATATTGAAAATAGGGCAAAAAAACAAAATCAAAATATTGAGCCAGTATTCTTTGTGTCTGTTTATGATGAAATAGTTAAGTCCGGTAAGAAACATAGCGGGTACACCTATAATATAGAATGCCAGATCGAATGAGCTACCGACCCCAATCAATTCATTGATAGCAGGAAAAAGGCGCCCGAAAAAGAGCTCAAACAGAAGTAAAAAATTTGCAATCCAGCATATAATGTATAACTTTTTTCGCATAGTCGAGACTTATAAGAGTGAAATCTACGAATGTTGTTAATGATATACCGGGGAAAGAATAGACCCCATCAAAGGTAAAAAGATGAATAACCAAAGAAGGAAATTTACAAAACCTATAAGTGTCATCACACCAAAGAGAACTGTTTTCTTGAGAATTTTCATAATATATCACTTAATTGTCGATAATAAGATACTTTCTATTAATCATGACCTGCAACTTGAATGAAGGAAGCCAGGGACCGTCTATCGGTAAAAACAGTCATCATCTGAAGCATGGTCAACGACAGAAGAGTTTACCGGCTTTAACACAAAACTTCCATCTTCCTTATCAATATAGAACAAGGCATTATCAGGAAAAAACATCATAATTTCATTAGAAGGGTCGAACAAGACCGGTGATACACCAGACAAACCCAATCCAAAATATAAGTTTGTTAAGATACCGATATCTTCGTATTCCTTCCTATTTATACCGCTCCAGCGATCCCAATATATAATTTTTCCATCCTTCATAAAGATAAGATGAATGCCACTGATCCGAGGGTGTTTAGACGGAAGTTTGTCTATATTAAGGACTTCGCACATTTCGTCAGCGTCAGTAAATTCCGGGAAATAAAAGGCAGTATCCCATTGAAATCCGTTTTTTTGCGAGAAATCGAGCAGTGACACCTCCTTACATGAAGACTCATATTGGTTTTTCAGATAGCTCGGTAAGCTCTCCATACAACTTGTAAAACAGAGAGAGCATAACAATCCTAAAACTATTTTTGGAAATTGTTTCATTTCATTGATTTTTTGCAAAGTTAGGGATATGAGGGAATTATGATGGATGGGAAGGGTTAAAAAAGTTTAATTACGGGGCGGTTATGGCGGTGGAGGACGCGGGGCGGTTATGGCGGTGGAGGACGCGGGGCGGTTATGGCGGCGGAAGAGGCGGTTGGCCTCGTCCCTATATTGGGAGGGATGCGGGGGGAGGGCGGCGGGGGAGGATGGAACATAAAAAGGCGCCTCCGGGGAGACGCCTTGTAGGGTTTGGGATTTCGGATTTTTAGAAGTTGTAGTAGAAACCGAAAGTGAGTTCGTTGCTGAACTTGAAGCCCCAGCCATAAGAGTAGCCAACAACTTCACCGGCATCCTTAGCGGCATCGTTGCCATCTTTGTAACCGAGGAAACCGAAGTGAGCCACGAGGCTTACATTGTCTGAAACGTTTACAGAAACGCCGGGCTTGAAGCCAATACCGTAAGTTACTGCGGTTTTTGAATCGGTACCTTTACCAATACCAAGATCAACGCCACCGTCGCAGAAGAGTTTCACGCGGTCGACTTTCACGAAGTTGTAGCGATAGTAGGGAGCTACAGTGAAGAGGCTGAGGTTAGCACCCTGCTTGTGGTAGTAGTCCCAACCAACAACAGCACCAACAGCAGCAGATTCGCTGAGGTTGTAGCCGATTTCGGGGAGGATTTTGATATTGGTCAGTTTGTCAGTACCATCACGCCAAGCAGCGATTGAGCCACCAAGATAAAGGTTCTGAGCAGATGCAGCGAGCGAAAGAAGAGCTACGACTGCGAGAAGCATAAACTTTTTCATAGCTAAATTATTTAAATTAGATTGATTGATTATTTGAGTTTTATGCAATATCAAAAGCGATAATCTTTCAGACCTAAGACAGCCTCCGGGAGTCCTGCGATTATGAGCCTGCGGGAGTGGGATGAGGGGCTGTTGAGATCTGACTTCGCAGCAAAGGTAAGGATATTTTTTAATCTGTTTACAATTTTTTTGAAAAAATATTTAACAACCTAAGAGAAAAAGCCCAATATTTACGATATTTAGAGCAGTTTTTCCTGGCTGTCGCCTGCCCCACCCTCTCCCACCGGTGGTGGAGGGTAAAAATTTCTCAATACCGAAAAAAGGTGTAATTTTGCATCGCAATTGAGAAATATGCACCAGATATACGCATCGCAATTGAAAAATATGATGGAAAATTTCGACCGGGAGCATCTCTGGCATCCCTATACCTCTACTATCAATCCCCTCCCCACCTATAAGGTAGCGTCGGCCGAGGGGGTAAGAATACATCTTGAAGATGGGCGCGAACTGATCGACGGCATGTCGTCGTGGTGGTGTGCCATCCATGGCTACAATCATCCGCGCCTCAATGAGGCGGCTGTCAGGCAGCTGAAGAAGATGAGCCATGTGATGTTTGGCGGCTTCACCCACGATCCGGCTATCGAGTTAGGGGAGCTCCTTCTGGAGATGGCCCCTGAGGAGATGAACAATATATTCTTTGCTGACTCAGGCTCTGTGGCAGTTGAGGTAGCGATGAAGATGGCGATTCAGGCTTCGGTGTCACGTAGCGGCGACCACCGCAAGACCAATTTTGTGACTATCCGCAGCGGCTATCATGGCGACACATGGAACGCCATGAGTGTCTGCGACCCTGTCACCGGTATGCACGGCGCCTTCGGGTCGGCCCTGCCGATACGTTATTTCGTAGACGCTCCTACCATCCGCCCCGGCCAGGAGTGGGATCCGGATGATTTCGAGCCTATGCGGCGCATGGTGATGGCCCACCGCGACGAACTTGCGGCGTTGATCCTGGAGCCTATAGTGCAAGGCGCGGGCGGGATGAGATTCTATCATCCGGAGTATCTCCGCGAGGCGCGCCGCCTATGCGACGAGGCAGGAATCTACCTGATATTCGACGAGATAGCGACCGGATTTTATCGCACAGGCAAATGCTTCGCACTCGAACATGCCGGAGTGACGCCTGATATCATGTGTGTAGGCAAAGGGCTCACCGGGGGCTACATGACCCTCAGCGCCGTGCTCACCACCAAAGAGGTTGCCGACACTATATCCCGTGGCGAAGCCGGAGTGATGATGCATGGGCCCACATTCATGGCCAATCCGCTGGCCTGCGCAGTGGCAGCCGAGTCGCTCAGGCTCTTCAAAGAACAGGATATGGAGAGCCGTATCTCCCACATAGAGAGCGAAATCCGCCGCCACTTCAAGGGTGCGGTGGGGAAGCCGGGAGTGAAGGATGTGAGAGTGCTCGGCGCGATCGGAGTGATAGAGATGGAGGAGCCTGTAGATGTTGGTGAATTTCAGAAAGTTTGCACTCAGAAAGGAATCTGGGTGCGCCCCTTCGGACGCAACATCTACATCATGCCACCTTATATAATAAGCGACGACGACCTCGAACAGCTCTGTCTGCGCCTGATCGAAATCCTTCCCCGATAAAACACCCCATAACTCATACCTCTCCCCCACCATCTACAAATGAAAATATTTATCAGTGGCATCGACACAGATGCCGGAAAGAGCTTTGTGACAGGCTATCTCGCCTCTCGCCTCATGAAGGAGGGGAAGCGGGTCATAACCCAGAAATTCATTCAGACCGGTAATACGGGATTCTCGGAGGATATCGACCTTCACCGCAAGATCATGGGCACCGGCCCACTCCCGGAGGATCTCGACCACACGACATCGCCGGTGATATTCTCCTACCCCGCCTCGGCGCAACTTGCCGCGAGGATCGACGGGCGCGAAATCGACCTCGCTGTAATCGACGCAGCTACCGAGCGTCTGGCCGAGCTCTATGATATGGTGCTGATAGAGGGTGCAGGAGGTCTGATGGTGCCTCTGACCGACGACTTTTTCACTATCGATTATATCACCACCCGCCATCTCCCGGTGATCCTCGTGACCAACGGGCGTCTCGGCTCCATCAACCATACGATACTCTCGCTCGAAGCAATAAAATCAAGAGGGATAGAGCTGCTGGCAGTGATCTACAACGAGCATTTCGACATCGACAAGACCATAGCGACCGACAGCCGCGACTTCATCCGCCGATATACCGCCACCCACTTTCCGAAAGCCCGCTTCGCCACCGTCCCCACCATTCAATGCGGGGAATGACGGCACCCTGACCCTCGGGGGAGGAGTAGCGTGCGCCCGGGAAAATCTATGCCCCGGAGGGAGGTAGAGCAACCTGCCGGCGGGAGGGTGACGACGACAACATGACGCCTGAGGAAGGCTTCATGGTCGGCAATAGTGAAAATGAATTAAAAGCGGAGTGAAAAGCAAGATAATATGAGGTTTTTTTGATAATTTCTGAGTAACTTTGGAGATAATTTTCAGGACTGCTGACCGCGGCCCTTTAACAACGAATTACCTGACTACTCAAAGACACGATGAAAAAACTGATATTGGTCGCTATAGTGACCGTGCTTTTGGGCGCCATCACCTCAGCCGCCACCCGCAGCAAGAAGAGCGACATCTCGCGCAATCTTGATATTTTCAATGCTCTCTACAAGGAGCTGCAGACCTTCTATGTAGACTCTATCGATGCCGATAAGTCGATCAACACCGCTATTGCGGCGATGCTCGATGAGATCGACCCATATACGGAGTATATCTCAGCCAAGGATCAGGAATCGTTTCGCACCATCACTACCGGTGAATATGGCGGCATCGGGTCGATGATCCAGCAGACTCCTCGGGGGGTGATCATCTCCGAGCCCTATGAGGGAAGCCCGGCCCTTACCGGAGGTCTCCGCGCCGGCGACATCTTCCTCGAGATTGACGGCGACACCGTAAGCTCGCTCACCACGGAGCAGATCAGCAGCCGCCTCAAAGGACAAAGCGGCACAACCGTGCGCCTGAAGATGAAGCGTCCCTGGGCCGAGCCGGACTCCATACTCAACTTTGAAATCAAAAGAGGGAAGATACAGCTCCCCTCGGTCAATTATGCCGGGATGCAGCCTGACGGCATAGGAATCGTAGAGCTCAACACCTTCTCTGAAAAGAGCTATCCTGAAGTCCGCGAGGCTGTGGAACGTCTCATAGGCGAGGGAGCCAAGGGGATAGTGCTCGACCTGCGTGGCAATGGCGGCGGCCTTCTGGAGAGCGCTGTGGAAATCCTCGGCATATTCCTCCCCAAGGGGACACATGTGCTGACCACCCGCGGACAGGATATCACCTCCGAGAAACTCTATAAGACAGCCGTGAAGCCTGTCGACACCAAGATACCCCTCGCAGTTCTCATCGACGGGGGCACCGCCTCGGCGGCAGAAATCGTAGCCGGAGCGCTTCAGGACCTCGATCGCGCTGTGGTCATCGGCTCCCGCTCATTCGGCAAAGGGCTCGTGCAGACCACACGCCGCCTCCCCTACGACGGACTGCTCAAAGTCACTGTCTCGAAATATTATATCCCCTCGGGGCGTCTGATCCAGGCCATCGACTACTCCCGCCGCAATTCCGACGGCTCAGTAGCCAGAATCCCTGACAGCCTCACCACGGTGTTTTACACCGCCGGAGGTCGCGAGGTGCGCGACGGCGGAGGGATCACTCCTGACATCAAAGTGGACTATCCTGACGTCAACCGACTGACCTACAATGTGGTTCGCGACAACTGGGCCTTTGATTTCGCCACCAAATATGCAGCCACCCACCCCTCGATAGCAGCTCCTGAGGAGTTTGAGGTGACTGATGAGATCTACGATGAGTTCAAGGGTTTTATCGACCCCGAGAAATTCAACTACGACAAAGTTTGTGAGACGGCTGTGAATCAGCTGCGCGAAATAGCCCGCCTCGAAGGGTATATGAACGACTCCACCGAGACCCAGTTCAATATCCTTGCAAATATGCTGCGCCACGACCTCAACCACGATCTGGACAACAACCGCAGCAATCTCACCCCCTATATCGCCGAGGAGATCCTCACCCGCTACTACAATAAGCCCGGAGCCCTCTCCTACTCCTATCGCCACGACAACACTGTCGACTCGGCCTCCCGGATCCTCACCACACCCCGCCTGAAGGCTATACTCGCTAAGAAGAAATGACATTAGCGCAGCTGAGCCGGCACTTCATCACTCCGGCACGAAGCAAAGCCCTCTCAAAGGCGCTCGGCAGCGGCAAGAAGGTGGTTTCGGCCTACAATCTGGCCGGCTCGTCGGCCGCCATGATGCTGAGTGCGCTCCCCCGCGAGCAAGGGCCTGTATTGGTGGTGGCCGACACTCTCGATGATGCAGGATATCTCTACCATGACCTCTGCCGCCTCTGCGACGAGCAGCAGGTGGTGATGTTCCCTTCGGGCTATCGCCGCGACATCCGCTACGGACGCATCGATGCCCCTTCCCAGATACTCCGCACAGAGACACTCAACCGACTGACCTCACCGGAGCCGCCGGCGTTTATAGTCACCTATCCCGAGGCTCTGGCCGAGAAGGTGGCGCCCCGCGATGTCATCGAGGAGCATACCCTCAAACTCCGAACCGGTAGCCTCACAGACATGACTGAAGCCATCAAATGGCTCCGGTCCAATGGATTTGTGGAGCAGGACTATGTCTACGAGCCGGGGCAGTTCGCCGCCCGAGGGTCAATACTCGACATCTTCGGCTACAGCAATGAGCTGCCGCTCCGCATCGACTTTTTCGGCGACGAGATCGACTCGATCCGCACCTTCAACATAGAGACGCAGCTCTCGGAGCAGCGACTCACCGACACTGCCATCACCTCAGGGGTTGCCTCGCAAAGCTCAGGGGTGACGCTTCTCGACTATCTCGACTCCAACTCTCTGATAGCAATATCGGGAGCTGACTACACTGCCGGCCGCATCCGCGCCATAGCCTCTGAGGAGTTCTCTGACAGTGCCCTGATGGCTGCCGATGAGGACACCGACCGGAGCGCCATGAAGCAGCTCGCCGACCCTGAGCAACTTATAGCCTCCCTCAGCAATCGCAGGCAACTGAGATTCACCCCCGGAGGCAGTGCTGATGCTGAGGCTGAGATATCTATCGACTTCAAATGCTCCCCGCAGGCCATCTATCATAAAAATTTCGAGCTCATCTCTGAGAGCTTCACCGGGTTCCTCGAACAAGGGTTTACCATCTATATCCTCTCCGATAGCGAAAAGCAGATAGAGCGCCTCAAAGCCATCTTCGCCGACCGCGGAGAGGATATCGACTTCCAGCCGGTGATGCCCACTCTCCACGAAGGCTTCACCGACAGCGCCTCGAAAATCTGCGTCTTCACTGACCATCAGATCTTTGACCGATTCCACAAATACACTCTCAAGAGCGACCGCGCTCGCTCGGGCAAACTCGCCCTATCGCTCAAAGAGCTGAGCTCAATAGAGCCGGGAGATTTCATAGTCCATGTGGACCATGGCGTGGGGCGGTTTGCGGGACTGCTCCGCACCAACGTCAACGGTGCCACTCAGGAGATGATAAAGCTTGTCTATGCCAACGACGATATCATCTTTGTGTCGATCCATGCGCTCCACAAACTCGCCAAATATCGCGGCAAGGAGGGTGTTCCCCCTAAGATCAACAAGCTCGGCACCGGAGCGTGGAACAAGCTCAAGGAGCGCACCAAGTCGAAACTCAAGGATATAGCGCGCGACCTCATCAAGCTCTATGCCGCCCGCAAGGAGGAGAAGGGGTTTGCTTTCTCCCCTGACAGTTTCATGCAGCAGGAACTCGAAGCATCGTTCATCTATGAAGATACTCCTGACCAGCTCACAGCCACCAAGGCTGTGAAAGCTGATATGGAGTCAGACAAGCCGATGGACCGCCTGATATGCGGAGATGTGGGGTTTGGCAAGACGGAGATAGCTATCCGCGCGGCACTCAAAGCGGCAGCCGACGGCAAGCAGACAGCGGTGTTGGTGCCCACTACAGTACTCGCCTACCAACATTTCAACACTTTCAGCGAGCGCCTGAAGGAGTTTCCGGTGAGAGTGGAGTATCTTTCCCGCGCCCGCAGCGCCAAACAGGTGCGCGAGATAGTGCGCGATCTTGCCGAGGGGAAAATCGACATCCTCATCGGCACCCACAAAATAATCGGCAAAGAAGTAAAGTTCAAGGATTTAGGCCTGTTAATCGTGGATGAGGAGCAGAAGTTTGGCGTGGCCGTCAAGGAGAAACTCAAGCAGGTGAAGGTCAATGTCGACACCCTCACTCTTAGCGCCACACCCATCCCCCGCACTCTCCAGTTTTCACTGATGGGAGCAAGAGACCTCACCGCACTCAACACCCCTCCCGCCAACCGCTACCCTATCATCACTTCGGTCAATACCGGAGGCGACGACATTATATCCGAGGCTATCAACTTCGAGCTCTCGCGCAATGGCCAGGTGTTTATAGTCAACAATCGCATCGAGGGGCTCTACGACCTTGAAGCGCGAGTAAAGCGCCTCGTGCCCGATGCAAGGGTGATCGTGGCCCACGGACAGCTTCCCCCCGAGCAGCTCGAGAAGGCAATAGTTGATTTCGCCGCCCACGACTATGACGTGCTCATCGCTACCACCATAATCGAGAGCGGTATCGACATGCCGAATGTCAATACCATCATCGTCAACAATGCACAAAACTTCGGCCTCAGCGAGCTCCACCAACTTCGCGGACGCGTGGGGCGAAGCAACCGCAAAGCATTCGCATATCTGCTTGTCCCCCCGGGGGTTCCGCTCACTCCCGTGGCCCGGCGCCGGCTCCAGGCCATAGAGAGCTTCAGCGACCTTGGCAGCGGCATCCATATCGCCATGCAGGACCTCGACATCCGCGGTGCGGGCAATCTGCTTGGCGCAGAGCAGTCCGGCTTCATTGCCGATCTGGGCTACGAGACTTACCAGAAGATTCTCCGCGAGGCAGTCACGGAGCTTCGCACTGAGGAGTTTGCAGATATGGAGCAGGCCGACACGCTCGAAGGGGATGGCCGCGAGTTTGTGGCCGACTGTGTCATCGAGAGTGACATGGAGCTGCTTCTGCCGGCCGACTATGTCCCCACCGAAAGCGAGCGCATCGCTCTCTATCAGGAACTCGACGGTGTGGAGCGCGAAGATGAACTGAAAGGATTCACCGAACGTCTCACCGACCGCTTCGGCGCGATCCCGGCTGTCACCGCCGAACTTCTCCTTATCCCCCGGCTGCGATGGATGGCGCGCCGATTGGGTATCGAGAAGGTGGCGCTCAAGCAGGGCAATATGTACACCTATTTTGTCGATGAGAGCAACATAGCCTATTATCAGTCAGAGATGTTTGGCCGGATGCTCTCCTATCTGACCGCCCACCCCCGCCGAGTGCAGATCCGTGACCGCAACGGGAAACGCTCCTTTGCCTTCACCAAGGTCCACAGTGTGGCCGAAGCGGTGGCTATCCTCACCGAGATCCTTTCCAACCACCGGAACGAGGCTTAAATGAGGTAATTTAACTACTTTTCACACAATATTTTGACCGTTTTTGCGTAATAATTGACATGAAATCACTTTTAAACCGCATATTACTATTTTTTGCCGTTGCCGCAGTAGCCGTAGGCTGCTCTGACAGCAAACACACCGACGAGCCTGATCCGGGTCCCGGGACCGGCTCTGAGGTAAAACGCACCGTGCTTGTCTATATGATCGCCGACAACAATCTCGGCTCCTACCAACTCGACTATGCCGACCTGCGCGAGATGCAGCTCGCGGCCGAGGATGGCGATTTAGGAAAGGGGCGTCTGGTTGTCTACCGCAACCGCCCCGGCACCGACCGCGGTAATGCACCTCAGCTTGTGGAGGTTACGCCCGAGGGACTGAATGTGCTCAAGACCTACCCCGACGATCCAATGATCTACTCGGTAGAGATTGAGAGGATGCGTCAGGTGCTCGACGACGTTAAGGCTCTCGCTCCCGGCGATGCTTACGGCCTCGTGCTGTGGGGCCATGCCAAGGGATGGATGACCGAGACCGGCGACCTCCTTGACCGCTCCTACGGCTCTGACCGCGGTAAGTGGATGACCCTCCAATCACTCAGCAAAGCGCTTGAGGATGAACATTTTGACTTCATCTATCTCGACTGTTGTCTGATGGGCACCGTGGAGTGTGTCTACGAGCTCCGCAAATCAGCCTCAGTGATCGTCGGTTCTCCCACCGAGGTGGAGGGCGAAGGGATGCCCTATCAGCTCAACGTCAAGCCCTTCTTCGCACCCGTGGCCGACATGGTTACCGCCGCCCGCAACACCTACGAATATCATTCGCAGGGTGGGCGCCGCTGCCAGATGGTGGTGGTTGACACCGAGGGGCTCGACGAGCTCGCTGCCACATCGCGTGCTATCTATGCGACGGTCAATGAGTTTCCTCAGGAACTCGCATCAATTCAGGCTCTTTCCCAGCGCTTTGACTCGCGCGTCCCATCATTTTCAGACTGCCGGCCGGTGAGCGACTTCGAGAGCTACATGCAGTTGCTCGGCGCCTCTCATCCCTCCCTTCTCGCTGCCTGGCAAAAGGCCTACGACAAATGCATAAAATACAAAGCCACAACACCTTACGAGTATACAGGCATCGAGGTGAAAACCTATGGTGGCCTCGGGGCGTTTATAATTAAACGGACCACTGACCCCACTTACCGAGGGTATATGAACACCGCCTGGTGGGCTGACGCAGCCTCAGCAATGCCGGCCTGCGCTGTCAAATGATACTCTCCGTTTTCATCATCAAACCTGCAAAATGGACATTCCTACCGATAGTATAAGCGCCATCGAGCTCCCCGTCTCCACTGCCTTGAAGGATATGACCTTCGAGCAGTTCATTTCAACGCTTGTACATGATCTGATCCACTTCGCCATCTCGCTTGCTGTGGCGATACTCGTGTTCTACGTAGGGAAATTCCTCATCCGAAAGATCTACAACCAGGTCTCCAAGATAATGGTCCGGCGCCATGCTGACCCCTCGCTGGTCACATTCGTGCTGTCGCTGGTCAATATCTTGCTCTATTTTCTGCTGACAGTCACCGTCATAGGGATTCTTGGCATCGAAACTTCATCATTTCTCGCCCTCTTCGCCTCGGCCGGCGTAGCTATCGGTATGGCCCTCAGCGGCACTCTCCAGAATTTTGCCGGGGGTGTGCTCATACTTCTTCTCAAGCCTTTCAAAGTTGGTGACTACATCGAGGCTCAGGGCTTTGCGGGCACCGTCACACGCATTGAGATCTTCAATACCCTCATCTGCACCCCCGACAACAAATCTATCATCATCCCCAACGGCGCCCTCTCCACCGGCTCGATCAACAATTTCACCACTCAGCCCTATCGCCGCATCGAATGGAGCCTCGGCATATCCTACGGCGAAGATGTAGAGGCCGCGCGCAAGTTGCTCCTGTCTATCCTCGCCTCTGATCCTAAGATACTTACCGAACAGCCGGAACCCCCTTCGGTAGCGATGCCGATCGTGGTGTCACCTCCGGCCGTAGTGGTCAGTTCGCTCGGCGACTCCTCGGTGAATCTCAGCGTCCGCGCCTGGGTGAAGAAAGAGGACTATTGGTCAACCTTCTACGCCTACAATGAGGTTTTCTATCGCGCTATCACCGATGCCAGCGGCCTCTCCTTCCCCTTCCCGCAGCTCGACGTCCACCTCGATCACCCCGCCTCTGCCCGGGAGGAGTAAGGCCCCCTCAATATAGGAATCCAAATATCCAGAGGGGCAGTTTGTTCCCTATGCCAGTCTCCAGATCGTCTACCACAAGATAGCTGTCGGGAATATCGGCAACCTGGCTGAAACCCTTACCACTCCCCCCTATTTCGAGGAGAATCTTCTCGTCCACAAGGAAATCACCCTTTGGGGGCTCGGTCATCCTATGATCCGGCGCCAACATTGATGCTACGAAGGTCTCCCTCACTGTCCCCACATGGTTTAGCGTGCTCAAAGCAGCCATAAGATCAGTGTTATCGAAAAGAATCTTGCTCGGTTTTGCTACAGATTTAGGGGATCTCCACCCGCTGTAGATACACCTTAGTATACCACCCTTGTCGAGGAGCTCAAACATGCGCACTATACTATTCCTCGACACTTGAATTTTCTGACTGAGTGACTGCACATTAAGCGTGAACGGCACCTCTTGCGACATTACATAGAGTAAGCGGGTGAGTTTATGAAGTGTCTCATACTCCACATCTTCTATTGATGGAATATCCTGGTTTATAGATGTGTCGATCAATCGCTCGATCCTGCCATAGTATTCTCCGGTGTGTCCGGCCTGATAAAAAGGATAATACCCTTCTCCCAAATAATCGCTAAACAGGGGGAGCACCTTCTTTGGCAATCCATTTATTATCTCCCATTCAGGCTGATGAGTCGAATCAAGTATCTTTTCGAGCTCCAGAGGTGTGAAATTGGTGGAGTAGGCGAAATTTAGGTATTCTCTGAATGAAAGCCCATAAAGCCGATAAGGTAAGCATCTTCGGCTGAGGTCGGCCAAAGCAGAGTCAAGATGAATCATCGACGACCCCGTAAAGGCAACATGATAGTCCGGATAGGAGTCGTAGATATTTTTCAGCTCTATCTGCCAATTCCCTCCATAGCGATGGATTTCGTCAAGAAACAGGTGGGTACCACCATTCAAATAATGTTGTGAGGCAAGATCCAGGATACTGTTTTCAGTAAACCATAAGTTGTCGCATGAGGCATAGAGCGCCGAACCGGTGGGCCCGAAATGCTCCTTTATCCTCTGGAGGAGCATAGTGGTTTTGCCCACCCCTCTTGCACCTTTTATCATTATGAGACGGTCGTCCCAATTGATTTTATTATATAGATAGCGAAATGTCTCGGTCTGAATCGAGTTTACAAGCCGCTGCGAAATCTTTATGAGATTTTCCATGAGTTCCGGTTTTGTGCAAAGTTAACAAAAGTGCTCTTTATAAACAACATTATTTCGCAAAAATGCTCTTTATAAAAAGCATTATTCACCGAAAATGCTCTTTACAAACAACACTATTTTCTAAAATTGCTCTACAGGGAGAGCACTTTGCGCCAAAATTGCTCGGCAGAAAAGAGCTGTAGAAATAGCGGTGTGAGGTGCGGTGACGAGTCAGGTGAAGGAGCAATGGGAAGGAGCGGGGAAGGAGCAATGGGAAGGAGCGGGGAAGGAGTGATGAAAGAGCGTTGGGAAAAGCGTTGGGAAAAGCGTTGGGAAAAGCGTTGGGAAAGAGTGTTGTAGATTTTTGTGGAGTTAGGGAGGGTATTTCAGAAAATTTGTGTAAATTTGCAAGTGTGGGGCGAAGCGTCCGAGCTGTGGCGGAGTTCAACACTACGACTACAGCTCAATCTCCTCATTTTCAGGGAGGACTCTCCCACCGATACGCTACCATCGCTCACACTTTAGCCATTCCCCCCTTGCGGGAGATGCCTTCGGCAACCCTAAACGTTGCCCACCTATCCGGCACTCTCTCTACTGCCAACTCTTCAGGCAGCCTCTCAGGCGGCCGGCCTCTCAGGCGGCTCGCGCTTTAGCCCGGCGCTGCCACCCTGCTTCTTGAAAAAAGAAAAAACAACATAAATGACAAGTAAATGGAATTACTGTCCCCTTACATCCGACCAACAAAAACTGGAAGCCGAGCTGGCCAAGCGCTACTCCGCGGTGCCTCCGATTAGCGAATTGCTCGTCGAGAGAGGCATATCGTCCATTGACGAGGCAGAGAAATTTTTCCATCCCTCGGTCAAAGATATGCACTCCCCCTTCCTTATGCCAGACATGGATAAGGCCGTGGAGCGGCTCAACCGCGCCATGGGGTCGAAAGAGAAGATAATGGTTTATGGCGACTATGATGTGGACGGCACAACGGCCGTGGCTCTGGTCTACCGCTATCTGCGCAACTATTATTCTCACATCGACTACTATATACCGACGCGCAACGAGGAGGGATATGGCATCACGAAGGCCACCATCGACATGGCAGCCGAACAAGGGGTCAAACTCTTCATTATCCTCGACTGTGGCATCAAAGCCACGGAAGAGGTTGACTATGCCCGACAGCTTGGCATAGATTTCATCATTTGCGACCATCATGTTGCCGACGACCAACTCCCGCCGGCGGTCGCTATCCTCAATCCCAAACTTCCCGGAAGCACTTACCCGTGTCCCCATCTATCAGGCTGTGGCGTGGGCTATAAGCTGATGCAGGGGTTTGCCATCTCCAACTCTCTTGGGATGGCCGATCTCGAGGCGATGCTCGACCTTGTGGCAGTCTCGATCGCTGCCGACATTGTCCCGATGGTCGATGAAAACCGCATCATGACCTACTATGGGTTGAAGCGGCTCAACTCCAACCCCAACATGGGTCTTCGGGCCATCATCCGCATCTGTGGCCTCATCAACCGCGAGATCACCATCAGCGATGTCATCTTCAAGATAGGGCCGCGAATCAACGCCTCCGGGCGTATGCAGAGCGGCAAAGAGGCTGTGGATCTTCTGGTCAGCCGCGACATGGCCGAGGCCTACGCACTGGCAAAGGAGATAGACCGCTACAATCAGGACCGCAAGGAGCTTGACAAGCAGATCACCGAAGAAGCCAACGCAATCCTCGAGCAGCGCGGCGAGATGGATTCCGACAAGAAATCAATCGTCATCTACAATAAGGATTGGCATCAGGGGATTATCGGCATCGTGGCCTCGCGCCTGACCGAGCTCTACTACAAGCCTTCGGTGGTGCTGACGCTCTCCAACGGACTCGTGACAGGCTCCTCGCGCTCCGTGCAGGGGTTCGACGTCTACAGCGCCGTAGACTCCATGCGCGATATCCTCGAGAATTTCGGGGGTCACACCTACGCCGTAGGCCTCTCGCTTAAGGAGGAGAATCTTCCGGAGTTCACACGTCGCTTCGAGCAGTATGTGGTGGATCATATCCGCCCTGACCAGCTCAACCCGCAGCTCGACATCGATGCCAACATCACATTCTCCGACATCACCCCCGAATTCCTCAGACTCCTTCGCCTCTTCAACCCCTTCGGGCCCGGCAACCGCAAACCGGTGTTCTGCACACGCGGTGTCACCGATTTCGGCACCTCAAAACTCGTGGGGCGCACCGGCGAGCATATCAAGCTCGACCTGGTCGACTCCACCTGCGGCAAGGTGATGAACGGCATTATCTTCAATGCCGCTGAATATTTCGAGCATATCCATTCGGGGAAACCTTTCAGCATTTGCTACACGATCGAGGAGAATAAGCACCGAGGCGCCAGCTCAATCCAGCTCGCCGTCAAGGATATCCACTGCGAGTGAACGCGATGACTCCCGTTGAGATCCTCACCCGCTACTGGGGCTACGGCTCTTTTCGTCCCCTACAGCGCGAGATTATCGACTCCGTGCTTGAGGGGCGCGACACACTCGGCCTCCTCCCAACGGGCGGAGGGAAGTCGCTCACTTTTCAGGTGCCGGCGCTAATGCTTCCGGGACTCACCCTTGTGGTGACCCCTCTCATCTCCCTCATGAAAGATCAGGTCGACAACCTCGCAGAGCGCGGGGTAAAGGCTGTATGCATCCATTCGGGGATGACACGCCGGGAGACTGACCTTGCGCTAACACATTGCCGCTTAGGGAAGGCGCGGCTGCTCTATCTCTCACCCGAGCGCCTGCAGACCGAAAGTTTCACCGGCGAGCTCCGCACCCTAAATGTGAGTCTCATTGTAGTCGACGAGGCCCACTGCATCTCGCAATGGGGCTACGATTTCCGCCCCTCGTATCTCAAGGTAGCCGCCCTGCGCAAAATTGTGGGAGAGCAGGTGCCGGTGCTGGCACTAACCGCGTCGGCCACACCCGAGGTGACGGCCGATATAATGGAAAAACTCCATTTCCGTAGCCATCACCGCCTCTGGGCCCGCAGTTTCGCGAGGGAGAATATCTCCTATCTTGTTCGCCACACCGACTCCAAGGATCAGATGCTGCTGCGGGTTCTCCGCGCCACCTCGGGGTGCTCCATCGTCTATGTGCGCTCGCGCCGCCGCAGTCGCGAAATCGCCCTGCTGCTTCAGCAGGAGGGCATCAGCGCCTCATACTATCATGCAGGACTCGACCCTGAGGAGAAGGCCGAGCGTCAGAATCTTTGGAAAAGTGACGGCGTCAGGGTGATGGTGGCCACCAACGCCTTCGGGATGGGGATAGACAAGCCTGATGTGCGCGTAGTGATCCACCACGACCTCCCTTCCTCGCTCGAAGAGTACTACCAGGAGGCAGGCCGCGCCGGGCGGGATGGCCGCGAGTCGTATGCCGTAGTGCTTGCCTCGGAGACCGACAAGGGACTCCTCTCCCGGCGACTCTCCGAAGCCTTTCCTCCAAAAGATTTTATCGCCAAGGTCTATGAGCTGGCCTGTGTGTTTCTTGGTGTGGCCGTAGGTTCCGGCTACAAGATGGTCTACGAGTTTGACATCGACGAATTTTGCCGCCGGTTTTCGTTGCCGCCGGCGCAGACCGTTAGCGCCCTGCGGCTCCTCACCGGCGCCGGCTACATTGAATTTAGCGACGACATCTACTCACGTGCACGCCTCATGGTGATCATGCGGCGCGACGAGCTCTACTCCCTTGAACTTCCTGAAGAGGCTGAGAGGGTGTTTCAGTATATTCTCCGCAACTACACAGGGCTGTTTGCCGACTATGTCTACATCAACGAAGTGAAGATAGGCCGCGACCTTATGCTCCCCACCGACCGAGTGTATGAGTCGCTACTGCTGTTGGGAAGGATGCACGCAGTTCATTATGTGCCGCGCAGGACGATGCCCTACATCTACTTCCCCACATCTCGCGAGGAGACGCGCTATCTCGCCCTCCCCCGGACTATCTACGAGGATCAGCGCGAGCGGATGGCGCATCGCATCGAGGCCATGAAGCGGTTTGTGTTTGATGGTTCGGAGTGCCGTGTGAGCGGAATGTTGCGATATTTTGGTGAGAAGAAGGGGTCCGACTGCGGCAAGTGTGACCACTGTCGCTCCAACAACGCCTCCGGACGCCGGCGGGAAATCGCGGCCGCAACCGAAGCTGTCCTCCACCGCCTCTCAGCCTCAGGGTCTGACGGGGCAACTGTCATGCAGCTCGCGGCTGACACAGGGCTGCGCCCTGATCTGATCATCGAGGTGGGCCGCGCCCTCGCGGATGAACAGCGCCTAACTCTCTCATCGACACGCCTCAAACTCCGCAAACCGTAACGGCGCCCTCCCGGGGCGGCCGGATGGATTACACCGGGAGAACCACCGGGTAGCCGCCCGGGGTTTCTTTGAGGCTCCCCACCATCACCTCCGACAAAACGGCTGACGCTTCACCTTCGACAAAACGGCTGACGCTTTAGGGCGGGCTCCTTTCTTCACC
>CAZUEY010000006.1:0-14358 GCA_964619395.1 uncultured Staphylococcus sp. | reverse complement strand
CGGCTGACGCTTTAGGGCGGGCTCCTTTCTTCACCTTCGACAAACCGGCTGACGCCGAACACGGCGCCAACCGCTGTGATTTTTGCAGATGCAAAAAGCCCCGGCATGCAGGGATGCCGGGGCGGGAATTCGCGCCGAGGGCGCGTTATGCGGATTAGCGGATGATAACCTTTGCTACCTTAGAGCCTTGGCGGATGATGTAAAGACCGCTTTCGGGGTTGGCTACGCGCTGACCCTGGAGATTAAAGTATTCTGCGGGAGCTGTAGCGTCGTCAGCAGCAATGGCGCTGATGCCACTGTTGGGGTCAACAACGATCTCGGTAACGAGGATCTGAGGATTGCCCTGGTAAGCACCTACGATACCGGTGACATTGTAGGCTGTCTCAGCGTCGAACTCGGGGAGTTCAAGCTTGAAGGTATTGTAACCGGGGAAAGTTGCGCCACCGGCCACTGAGAATGTGAGGTTGTTGCCGCTGGCAGAGATGTTTACACCTTCGATTGTCACATACTTATAAGCATCGGCAATGGTAATGTCGGCCATATTCACTACCTCGGGAGCAGGAGCCTCACCCTTGGTGGCAGCCTCGAAGCCTGAGGGATCAGACATCTGGCCAAGACCGTTGTAGACGGAGTAAGTGCCCTGGAAACCACCGGGAATCACATCGCCTGCCTCGTAGGTCCACTCATTGCCATAGATGCAGAGGCTACCGGAGTTGTCCTTGACATAGAGATATTTACCATTGACATAAACTGCAGTCACATCGCCTTCGATAATGCAGGGAGCCTTGGTGTCGGCTTTCTCAAGGAAAGCAGCAATATTAGCTACCTTCTCAGCCTCTGCTTCGGGGAGACCGGAAACATACTCGGCATTCTTCACACCGGGAGCGGAGAAATAATTTTCAAGTGTACCTTTAACAACTACAGTGAGACCGACATTGCCGGGATTGTCAACGATATTGAGCTTAGCACGTGTTGTGCCGGTGGGGAGAGCCACGCCGATAAGGTTGGCATCCTCATCTTCAAGCACGATATTGGAAGCAACGAGGGTCTCACTGGTCTGGAGGACACCATTCTTGGCGTTGGCACCGCAATATTGAGAGATTTTGCCTGTTACATAGAAGGGGCCCTTGTTGATATTGTTGAGGGCGAGCACATCAGCTACCGAAAGAGGAGAAGCCTCGGTGCCTTCGTGGCCTACGGTGAGGCTTGTAAGAGCTACAGTAGCGGTGGTGGCACCGGCCTTTACAGTGAGGGTGGCAGTTGCATTGCCGGGGGTCTTACCGGTGAAAGTCACCTCCACACCTTCGGCGGCTTCGGCGGGAGTCACGGTAGCAGGTACAGCGAAGTCGGGATTGTCGACCGAAAGAGCGATTGAGCCGGTGACATTCTCGCTTAGGATCTTGACAGTCTGAGTGTCAGTACCATTGAGAACCGAAGCGAAGGGAATTTCAGTCTGGGCAATGGAGAGCGTGGGCGCAGTGGTCTCCTCAACGAAGATAATTTTGGCAAACTGGGGGTTTTTCGAACCGGAAGCTACGAAAGTGTAGGTAGCGCCCTCAGCGCGATCGGCAGCCGGGATTGACCACTCGTAGGGAGTGTTGAGAGCATTAACCTTTTCACTTGTGACCACTTCCTTATCGCCGAGCTTGATTGTGATTGTGTTGCCGGCGTTGGTCGAACAGCTGTTGCTGGTCATCACCTTGATGGCAGCCACCTTGATGGGCACAGTAGTGCTGATTTCAGCACCTGCAGTGATGAAAACATAACCGGTGTTGATGTAGGTCTTTGCAGGAAGATTCCAGGTGAGGAGACTTTCACCTTCACCTGTAGTAACAGTCTTGTCTACCTGCTTTTGATCGGCAGCTGTAGCCTCTAATTGCGCGAAGTCGGCCACAATGTCGGCAGCGTTCATTGCAGCTACACTGCAGAACACTGAGAAAAGTGCGAGTAAAGTTTTCTTCATAAAGTATAGTATAATTGATTGGAATATTGACTCGAGTATCATGAGGGGCTGAAAAATGCCCGGTTGAGACTATGATTTCACAAAGTTAAGCCATATTTTTTAACAATCCGAATCGAAAGTGCTAAATATTGTTAACATTTCAAGTGCAACCGAGGCCGAACAACCGGGGCGATTTCCGGCAATGTGCGTACGGGGGAATTACCGGCAATGTGGGGGGGTGAGGGATTTTCATGAATGTAGGGACGCACGGCTCGTGCGTCCGGAGGTGCGTCAATGCCGAGGGTGCAAATGGTTTGCCGGAAATTGGTATGGATACGACGTTTGGCGTGGTTTTATACGGCGGTTTTATCGCAGTTTTGGGCAAATTCGAGGGCGAAAAAAATCCCCGATGCTCGCGGGCATCGGGGGATTTTTTAATTGTATATGTTTGCCGTTGGTAGCCGGCCGATCCGGGTTGGATGACGGGATTTCATTGCGGCAATTTTCCATGGCGGCAATCCGGACGCACGGGCCGTGGGTCCCTACATTGCGGTGGCATACGGCAAATTTCCATGGCGGCAATCCGGACGCACGGGCCGTGCGTCCCTACATTGCGGCGGCATACGGAAAATTTCCAATGTGGCAATTTTACATTGCGGCGGATTATTTCACCACCACTTTGCTCACCTTAGAGCCTTGACGAAGGATATAGAGACCGGCCTTCGGCTCAGCAACGCGCTGGCCCTGGAGGTTGAAGTACTCGGCGGGAGCTGCAGCCTCGTCAGAAGCGATAGCTTCGATGCCGGAGGTGGGAGAAGCTACATATTCGGTGGGGAGGAGCTGAAGATTACCATTGTAAGAGCTTACGATACCTGTTACATCGTAGGCAACGTCGAGATCCTCGGGGTTTGCGATGCCGAATGTGTTGTATCCGGCAAGAGTAGCAGCTGCGGTCTCTTCCTCACCGGCGCGAGATTCGGGAACGTCTGCCACAGTGGTAAAGGTAATGTTTCTACCACTAACTGTGAGCTTCACCTTCTTGATAGAGACGTAGCTGTAGAGGTCGGCAGTGGTGATCTCATCGATAGTCTTCACTTCGGGCTCGGGAGCGTCTCCGGCTTCAGCAGTTCCAAAATCAGAGAGGTTAGTCATCTCGGGTGCTTTGCCGTTTTCAGCATAATTACCCTTGAAACCACCGGGAATCTTATCGCCTGCATTGAATGCCCAGTCTTCTGAAGAGTTGTAGAAGAGGAGATTTGTAGTGCCGTCGGTCACATACATGTACTTGCCGTTGACATAGATGACGGTGACTTCGCTCTGGACATAAACCGGAGTGTTGGGATCAGCCTTCTCGAGCACAGCAGCAAGGTCTTCAACAGTTTCAGGCTCAACTTCAGGGAGACCGGAAACGTATTCGGTGTTTTTCACACCGGGGTTTGAGAAATATGACTCAAGAGTACCCTTAACGACAATAGTCAACCCGCGATTGTCGGGATTGTCATAAATATTCAGTTTGGCCTGAATATCTGAGGGAAGAGCTACAGGGATTTGATAAGTCCCATCTTCACTCTCAAGGACAATATTTGATGTTACATTATTTTTATTTTCATCAGCGAATGGATCTTCGGTAGTAAGACCACTGCCACTTCCGCCTGTAGCACAGACATTGGAAATTATACCGGTTACATAATAGGGGCCGGAATAAGTGCTATTAAGTTTTACAACATCCTCCACAGAAAGAGGCTCTTCCTCTGTACCGCTATTTTGGGAGGTATAGGCCGAGAGTTCCACTTCATCTGTCAGGCCGGCACCCGAAAGGGTGATCTTGCCTGTAACATCGCCACTCTTAGATCCTGTATACTTAACGGTAAATTCAGCAAAACCTTCAACGGGAGTAACTGTAGCTGGGACTTCAAATGCGTCATTATCAACTCCGACAGAAACATCGCCGGTGAAGTTATCTGCAATAAGTTTCAGAGTCTGCTCCTGAGATGAACCTAATCCGATTGTAGCAAAGGACATCCCTGCCACCTCAGCCTCGAGCACAGGATCGTTAGTAGCCTCTACGTATGTAAAGGTAGCGAACTGAGTATTGTATTTTGGAGTGGTTGACTGAATCTTGTAAACAGTCCCTACGCTCCTTAAATTTTGAGGAATAGTAACTTTGAAACTGTTATCTGTACCATTATCATTAAGAGCTAAATTTTTTTGTATCAACTCATTGCCGGCAAAAACGGCTACAGCCGAGTTGGTTGAGGAACCGCTTGCAAGACTAATGATAATTTCCTGACATTCGTATGGAAGCGAAAACTCTATATATGCCATGGGATCCTTATAGGTCTTAGCTTGCATAAAAAGATAGCTTCCGCTTGCGTAAGTACCTACAAAGGTGTACTCGATTCCTGACTCAGTTGAAGTTGCTTTTTGAGCATCTTGTTGACCTGAAGTAGGAGCCCATGATTTCGCAGAGGTCCAATCCTCGACGATATCGACTGCAAAGGAGTTGGCCACCACTCCGGCAGTTAAGGTTAAAGCGAGTAAAAGTATTTTCATAAGTTACTGATATTTTTAGTTTAAGATGATATCTGAGGATGGAATTTTATTTTTGCAGGGATTGATAAATCGGGAGAGGATAGAGCCACTGCAATATTTCGCAAAGATAAGTCATAAATAGTTAAAAATCATAAATAAAAGTGTTAAAATTTCGCTCTATGAAATGGCTTGCGATTTTTGCGATTTTTACCCCCGGGAATTATTTGGAGCGGATAATTCGGTGGGGAGATAGGGTCGGCCTGTGAGGTGGAGGGTGTGGAAGCCAAGGGTGCGGGCGGGAATGATGTCGTTTTTCTCGCTGTCGCCTACGACGAGAATTTGCTCCGGTTGCAATGTAGGGACGCACGGCTCGTGCGTCCGCCACTCAATCTGCGGTGTATCGAGCGGATTTTCACTCTGCGGACGCTCGGGTTGACCCCCACTCAACGGACGCACGGGCCGTGCGTCCCTACATTGTGGCCGCATGCGGTGGGGTTGGATTTGCGGCTCCTCCGGACGCACGAGCCGTGCGTCCCTACATTGTGGCTGCATGCGGTGGGGTTGGATTTGCGGCTCCAACGGACGCACGAGCCGTGCGTCCCTACATTGTGGCTGCATGCGGTGGGGTTGGATTTGCGGCTCCTCCGGACGCACGGAGCGTGCGTCCCTACATTGTGGCTGATTTGCGGAGGGGGGGAGTGCTGCTAACGCCTTCATTGCGAGGCTGAAGATGGCGGGGTCAGGTTTGCGGAGGCCTACGATGGCGCTGTCGATCATCACGTCGAAGCAGTGGGCGATGCCGAAATCAGTGGTGACGGCTTGAAGGTTGCCGTAGAAATTCGACACCAAGGCCAAAGGGCCACGCGCGGCAAGAGCTTCGAGCACGGGAAGAGCCCGCCGGGTGGTGGTTCGCGCCACCTCGGTGCAATATCGCGCAACAGGGTCGAGGCTCTGAGAGTAGCCTATGGAGGCTCGTTGGAGCTGCAGCTTTTTGCGCATGAGGGTGTCGAAATTGTCGGAAGGGTCGATGATGCCCCCTTTCCCGAGAGTACGCTCGGCAGCGATGTAGGCCCGGCGGAAGCTTTCGGGATCAGGGAAGAGGCCTGCGGCATGATAGCCATCGAGAATCACCCGGCTCCAATGGTCGCCGTCGGTGTCGAGAGTTCCGCCGAAGTCGAAGATAACAGCGCGGATAGAGGGGTGGGCCTCCAGAAAGGGGATGACCTGAGGGAGTGAAGAGATGGTGTCAGTCATAGATCCCCTCCCCTATCCCGGCAATCATATCGCGGCATATATGCTCGTGGCGGTTAATCATATAGATGAGGATGATATTGAACACCGTGAGTTCGGCCACAAAATAGAGCCACGGCTGACCGATGAAGAGGGTGATGAAGAGGGTGATGGTGCGCCAGTTGAAAGTAAGGATGTTGGTAAACTTCATCAACGGGAGTGACCGGCGGCGGAAATCCTCGCGCAGGGAGGTGGGGATGACACCGTCAGGGTAGAGGCTTCGCAGAGCCTCGCGCAGCTGCTGCATGGCAGGGGATGTGGCTTCCTGCTGGAGGGTGTAGTTGAGGTAGACTGTCATCGTGAGTCGCTTGAGCCACCCGTTTTCACCTTTTGGGAAGGATCTAAGCTGCTCGCGCAGGGCACGGGCGCTGTCGAGCTCGCTACCGGCCTCACCTTTGAGGAAAAAGAGGTGAAACTGGCGGTAGTAGTCGGCCATTGCAGCCTGCTTGGCGTGGAAAACGGCAGTCACTCCCCCCAATAGCCAAATCGCCCATGGATGATGGCCGAACCAAGGGGAGAAGTGGACCTCGCGGAGTATGATGGCGAGATAGATGGTTAGAAACCAGAAGTCGCCGCAGAGACCGTCGAGGATGCGTCCCAGACGGGAATATCGGTGGGTGAGACGTGCGAGCTGCCCGTCGGCGCTGTCGAAACTGTTGGCCCAGATGAGGAGGAGCATCCCCACGACGTTGATTGAGAGTGACGGGAAATAGAAAAGCACCCCGGCAGCGATCCCGAGGAAGATAGCCGCAATGGTGATGAAGTTTGGGGAGACCCCGAGGCGAGCCGCCAAGAGAGCCCAACAGTAGCCTATCGGGCGGTAGAAGGCCAGATCGATGCGCTCCTCGGTGTCCATCGACTTGAGGGAGCGTCGGAAAGCGTTGAGGTCAAAACCGAGGGGATTCATCTATGGGGAGCGATGTAGCGGCGGTAGGCATCCATAAAGCGGCAGAAGGGGGGAATGTGCATGAGCACCCCCTCGAAGAGGGCAAAGCCAATGAGGGTGCAGAGGATTCCGGCCAAAACATCTATAATATAGTGGTGGGAGGTGTAGACAGCGGTGAACCAGATGCCGAGACAGATGATGGCGAAGAGCACCCTGAGCCAGACGGAGCAGCGGGCACGAAGAGAGTAGATGAAGGCCACGAGCATATAGGCGGCATGGAGCGAAGGGAGGGCGGCAAACACATTGGAGTTGCGCGAATAGAGCCCGTGGAATATCCCCAGACCTGTCATCTCATCAAAAGGTCCGAGCCCTGCCACCTCACCGGGGGTACCGGTGATGAAGTCGAAGCCGTGGAGCGCCACATACCATGGCGGAGCGGCAGGATGAATATAGTAGAAGGTGAAGCCCAGGAGGTTGACAAGCAGAAACACCAGCGAAAAGTGGAGATAGACCTTATACTGCCCACGGAAATAAAGCCAGAGGCCGAAGAGGATGGGGACGGGCACCCAGCAGAGATAGAACACTCCGGCCATGAAGTCGAGGAAGCGGGTGGTGTGGAGGGCTAAAAACTCATTGGGGGTGAGAATGACGCCGGAGGCTGTCGAGATGCCGAAGAGACTCCTCTCGGCCTCGTAGAGACCGCTGATATCCACCGGGTTTACCTCATAGTTGGGGAGGATGTTCATCCAGTCGTATGATATACCGAATATGATGAACGGCAGGAGAGCCACCACCATACGCCTCGTAGGAGCGGTAATGAAAAGAAGCCCGGTCAAGAGGAGGCAGAGCCATATATGCTCGGGGCGCAGACCCACGAAGAGAGCCGTGACAATGAGCCAGACGGCTATCACCATGAGGATCACACGAGTTTCGCGCCGGGAGGGAAGGGTGAAGAGCGACATGGGGTTAATTTGAGTGGATGGATGAGTTTACGGGTGCAGGTCGGTGGTTTATTTGCTCAGGAGCTTGCGGCAATGGTTGACGCGGGCGAAGGCTGTGATATTGGCGAAAACGGCAATTACGCTCATGCAGACGATGAGGATGATTACGGCATTGAATTTCGCGGGGTCGACACACTGCCCCACGATGCCTGTGGCAAGAGCGCCTATGGTAGTAACTACCACGCGCTCAGGGCGCTGCATAAAACCGACCTTGCACTCCAGACCGAGCCCTTCGGCGCGAGCGCGCACGTAGCTGACCATAATGGAGCCTACGAGAGCCACGAAGGTGATGAGCGCCCCCAGGATGTAGCCGGTCTGAATGAGATAGTAGCTAAGGCCGCCGAGAGTGAGGAGTTCGCAGTAGCGGTCGAGCACGGAGTCGTACATAGCGCCGAATGTCGACACCATGTTGCCCAGACGTGCTACCTGCCCGTCGAGCATATCGAAGAGAGAGAAGAGGATGATGACGGCACCGCCCAGGGTGAGCATCGGGTAGTTCATCTCGCCGGGGCGTGCAGAATAGCCGGCATAGACGAAGATTGCGGCAGCCGCGAGGTTGCCGAGGAGCCCCACGGTGGTTACCATGTTGGGTGTGACGCCCATGCGGATAAGCAGGCGCACGAACGGGTTGATTACGCAGTAGATGCCCTGCTGCAAGGAGTCGCGGAAGCGGCGGAAGGGTTTAGCTTTTTCCATTATGATTGGAGGTATGGATGATTGTATAAGTTGTGGGTGAGAAGATTTTATTTGTGATGACGGATCAGGGTGTCGACGAAACTGACAGCAGTGGGGTCGAACTTCGTGGGGCGGTAGACGAAATTTTTCTGCATCAGGAAGTTCCAGAAGATGGAGACCACGAGAGAAACAGTGAGACGCGCTGCGGCGTAGTAGCCGTTGGGGGTGAAGTGCATCTCATCAAGGAGTGGGATTCGCGAGAGTAACTCGTAGAGCAACTGTGTGCCCCACATGTTGAACAGCAGCGAGCCGGTCCACACCATGACATATTTCACCACCACCGCCTTTACAGGGACATCGCTGGCATGGAAGGTGAAGCGGTAGTTGACAGCGCAGTTGACTATGCCGCCGCAAATCGCGCCCAATGCTGTGGCGAGCCAAGGGAACAGATGCACCCAGGCAAAGAGCACAAAGCTGACCCCGAGGTCGATCCAGGAGGCAATCTGCGAGGAGACCGAGGAGCGCAGGAAGGTGATGATAAGTCCGGGGTCGTTGACAAATTTGTTGGTGACTTTCGATAGAGTGGCTTTGGGATTCATTATATTATGTCAGAAGTCAGAGGTCAGAGGTCAGAAGTAGGAGGTCAGAGCAACAGCTCCATGGCGATTGCGAGAATCACGGCGCTATATATGCCGGCGAGGATATCGTCGGCCATCACGCCTGTGCCTGAGGGGAGGCTCTCCATGCGGCGCACACCAAGGGGCTTCACTATGTCGAAGAAGCGGAAGAGTATGAGCGAGGCCAGAGTGCACCACCAGAAGGCGCCGGAGCAGAACGGCGAGGAAAGAGCCGCAAACTGCGCGAGAGGCAACATGGCGATCCACTGACCTACAGTCTCGTCCATCACCACACGCGAAGGGTCGGGCCCCCAGAAGCGCTCGGCGATATTGGCAGACCAGATGCCGAGGATGGTGAAGACTACTATGAGACCGAGAGTGATGATGACAGAGGCCATGACACTACCCGTGAGCGCCACCGGGAGCCATAGCAGAAGTCCGAGAACCGCACCGGCGGTGCCGGGACCCCATGGCCAGAAGCCTGCACCGAAGGAGGTTGCAATCATCTTGGGGAGGAACGGGAATTTTTTATTATCTGTCATGATTTGGAGTTTTTTTGATTATTGCGTGATTTTATAGCGCTGAGAACAGAGCGTGCTATCACGGAGGCAGCCTCAGTGCGGAATGGGGCGAAGCTGGGCCAGTCGTTGAAGTCGATTATGGTGAAGTGACC
This sequence comes from uncultured Staphylococcus sp., assembly GCA_964619395.1. GTDB lineage: Bacteria > Bacteroidota > Bacteroidia > Bacteroidales > Muribaculaceae > Duncaniella. Next base: position 4,742 of record CAZUEY010000006.1, on the reverse strand, counting down.
CTCGGGGTCGATGATGGCATCGCCGCCAAAAACCATGATTCCCAAGGCATCGGCAGCTTCGAGACATGCCTTGCGGAAAGCTTCATGATCGAAGGTGGGCTTGCCGGGGTCGGTGGCATTGAGTTCGCGGGAGCCGAAGTGGAAATAGAGGCGGAAATAGGGAGTGCCTGCCACGCCGTAGAATTTCAGGAGCTCGCCGTCAATATGTCGGTTGACCACGGCGCGCTTTATGCCACGCATGAAATACTCCTGGAGAATCTCCTGGGCCTCCTCGGGTGAGCGGACGTAGGTGACATCCTCCTTGTGCATTGCGTGGAGGTCGCCTCGCTTCACCCATGCCTTAGTCATGTCGGCGTCCTGCATCCTCTTGGCCACAGCCTCGTTGGTATTGACCATCAGCGACTCCGGAGTGGGGATATTGTGCCCCATGAGGATGCGTGTCATGCGCTCGCGGGTGCAATTTTCCACTCCGTAGCCGGAGTTGATCACGAGAGCACCCTCATCCTCCATCTTCTGGAGAATAGCAAAAGATCGGGGGTCGCGACACATATTTATAATAATATCCTCCTTGACATTTCCGGCCATCAACTGCTCCTCACTGTAGATACGGACCTCGCAGCCACGTTTGCGCAGCTGTTCGGCGGTGAGATTGAGAATCGAGGCATCGTTGCCTATATGGTTGGGAGAGAAGACTCCGGCCCGGAGGATGGCGGCTATCTTTATTTCGGCCATAAGCGCGATATTGATTGGTTCGTTTTCCGGTATTAGACTATAGGATTGTCAGTTATTGCAAGAAACCTGCGGGCCTCAGAGAGGTCGGCGGGGTGGTCAACATCGATGATTCGGGAGAATTTCCACCCTTTGAGCCTCATGCCGGCGGCCACGAGGGCACGCTGGAAGTCGCGCATGCGGGAGATACCGGCATCGCGGCAGTCGCTGAGCAGGGCGAGGGCATCGGGGCGCAGGGCGTAGATGCCCCCTGACACAAGGTCGACTCCGGGGTGGGGATTATCGAGGAAGCCGGCGATTTCGCCTGAGGGGGTAGTGGCTACGTAGAGAGGCTTTTCGTCGGCGATATAATCAGTGACGGCCATGTAACCATCGGCGGCGGTGTCGGCTTCGAAGTCAGCGATAAACCGGCGGAACTCCTCAGGGCGGAATATGGTGTCGACGGTCAGCAGGCAGAGGGGGCCGGAGGTATCGATCTCGCGGCTGAGGCGGCAGAAGCTCTCGAAAGAGCCTGCCGTCGCCTCTTCGACGATGCTCAGAGGCTCCGATGGGGTGGCGGGAAGTGACCGCAGATATTCTCCCACCCGGGGCATCGCAGGGTTTACAATCACGCAGATCGGACCTGTGCCCCCCTCCCGGCGGAGGATGCGCACGAGGCGGCCGATCATCGGCTCAGAGCCGATCTCGACAAGGGGCTTGGGGGTAGCGGTGGCTGTGCCGCTCATCCTCGAGCCTTCACCTGCTGCTATGATTGCAAAATTCATTGCGGAGTTGGAAGGGTGGAAAGAAATAGATGTGGACAAATGGAAGATATCACTCAATGTTGCGACGCTCGCGCGGAGTTTTGTCGCCACGGTCGAAATTCTGCTTGCGCAGGGGATTGGCTGTGGCTTCGGCCTCGCGACGTCGATTGCGGTAGATGTCGAGCGCGGTGTAGATCGCCTCACGCATTGACTGTTCGGAGGCCTTCCCCTGTCCGGCGATGTCGAAGGCGGTGCCATGGTCAGGGGATGTGCGCACGTAGGGGAGGCCGGCGGTGAAGTTAACGCCACTCTCTCCGGCGAGGAGTTTGAAGGGGATGAGACCCTGGTCGTGGTACATGGCCAGGATGCCGTCAAATTTTCTATAGGCTCCTCCGGCAAAAAATCCGTCGGCAGCATAAGGGCCGAAGGCGAGCACCTTGCGCTCCATCGCTTCGTTGATAGCGGGGATGATGATCTCCTGCTCCTCGGAGCCGATAACGCCGCCGTCGCCGGCATGGGGGTTGAGCGAGAGCACCGCGATGCGTGGACGATGGACTCCGAAGTCCTCGACGAGAGAGCGATTGAAGGCCACGAGCTTTTCAGTGATATCCTCGGCCGAAATGGCGGCTGCCACGCGGCTCAGAGGGGTGTGGATGGTCACGAGAGCAACCCGCAGCATAGAGTTGCACATGATCATCATGGCCTCGGCACCCTGACCTATGCGGTCCTGGAGATACTCGGTGTGGCCCGGGAAGTCGAACTCCTCACTGTGGATTGTCTGCTTGTTGATGGGCGCGGTGACCAACACGTCGATGAGCCCTGAGCGGAGGTCGGCAGTGGCGCGCTCAAGGGCCGCCATTGCGGCTTTGCCGGCAGTTTCAGAGGGGGTTCCGGGTTCAGGATGGAGATCTTCCGGAACAACGTTGATAATGTTGATCTGGTCGTCGGCGGCAGTCTCGGGATTGTCGATCTGGAAGAATTTGAAGGGTGGAAGCTCCAGATCCTTGCGGTAGTGCGCGGCGATTTTTGCCGATCCGTAGACCACCGGGGTGCAGAGCTCGGTGATTCTCGTATCGGCTAAAGCCTTGAGGATCACCTCGTAGCCAATGCCATTGATGTCGCCGTGGGTGATTCCCACGCGTATTTTTCTATCTTGTTCCATTACAGGATAATTCGATGGGTTTGTGATATAGTATGACGTAATTTAATCGGTAAAATTACTAAAAAACATTAAAAGGCACAAACGAGGGGGCGGAGGCAGCATATTTTAACATTCTTTAAGAGTCAAAACCCGAAGCTTTGTGGTCTGAAGCGATGGAGTCGTTGTCGCGGTTGAGGTTAAGATTCGGGGTCGCTCCCCGGGGGGCTGCTACCGGGTGAATTTGAGGAGGAAACAGAGGTGTGTCCGGGTTGAATTTGGAACGATTTTGGGGTGAATTCAGATAGTTTTTGGAGCGAATTCGGAACGTTTTTGAGGCCAAATGAAATATTTTACTAACTTTGCAGATATATAAACCTGCGTGGAAATTATGGCAAAAAAGATCGAAATATATTGCGTGAATCTCTCACGGAAGATAGCTGTCGAGGGTGGCGCTACACTGCGGGAGATAGCCGGCAACCTGGCCGGGAGTATCGGCTTCGAGCCTATCTGTGCGAGAGTCAACAATAAGACTGAATCGCTCGGCTATGAGGTGTATGCCCCCAAAGAGGTAGAATTTCTGTCGGTAAGCACTCCTTCGGGCCATCGCTGCTACATTCGCTCGCTCTGCATGGTGCTCTATAAGGCTGTAGTGAGGCTCTATCCCGGTTCGAGACTCGTGATAGGTCACTCGGTGTCTCGCGGATACTACTGCCGCATCTTTGACCCCTCAGGCTCCCCACTGCCGGACATGGCAGCTGCGGCAGAGGCCTTGAGCAGCGAGATGAGGCGCATCATCGGGGAGAACCTTGACTTCGTGCGCCATGAGCAGCGCACTGAGGAGGTGGTGGAGATAATGCTTCGCCAGGGTCTTACCGACAAGGTGAAACTCCTTCAGACGCTCCATGAACTCTACACCGTCTACTATACACTCGGCGAGATTGCCGACACCTACAATGGGGGCCTTGCACCCCGCACCGGTATGCTCGGCGTCTTTGACTTAATCCCCTGGGAGGAGGGTATGCTACTTTTAGGCCCCACAAACGCCGACCCGAATCAACTCACTCCTCCCCTCCCCCAGCCAAAGCTCTTCCGCGCCTACACAAACTATAAGCATTTCAACTCGATCATCGGTATCCGCGATGCTGGCGATGTCAACGAGGTGGTGGCCGACGGCAACACTGCGATGATGATAAATGTGGCCGAGGCGCTCCACACAAAGTATATCGGCGCCATTGCCGACCGCATCACCGAGCGCTACCACAACGGGGGCGCAAAGGTGGTGCTGATAGCGGGGCCCTCCTCGTCGGGGAAGACTACCTTTACAAAACGCCTGGCGGTGCAGCTGCTCACCAACCTGATTCAGCCGGTGATGATATCCCTCGACGACTATTTCGTGGATCGACGGCATACTCCCAAGGATGAGACCGGCGACTACGATTATGAGTCGCTCTATGCCCTTGATCTCGACCTCTTCAACCGCCACCTCAACCTACTTATAAAGGGTGAGACGGTTGAACTCCCCTACTACAATTTTGAGCGTGGCGAGAGGGAATTTCGTGGCAACAAAATAAGGCTCGATGAAAATTCGATTCTGCTCATCGAGGGTATCCATGGACTTAATCCCGAACTTACCCGCGATGTTGAGCCGGCGATGAAATATCTTGTCTATGTCTCAGCGCTGACCACCCTCGCTATCGACGGCCACAACTGGGTGTCGACCACCGATACACGCCTGCTGAGGCGCATAATCCGCGACTATAAGTATCGTGGCACCGGGCCTGTGGAGACCATAAGGCGTTGGCCGAGTGTGCGCCGCGGCGAGGAGCGCTGGATCTTCCCATTTCAGGAGAATGCCGACTCAATGTTCAATTCCTCGCTACTCTTTGAGCTGGGAGTGATGCGCGATGAGGCCGACCGTGTGCTTCGCAGCGTGAGGCCAGACATCCCGGAATATGCCGACGCTTACCGGTTGAGGAAATTCCTTGGCTACTTCTCGCCTATCGCTTCCACCCTCATCCCGCCGACCTCCCTCCTGCGCGAATTTCTCGGGGGTAGTTCCTTCCACTACTAACTACATTGCTGTAGGGACGCACGGCTCGTGCGTCCGGGGGTGCCGTAGCCCCCGCCGA
>CAZUEY010000005.1:0-61971 GCA_964619395.1 uncultured Staphylococcus sp. | reverse complement strand
CCCTCCGAGATATGCGACCTCAGCGTTAACATATATTATGGGACAGGCTCTTACAAGCCAAAGGAAATAAGCCCTGTCTCCGAACTAACAGAGGCAGGGCTAAGGATATGTAGGAATTGGGAGGACTGACGTTAATCAGGCAACTGCTCGTAGGAGATTGCATTGAGGTAATAGAACGAGAGATAGGGCTTCCCTTCTGCAGCCTGACGGGCAGCTATTTTTGCACGGTAGTCAGCCATGCGCCCCTCAAAGGTCGTGATGTCGCGCTGGCCTTTCGCCGTGCGTTCGGTAGCACATCCGTTTTCATGTTTTACCGCTGACTCCCCAATTGTATCAGCCTGAGCCTTAATAGTCTCGGAATATTGAGCCTCCATAGCAGCCACGGCCGCCTCATCAATCCTTTCCTCAACGAGAACGCCTTTCACTGCTATCGGATGACGGATCACAGATTTCGGGAAAGCCTCACCCATCAATGGGAAAGCCTCGCAACGGATGGTGACACTGTCAGCACTTCCAACGAGGAAAGCCTTGCGACCACCATGTTTGCAAAGGTGTGAACATACTCCCTCGACTGTCACTGTGTCGCCCACCAAATCAGGAGCGTTTGCAAGAAGTTCATCTACCGAAAGAGTCGAACCCTCGTCGGTATTACCGCCGGTTGAAGAGCCACTACAAGCGGTTAAGGCCATGGCAAAAGCCATCAAAGCAAAAAAAGCAAGTTTTTTCATTACAAGAATTTGTTATATGTTTGACTTTTAGTTTACGAAAAAGTGTTTTATGACTATCCCTCTTATTCACTTAGGGAATGTAGTCACAAATATATAGCTTTTATTTAAAATTTCAATCTCTGAAAAGCAATAAAGGAATGAAAAGATAGATACCGCCTGCCAGAGTCAGCAAACCGGCCCAGAATGTGTATCTCTTTGACTCGCCTCGCTTTATTGATATAAATACAATTGTTAAAGAAAGGAGCAACCCAAGCCAAAGAGCGCGAGCTGACCAATCATGAAACCGAGGCCTGGCATAGCCATCATTTAGACTTGTGAACGACAGCCTCACGGGGAAGAGATAGGAAGCCACGTGCTGAGCGGGTGTCTCTTCATATTTCATGCTGTAAGAGCCCAAAAGTGAATAATCATCGCTATCGAGAGCAAACCATTTAACCCCCTCATTGTCGGTAATCTTTACGACCAAATTAAAAATATTGCGGACGATCGAGAGCTTCTCTTTGCGGGGATAAACCTCTCCTATCGGCAAACGCGTCACTTTATATTCCTCTCTCTCAATCAGATATAGAGCGCCGCTCTCAGCCGCGACAAATCCGAGTTCGCGAGGGTCGCCATTCTCCATAATGAAAACCTCAGAGGCTCGCTCATCCTGCGGGAGTGCGATAGCGCTCATATACGGTCGGCCGGCTTGCATTTTGAGGTGGAACACTTTACCGGCATCATCGGCAAGCAGGTAACCCTCATCGCGAGGTTTGCGGGTAGTGATATTAGCCGAGCTGCTACGGAGTGGGTAATTGAAACCACGGTCACGGAACACGCGGTCAAACCTGGCGCTGCGGTTCTCATTGACACTGCCGTCTGATATTCTGATGAATTCTACCTTATTATTGAGTGTGAAAACCTCGTCAGGGTCCTCAAGATCGATTCTCTCAGGCATCGACTCCATAATGAGGTGCACCTCAGGCATAACCTTATTAAGGTCGCGGGGATGGGAGGAGAACACCCACTGACCATGTTTGAGCACAGGGATTGAAACCTCCTTTCCGGCGATGGTGTCCGGTAGCTTTTCAGCAGCCACAAGTTGAGTGAAATAAATCTGAGGAAGCAGGGAGTCACGCTCCTCGCGAGTCAAAGTCTCGCCCCGCGACCCGTCAGGTTTCAGGGTAAAAATGTCTGTCTTCCCCTCTCCGAGATTGTCGGTAGCAATAAATTGCTCATTCACGGGAGAAAAAGCAAGAAAAGGATCATTGGAAGCAGAGGGGAATATGATGGAATACAGCCAGGGCAGAAACCAGGCAAGTATCAATGCACTGAGCAGGCAAAGGAATATCAGATAAATCTTTTTCATAATTGCAAAGTGAAGTTGTTATTGCAAAGGGTGTTACGCTATGAGTTGCAGTAGAAAGTATTACATGGTGATTTGCAGATATCGTGGTAAGGAATGCCCTTCAGTCATAGCGGCCCTCCCTGAAGCGGAGCACTGAACCATAAGTAAGTATCGTGAGCAACACGCAGAGCAGAATCAGCATGAGAGCCATACAGTTGTAAGCTTCCGGAATGGGTTGAAGGAAATAGACCATCACCACCGCCAAACCGAGTAGTGCGAGCAAAATGCGACGCAACTTTGTGCCCTCAAGGCAGATGGAGACCACAAAAAGATAGGCTGTAAATCCCGCAAAATACCAGGGTAATGCCGTAAGAAGTACCCTGCGAACCAATTCCCCCGGGAGGATTGTGGAATCATAGATGCCGAGAATTGCAATCTGCGTAAGATAGATAACCAAGAGTTCTCCCACTCCGGCCAGCAGCATCAGAGCCACGAGGCGGTTACGCGAATAAGGGAGATGGAGGGTAAGCTTGAGCCTCTTCTGTGACATCTCCGGAAGCATCTGCCCTGCGCCCACAGCAATGCCTATCACGGTGGGCAGATACTTCATAATATCAATGAAACTATTATCTTTAAGAAGCATAATCAGCCAAAGATGCTCCACACCTTTCAGCTCAATAAGCCTGTTCATCATGATGACTGCATAGAGAGCCAAAGCTATACCGAGAGCAAGCGAAATGAAGAAAATCACCTTTGTCTTGAGCCATTCTTTATATATAATCGCTTTTTCCATCTTCAAAAAATTATTGGTCAATATTTACCTGTCAATCCTATAAAGGCATCTTCGAGCGACATCTCCTCACGGGTGAAACCACTATACTCCACCCCGAGCCTGTTGAGTTCTGCCTTCACCTCCTCTTCAGGGGCGAAAGAGAAAAGCTCGGCATCGTTTTTAATCTTTGTAGGATTAAAAAAACCTTCACCTGCTTCAAAAGCAGTGGCATCAGAGGGTGTATGGAAGCGATAGTGTACGAATTCAGTGAGAAGTTTCTTGATCGGCATTTGAGTGAGAATCTTGCCATAGTCAAGTATAATGCAGTCATCAATGAGTCGTTCGAGATCCTGGATGATATGTGAAGTCATAAACACCGTCTTCTCCTCGGCTTTGGCAAACTCGCGGAGATAGTCGATAAAGAGCCGTCGGTAACCGGGATCAAGGCCGAGTGAAAAATCATCCAACACAAGAAGATCAGCATTCTGGGCGAGGATCAGACCGAGCGCTACCTGCGATCTCTGTCCGCACGACATCGAGGCAATCTTCTGCCCTTCTGAAACCTGGAGCTTCTTCATCAGTTCATAATATGCCTCGCGATTCCAGCGCGGATAGAATTTAGAGTAGAACTTCTCGATACCGCTAATAGTCATGAACGAGTATTGTACGTGCCCCTCAATGAGCAGTGCGATTCTTGAGCGAGTTGCCGAGGAGAGCGAAGTGATATCTTCGCCGAATATCCGGCACTCCCCTCTCAATGGACGTAGGTAGCCCATGAGAATATTGATAGTAGTGGTTTTTCCGGTGCCATTCTTTCCGAGTAAGCCAAGGATTCTCCCCTTTGGCACCTCGAAACTTAGGTCGTCGTAGATCAGACGGCCATTGCCATAGCGCTGCGAAAGGCCTTTGACCGAGATTACTGATTCTTTATCCATTTTGTTGTAACTATTTGTTATGTAGCTGTTGAAAATCAATTTATGCTATATGCGAGAGAGTATAAAAGATTCACTTTAACAGTTACTTTGAGAATAATATCATTAATTTTAAGTTACTTATTTAAAATATCACTCCGACACTCACTCCGGCACGCCTCTCGGTAGAAAGAGCCTTGTAACGCACCGTGCCCGCATATGCCGCGAGACTAATAGCTATCCCTTTCCGTAGAAAACGTGTGATACCCAACTTCATCTCAGCGCCTACATGACGGGATGTAAGCATCGCCGCGTTGGAGCGGACAGCATCGCCGAGAGAATCATCAGCAAGGTCAGAGAGCGAGATAGTTTCGCTTAGAGGCTGAGACCACTCTGCTCCAAGAGAGCTTTCCATCAACCATTTTTCGCCGAATCTCCGGGTGAAGCCAATAGTGAGAGCAGGGGATAGCTTATCGGCAGATACTTTTCTGACAGGTTGGTTAAGAGTCTCAGCATCATTGGTATAAGCAACTTCAGCTAATAGTGAGAAAAGCGAGCTCCCGAGGCTATACTCAACCGGAACAGAGAGCCGGAGGGTGGAAAATCTTCGCCTGTAAGGTGAGCGGGTACCGATAGGATCGAAACTCGCGCCCTCGGCTGAGCCAAAAATATTTTCAGTGCCTTTACGGTTGAAGAAAGTGGCCGACAAGCCGGGAGACATGCGCAGTTTATCTAATCTCAAGCCGTAAGCGGCCGAGATATGAATGGAAGAATTGGATGTGTAGCCGAGTGTGAGATTGTTATAGTTGCGCAGCCGTTGCTCCATCTTGTAAAAACGAAAAGAGGTGAGAGCGTAAAAGCCCTCACTCCCAACCGGTTGCCACTGTAAGGAGAAAGATCCCCCAGTGGATTCATAGCCACTGTTTTTATTTGTGTTACCCATGAATCGCGGATAGTATGAACCGAGGCCGGTGAGTGTGTAGGTGTTGATGTCGTTGAGTGGATTATAGAAATCGATGTCGCAATTCTGCCGATAGAGATTGAAGGCAGCGCTCACCCCGAGAGTGTAACCTCGGTTGATATATCTTGCTGCCCCAAGAGCAAGAGACAAGTCGGAAACGATACTTTTAAGACGCGGATCGCGATTGCGGTAACCGATTTCTGCTCGATAGGCACCACTAAGTCCTAAGAGCCAGGCGCGGGTGTGGAAAGCATATCCACCGGCAAAACTATATCGGCGCGTGCTGAGATTCCCACCCACCTCATCTCCAAGAATATATGGCGCAACTCTTTCATATTCGAGACAGTCGCACCACTTGACATCGCGGACATTAGCTGTAGAAAACCCGGCCTCCCCCCACACGGCGTTTCCAGAGCTTAAATGCTGGTAGGAAGCCGCCGAGAGGGAGAGCCTGGTTTCTCCTCTCCCCTCCTCCACCCTATAGGGGGTGCCTGAAAGAGACCAGTCACCCCCCATAGCTGCAGAGGAAATAGAGAGAGAATCGAGCAGTAGCATGGTGGCCGGATTAGCCTCGCGGAAGATGGAATGTTGCTGCCACGATAAGGTGTGCAGTTCACTGATACGCTCAGGGGTAATCGCCGCCTGAGCAGTGGCATTGAGCATGAAGCACACCGCCGAGGCTACCGCTGTTGTAATCCTACCTGTCATCTTTCCGTGTCGATTTCAAAATTCACTTTGCTGAAACCACTTCAAAATCAGAAGCAGAATCGTTGGTATCCATCAATATGATGTTGCCGGCAGCCGACTGGCCGGATTGACGGCGAGAGAATTTGCGGCCAAAACGATTTTTATCTGTCTTCTTATCGGAAATCGCTGCATAGCCTGCATCAATTGAAGCAGGGAGCGCAGAGGTGGTAAACCCTTCAACAGTGCAAAGGTTAACACCGTCGAGTATCCACTCATGTTTAATGAGATAAGCGTTGGTGCCGGCGAGAGTCGTTCCCGTTACGGCATTGACATATTCGTAGTCACCCTTCTGTGAGGCAAGGAAACTTTCAGCGGTTGTCCCTGCGGGGAAGCGCACGAGGGCATAGGAACGGTTGCACTGGTTTGAGGGGAGCCAAATGGTCTTAGAGTAGCTGAACCACTTGTCAAGGTTGGGAACAGAAGGGTTGTCTGTGTCGCGGATAGTGCCGGTGGTCACTTCATCATACCATTCAAAATCTGCATCAGTATGATTCAGAGCTCCGCTTACCTGAGCACCCCAGTCGATCGCCTGATCAACAATTTTCACTGACTCTCCCGGCTTGATTTCGACATCCGTGCCGTTGCCGGGAATCACATAGACAGTCTGCACGGTGAAATTTGCTTCCGGCAGGTTGGCTGCAGTGAGGATCCTGTCGGTGGAAGTGTTGACAAATTTGCTCTCCACAATTGCGATGCCATCTGCATATTGCACCTGGTCTGAATTATTGTAGATAGTGAAATAGGAGTCGTAGAGACCTCCTGTCCCGGCTGCATTTGGGGAACCGGTGAAGTAGATTTCGCCAAAAACGAGAGTGTTTGTCGGGTTGAAATGGAACCATGCGAGATTGATAGACTGCCCGTTGGCGCTAACGACCTGCTGGCGGGAAACTGCACGGAAAGTATGTTCAGTGTCTTCGCCGGGATATGTCACCACCATAGTGGCATCGACATCGTAGGTTCCGGCCGGGAGCGAGGGGGCAACAGCCGAAGGAAGTGAGAATAGATAGTCTACTCCGGTGTTGATTTCATGACATGAAATCTTGCCTGACTTCACGGAATAGCCCGCAGGGACACCATCAGGGAGTTGCTCTGTGAGATCCACCTGATAGTTTGAGACAGAGCTGTCGTCGTCAGAACATGATACGCAGCCGAGCAGAGCTGTAACAAAGATTGCCGAAAGCATCGGCTTTACTGAGAAACGATTGGTTTTCATTGTGTTGATTGTTATTTAGTTTTTTAAAATTTCATATTGAGTTCCATACCGAAATAAGGTGAAGAATATCTTCTGATAGTTACTTCATAACGCTTGTAGTCAGGCTCTATCGTGAGAAGACGGTTGACGTAGACTGCCAACGATATGCGCTCTTTCCAGAAACTTTTGGTGGCTTTGAAGTTGATGGTTGTTGACGAGGGCACCTTCATCTTGTCGAAGGCTGAGGAGGAAAATTTTCTAATAAGCTGTGAAAGGTAGGGATCAGAGAGAGCTGAGGCATCAAAAGTGTGGATTTCGCCATCGGGCGACATATATTTTACCGGAACACCATCGCGGAAGAGTGTCTGACGCGAAGTGAACCAAAGATTCTGCACACCTATCGAGAAGTTGAGGTTGAGCCGGGGAATGTCGGTGTCAAGCAGGAAGTTGGTATTTACACTCTCATAGCGGCTTCCGTCACGGTCGTTATAAAGACCTATATATTGCAACTCGCGGTTATTGACAATGATAGAAGGTTTATACCAGAGAGGTTGGCTGTTGGTATTTGTGGTGCGGAACCATGCACCGGTAATGGTAAGGCGGGTGTTGACATTAGGTAGACGGAGCGACTGGAAACTATATTCGATTCCCTCCTTGAGCGTACGGCTACCATTGGTAATCTTACTGCGAACTGCGAGATATCTCTCCTCAGTGAAAGGGAGGAAATCTATCGAAGGTGCTACACCGGAAGCATAAGGATCAAACCCTGAGGCATCATAGCTATTATAGGTATAGGTGTGGATAAAGCCCGTAGACCTGAAGCCATCCTTCATATTTTCCCGGAAGAATGTGACAGACAGGCGGTTGCCGCGATAGCTGACATCTCCTCTGAGCTCCCACTTGAAATTTCGGGCTGCCTTAAGACTATAATTTGTCATATCTTCCACATAGGTCTTCACGTTCATCACCCTAAATCGCTCCTCGTTGTGATAGTAGTTGAGCTGCTCAAAGTCAGAATAGAGTTTTTCGGGGTATAAATAAGCTGTCACAGGCATTTTGGTATGGAAGCCGGCACCTGCGGCCACCTCCCATACTATCGGGAAGCCCCCGGCATTAGTGGTAGCAGGATTCCACACAAGGTTGACTCGAGGGTCGAGATATAGATGATTGTGGAGGGTATACTTTCTGTCGAGGTTCAGGAGCGAAGTCTCGCGCAAACCAAGAGTAAAAGTCAACTGCTGCCTACCGATGTAGAACTTATCCTCACTCTCCAAATACGCTGATTGCTGATGCACAGCGGGTATCTCTCTGAATGATCGTGGACGCGAATTGTTGGAAGGATTTATAGGGCGAGTCAGGTCGTAGATCGGACCATGGCCGAAGTTCTTGCTCATCTTCCACTCCGCGCCTCCTTTGAGAGTGGCCGTCAGCCACGGAGTCGCGAAAAGGAAATTTGCCGAGAGTTTTGTAAAAACTTCTAACGGTCGACCGTCAACCTGATAATCCGCGAGATATAACATTGGCAGGTAGCCCACATAATTACTCCCTTCAGTAGTGGAAACAGGCAGCGGCATGATGCGCGAGGACGCTACATGCTTTTGTTGATGAAGCTTTTCGGAAGCATAACTCACCCCTGAATGGAAGTTTACCTTTCCAACATTTCTCAGCGCCGGGATGCGGAGTGTCAGAATGTTGTTCCATGACAAGGAGTGATTGTCGCTCCGGTAGGAGTCGATAGTATTATTGACCGTAAGGTCAGGGTCGGCATCGTCATGCTCGAAAGTGCCGATATAATTGAGTGAGGAGTTCCAGGAGAGGTCAGTAGAAGAAGACATCCATCGCTTCTCGCTGCGTAGCGATGCATTGAGACGCTTGAAATTTTCGCGATTGTTGCGAGGGTCGATCTTCGAATCAAGCCAACTTACACCGGCGTTAATCGTCCACCTGTCAGAGGGCATCGCAAACCCCTTGCCAATATAGAATAGATTGCTCTGGGTGTCAGCCTTGAAACGCATTTCAAGCCGGCTCACCCCACTCTTGCGCTTAATGTTTACAAGTCCTGAGGTGAGCTCTCCATACTCCACCGAAGGTATACCGCGGACAATCTCAACTGTCTCTATATCGTCAGTAGAGAGTGAACGCATGTCGACCCCCTTCCCAACTGATTGGCGGGAAGTCTGTGAGGCATCGGGAGTAGATTGCATGGAGCCCCCTGTTGATAGAGGTATACCGTCGACCACAAACGATGTGCCAAGAGCCGAAGTAGCATAGTCAGCTGTAGGTGTGATCCCGGAAGCTTCGCGGAGCGAGATACTGTTGAAGCTCCCCATTTCCGGATCCTTACTGACACCTCCGGGGAGGAGTTCGAGCAGATCGGAGAAACTTGAAGGCTGGAGATGCTTCATGGCTTGGCGGGAGATGAGCGAAGCACTCGAAGCATGGCGCACCTCGCGCGCAGTCACCACCACCTCAGCGATCGAATCAGTCATAATGCTGTCAACCGCCAGAAGGCTTCTCTCTGGGGTAGCACCTTCGACCTCTATCGCAAGGAGGAGGACAAATGTCATTATAACCTCCCTGAGAGAGAAGCGGAAAAGATTTTCATGTATATTGCTGACAATAAAAGCCACTTTGCATCCTGTATTTTTTCAGATGCAAAATTACTACTGCTTAAAAGCCGGCGGAATAATCAAATTTGATGAAAAAAGGGTGTCGCTTTTTTACTCCCTTAATCATTTTCGAGTAACATACGCTCAAAACGGTATTCCAAAATGGGAAGAAAATGGAGCGATTTTGGTAAATGTAGAAAAGAGCTTGCCCATAAGTGACTTCCGGAAAGGATGCGTCGATTAGGGACGAGTCAGTGATTCCTCTTTCAAAAAAGAGGCTGCAGCTTCGGCACAGCGGTCGCCATCGATAGCGGCTGACACAATACCTCCGGCATAACCAGCCCCTTCCCCGCACGGGAAGAGACCATGGATGCGGATGTGGGATAGTGTTTCGCTGTCGCGCGAAATCCTCAGAGGGGACGAAGTGCGGGTCTCTGCCCCGATCAAAACAGCATCGTTGGTGAGAAATCCCTTGTTTTTCTTTCCAAACTCCTCAAACCCCTTTTGTAGTCTCCTCGCTATTCCCATGGGCAAAAGTTTGTCCATACGGGCTGGATGAATCCCGGGAGCATACGAGGTGGGAGGGAGGTCGCGGGAGGCCTTCCCCTCAACGAAATCCTTCATTCGCTGCGCCGGCGAGTTTTGGCTCTTGCCTGCCTCCTGCCAAAAAGATTTTTCGATTTTCTCCTGATAGTGCATCATCTTGAGAGTCTCATCCTCCCCTTCAGCAACTTTGACATCATCAGGTAGCAACTCAACCACCATACCGGAATTGGCCCACCGGGTGCCACGGTTTGAAGGTGACATACCATTGACCACCAACTGCCCGTCTTCGCTGGCCGCGGGAATAATGAAACCACCCGGACACATACAGAAGGAATAGACAGCCCTTCCGTCAACACGAGTCAGGAGTGAATACTCTGCCGCCGGCAGATACTTTCCCCTCCCCTCTTTCGAGTGGTAACGAATGCAGTCAATGAGCTTCTGAGGGTGTTCAAGGCGCACTCCAACAGCAAGTCCTTTAGGCTCCATCTCTACTCCGAGCCTATGGAGCATACGATAGACATCGCGGGCTGAATGGCCTGTGGCAAGTATCACCGGGCCGCGTAACTCTCGGCCATCGGCAAGAATGACTCCTTTGACATTGTCGCCCTCCAATATAAGATCGGTGACACGAGTTTGGAATCTCACCTCCCCTCCACAATGGATTATGGTATTGCGTATTGATTTTATGACATCAGGGAGCTTATCGGTGCCCACATGTGGATGGGCATCCACGAGGATATCCTCCGGCGCTCCATGCATGGCAAGGATATTGAGGACCTTCTCAACCGACCCGCGCTTTTTCGAACGAGTGTAGAGTTTACCATCGGAATAGGCACCGGCACCACCCTCGCCAAAACAATAGTTGGAGTCCGGATCCACAACATTTTTGCGAGCGATATCAGCCATATCCTTACGTCGGGAATCAACATCCTTCCCCCTTTCGAGGATGATGGGGCGCACCCCTAACTCAATCAACCTAAGAGCTGCAAACAGACCGGCAGGCCCGGCGCCAACCACTATCACACTTTTAGCATCAGAGGGCAACTTCTTATAATCTACAGGCTCGACTATAGAAATTGACTCAGGCTTTTCGTCAAGGTAGACCTTCAGCGAGAGATTGACCATCACCCGGCGTTGCCGTGCATCTATAGAGCGGCGCACAATTCTGATGTGGCGTATTCGATTGACATCGACTCCGAGGCGCGTCGAAGCCTCAACCTTCAGTAAATTTTCATCGGCAGCCGTGCGGGGTGCTACCCTCAGTTCTATAGTAGTCTGCATCTCTATCTGGAGTTTCTATAGTTTGTTTCCATTTTCTTCATCGTGTGACCCATCCACCACCAGAGAGTGACAATTGCAAATATGAAGGCAATGATATCACTTCCGGCCATCGAAGCCCACACTCCGTCCACACCCCAATAGCGGGGAAAGACTACCAGGAAGGGGATGAGGAATAAAAGCTGACGCGTGAGCGAGAGAAATATCGAGAGCTGTGGTTTGCCTACACTCTGGAAGAAGTTTTGAATCACAATCTGACAACCAACCACCGGGTAGCAGATGAAATACACGCGGAATCCCTCGCGGGCTATACGGATGAGTGTTTCGTCAGTGGTGAAGAGGGCCGAAACTACATCGGGGAAGCCTTCGCTGACAATCCATCCCACGCAAGTGATTGCCACACCAATCCAGATGCCCAACCGAAGCACACGCTTGACGCGGCTAAACTGATTGGCACCTATATTATATCCCAAAATTGGCTGCATACCTTGGGTTACACCAAACACTATCATGACAAAGAACATAGTGGTACGGTTGAGGATGCCATATGCCCCAACTGCGAGATTACCCTCTGCGGCTCCATACTCGAGGAGTGCGTGGTTAATGAATATCACCACCACGCAGGCGCACACATTCATCAAAAACGGTGACAATCCTATAGCATAGATACGTCGGATGATCGACCCTGTGAGCCATCGATTGTGGCGCTTGAAGTGGATAGAACTTTTTCTGGAAAGGAAATGGGAGAGCACCCAGATAAACGCAGCAAACTGCCCCAACACTGTTGCCCAGGCAGCCCCTCTGATACCAAAATCGAGAGTAAAAATAAAGATAGGGGCCAAGACGAGATTGACAACGACAGAAATCAATGCCGAAATCATAGCTTTACGCGGATAGCCGGTGGCTCGCATGAGGTTGTTAAGTCCTATGAACACATAGCTTATAGGGGTGCCGTAGAGAATCACTTCCATAAACTCGCGGGCATAGGAGATGGTGTCGGCAGTCGCCCCGAAGAAGTAGAGGATATCGTCGAGAAATAAAAGCGTCAGGCCTCCAAACACTATAGAGTGGAGCAAGCAGAGGGTAAACACATTGTTGACCACATCGGTTGCTCTTGAATAGTTTTTCTGTCCTAAAAAGATTGAGGTTATAGTTGCACCGCCGGCAGCGATAAGCATCACGAAAGCTGCCACCAGATTCATCAGCGGGAATGTGATGGCCAGACCGGCGATTGCCATAGGCCCGACTCCACGCCCTATGAAGATACTGTCGATTATATTGTAGAGCGAAGTGGCGACACTCGCTATGATTGCCGGAACAGAATATTGCAGCAGGAGTTTCCCCACGGGTTGCACTCCAAGACTTTCGGTCGATGAGCTTGCGGTTACTGCCATGATATATCAAAAAAATAGTTGTCGCGTGAGATAAATGATGCAGCGGGTCTTCCCGTACTGATGTGATGAAATTTGTAAGAATCTATAAATTATAACGGCAAAAATTATCAAAAAGTTCACCCTGTGGCAGCCCTGAGCGGGCTCTGCCCGAAATCATCCGTCCAGACGACGCTCCATGTAGAAACGCCGTGTGAAAAACAATAGCAGAAGGGTGCCGCTGACCTGTGAGACAGCCGTTGCCCAGAAGGCCGCCGAATAACTTACATATTCCGAGAGCACACCCCCTAAGAGTATTCCAAGCCCCATGCCGCTATCCCAGGAAGTGAGGATAGATGAGTTGGCGGTTCCCCGCTGGTCGTGACGTGCCACATTTATAAACATATTTAGAAACGCGGGATACATTCTGCCGTTGCCGAGACCTATCATCACAGCCGAGAGATAGTAGGCCCAGACACCCGGAGCGAGCGCAAATAGGGTGAAACCAACGGAACTTATCGATGCTCCTTGAAGTGCATTTTGAGTAAGGCGTCCCATTCGCAGCGATTTAGCGCCATAGAGTCGCGACACGAAAAGTCCCATCGACAGGAGTGCGAAGAAGATACCGGTACCGTCAGTAATCCCCAGTTCCTCCTTGCTGTAGATAGCCACATAGTTGCTCATCACACCCCAGCAAAGTCCAAATAGAAGGATATTTATAGCCATGAGCCAGGCTCGGTTGAGGAAGAAATGGTCCATGCTAAGATGTGGCTTCCCTGCCACCGGTGGCCTATGGCGCACCTTGATGGTACTAACCACGTAGAATCCGAGGAAAGCCACAGCGGTCGAGATCCAGAAAAGCGTGATGAAGTTACCGGTGAGCGAGTAAATATAGATTCCCGCCGAGGGTGCAATAGCCATTGCGAGATTATTGCTGAGTCCATAGAAGCCAACCCCTTCGTTGCGTCTCGACGATGGGAGGACATCGATTGCAACCGTGCTGTTGGCCACAGTTGTAGCGCCAAAGGGCAAGCCATGGAGTGTACGCACAATCGCAAACATCAGTATGCTCCCCGCTCCAACATAGCCCGTAAAACAGATAAAGAAGACGAAAAAACAGAGCATCAGCACCTTTTTGCGGTTGAAACTATCTACAATAAACCCGCTGAAGGGTCGCACCACAAGCGCCGCCACCACATAACCGGACAAAACAAGCCCTATCATATCCTTATCGGCGCTGAACTGCGAATCAAGATAGATTGGGAGCAATGGTGTAAGAAGATAGAAAGAGAAGAACAGCATGAAATTGCCAATCATTGCCCTGCAATAGTTGGAATTCCAAAGCCGCTCCTTAGGACGCGATTCTTGATTTGAGGCTTTACGCTCCATGATTCGCTTCATCTGCATTTCAGTGTGCAAAATTACTCACTTTTTCAGATTCTCCACACTCCCTCTGCTATGATTTTTTGTATCTCCGGATAAACTGACTATCTGTTGAAGTTTTCCAAGGAGTTCACTTCATAAATCCTCATCAGCAGTTTCAACCTTTAGGTTTGAATTATTGTTATAAAAGTGTAGGTTGAACATTTGAAACCTCATACTTTTTGGAAAATTATTCAAAAAACAGATAACAATATGGAATTTCTGACAAACGAAAAACTTGTGATCGTAGGAGCTGCCGGCATGATAGGATCAAACATGGCACAAACAGCAGCCATGATGCATCTGACTCCCAACCTTTGTCTCTACGACCCTTACGCACCCGCACTTGAAGGTGTCGTTGAAGAGCTTTACCATTGTGGTTTTGAAGATGTTAACATCACTTTTACCTCAGATATAGCCGAAGCACTGACCGACGCCAAGTTTATAGTCTCTTCGGGTGGCGCCGCCCGCAAAGCAGGCATGACCCGCGAAGATCTCCTGAAAGGCAATGCTCAGATCGCAGAGCAGTTTGGCAAAGATGTGGCCCGGTATTGTCCTGATGTCCGCCACATCGTAGTCATCTTTAACCCCGCCGACATCACCGGCCTCATCACCCTGCTCTATTCGGGACTTGAACCCTCAAAGGTCACGACTCTCGCCGCCCTCGATAGCACACGTTTGCGCAGCGAGCTCTCGAAGTATCTCCACATCCCTGCCGACGAAATTGTCAACAGCCGCACTTACGGTGGCCACGGCGAGCAGATGGCTGTCTTTGCCTCCACAACCACTGTCGACGGCAAGCCACTTACCGAAATCATCGGCACACCTCGTCTGCCGCTCGAAGATTGGTTGAATTTGAAGCAGAGAGTGATTCAGGGGGGTAAGAATATCATAGACCTCCGCGGCCGTTCTTCGTTCCAGAGCCCTGCATATCTCGCAATAGAGATGATAGCAGCAGCCATGGGGGGCAAACCTTTCCGCTGGCCTGCCGGCACCTATGTCAACAACGATCGTTTCCATCATATCATGATGGCCATGGAGACTACCATCGGGAAAGATGGTGTCAGCTGCAAACCTTTCGCAGGTAATGAAGAGGAGGAAAAGGAACTTGAAAAGAGCTACCAGCACCTCTGTAAACTCCGCGACGAGGTGATAGAGATGGGTATCATACCCCCGATTGCCGACTGGCACCGTCTCAACCCCTACATGGATAAGAAGACCTGCTGAGATCAGCATGGTTAAGTGACCTTTCGAGTTACTCACCTGAATCCGGTGAGTAGCTTTTTCGCTCAATCTTCATGTGTCGGGGGTGTAAATGTTTGTGAAATCCTTCAAACTTTGGCATCCCTCTGGAGAAAAGCTTTTGGGCGATTAGAAAATTTTTGTTAAATTTGCACCAAGGGCAAGCCAATGGCTTGTATAAATCATCAATCTATGGGACAAATGATAGCTATAGTGGGTAGACCAAATGTAGGTAAATCCACATTATTCAATAGACTAACGCAGTCGCGCACTGCAATCACCAACGAGGAAGCGGGCACTACCCGCGATCGCCAGTATGGCAAGGTTGACTGGAACGGCAAGGAGTTTTCTCTTGTCGACACCGGTGGCTGGGTAGTGAACAGCGAAGATATCTTCGAAAATGAAATCAACAAGCAGGTTCAACTTGCCATTGAGCAAGCCGATGAAATCCTCTTCGTGGTCGATGCCTCCAACGGTGTCACCGATCTCGACGATCAGGTGGCACAGATATTGCGCCGATCCTCCAAACCTGTAATTCTTGTAGCCAACAAGGTCGATACCGGTGATTCGCTCTATAATATCTCTGAATTTTACTCCCTCGGACTGGGAGACCCTATCGGGGTTTCGGCAGTGAGCGGCTACGGCACCGGCGATCTGCTTGATGAGGTTGTGGCCAAAATGCCTCCCAAAGATGAGAGCGAGGAGGAGCAGCTTGAGAATATCCCCAAAATCACTATCGTAGGGCGTCCGAATGCCGGAAAGTCATCCCTCATCAATGCCTTCATCGACGAGGAGCGCCATATAGTCACCGACGTGGCCGGAACCACCCGCGACTCCATATATACGCGCTATAATAAATTCGGCTTCGACTTTTATCTTGTCGACACTGCCGGTATCCGTAAAAAGACCAAGGTGCATGAGGATATCGAATACTATTCGGTGATCCGCTCCATCCGAGCTATCGAAGCCTCTGATGTCTGCATCCTTATGATAGACGCTACGCGCGGCATTGAAGCGCAGGATGTGTCCATCTTCTCCCTCATCCAGCGAAACAAGAAGGGTCTCGTGGTAGTGGTCAATAAATGGGATCTTGTTCAGGACAAATCGAAAGAGGCTATCAAGCACTACGAAGATGCCATCCGCCAGCGCTTCGCGCCTTTCGTTGACTTCCCCATCATCTTTGCCTCAGCCCTTACAAAACAGAGGATTTTCAAGGTGCTCGAAACTGCTCTCCAGGTGTATCAAAACCGCAAGCGAATAGTGCCCACATCGCAGCTCAACACCGTGATGCAGGAAGCGATCGCTGCTTATCCGCCACCTGCAAATAAGGGAAAATTTGTGAAAATCAAATATATCACCATGCTCAAAGATGCACCCATCCCCACCTTCATCTTCTTCTGCAATCTCCCACAGTGGGTGAAGGAGCCATACCGGCGATATCTCGAAAATAAAATAAGGGAAAACTGGGACTTCCACGGCACACCTATCAATGTGTTCATGCGTGAGAAATAATTTTCTCCCACTCCTTGATTCTACAAATGAATATTCACCGAATATTACTCATATTATCCATCCTGATATGCTTCAACGCCTTCGCCGACAGCGGCCGAGGCGTTGAGTCGTGGAATCGAGGATGGTTTTTTCACCGGGGTGATTTGGCTGAGCCTCCGGTTTCTCTCCCTACAGACTCCTCTTGGCAGAGGGTAAACCTTCCCCACGATTTTCAAATATCCCAGCCATGGGTTCCTCCGGGCAAGGATGAGAAGGCCGACACCGACAACCAGATTGCCAACGTGAAGAGCCGCCTGAGCTCAAGAGGATTCAAAGAGATGGGCACCGGGTGGTATGTCAAGCCTCTCTATGTTGATTCTGCTCAAGCCTCCAAGCGATTGCTCCTTGATTTTGAAGGGATCATGCTTACCGGCGATATCTATCTCAACGGAGAGAAAATTGGTGGCACCGATTATGGTTATCTTGGCACTGAAGTGGATCTTACCGGTAAACTCAAGCCGGGCGTGGATTATCTGATAGCCGTAAGAGCCGATACCGGAGCACCTGAAAACTCTCGTTGGTATACCGGAGGCGGACTCTATCGCGATGTCAACCTGATAACTATTGCTGACCCCCGTCACTATTTCACCCGCAATCCATTGAAGATTACGACTCCCATTGTTACTGACGATGAGGCCGTGATAGTCATTGAGGGGGAAATAGCATCAAACCATCGCCCTGACAGCATAAAGGTCAGAGTGAATATCACCGGGCCTGAGGGTAATAGTGTCTACGACGAAGTGAAAAGCATTCGTAACTATCGTTCTCAAAAGATACGCGAACATCTTATTGACAGCATCTCGCTACCCTCTCCTCACCGTTGGGATATCGACGATCCAGCTCTCTATACCCTTCATCTCACCCTTCTGCGTCAGGATGGATCTATGGCCGATGAGGTGACAGAGAATTTCGGCATCCGCACTATCGAATTTTCCCCCGAATTTGGATTCAAACTTAATGGCCGGAAGGTGACGCTCAAAGGTATTGCCAACCATCATACATTGGGAGCACTCGGAGCGGCAGCCTACCCTTCTGCAATGGAGAAACGGATCAAACTCCTAAAGGATTTCGGATTCAACCATATCCGCACTTCCCACAACCCTTACAGCAAATCGTTTCTCGATCTCTGCGACCGCTATGGCATACTCGTTGTCGACGAACTCTACGACAAGTGGAAAACTCAATTTGCCGGTGGACGCAAGGATTGGACAGAGCAGTGGCAACACGATGTCGCCGAGTGGGCGCGCCGCGACCGCAATCATCCCTCGGTGATCCTCTGGAGTCTCGGCAACGAGCTTCAGCTAATCTCCGACCTCCCGTTCAATGATTGGGGAGTGACCCCCTACCGACTGCAGAAGCAACTTCTCGACCGTTACGACGGCACTCGCCTTTCCACTGTGGCAATGCACCCTCGGGGGAGAAATCATTTCACCGACAGTCTGCCGGCGCCTCTTGCTCTCGCTACAGATATAGCATCCTATAATTATAGGTATATGTATTTCCCCGGCGACTCACGCCGTTTCCCCAACATGATATTCTATCAGAGTGAGGCAAACACATCCGGCATGGGACCCAACTATTTTGACATGGATCTCGATAAGGTGGTGGGACTCGCTTACTGGGGGATGATCGACTACCTCGGCGAATCGCATGGGTGGCCAGCGAAAGGTTGGGCCCAGGGAGTGTTTGACATCTCGCTTGAGCCTAAGCCTATGGCTTATTTCCTGAAGAGTTTCTATAAGGAAGATGAGCCCATGGTGAGAATTGCTATTGAGGACTCTGACTACAACACCGAATGGAATGGCGTCACTATCGGTTCCACATCTTTTTCCTCTCATTGGAATCGCAAAGAGGGGTCGAAACTGAAGCTCTACACTTTCACCAATGCTGACGAGGTGGAGCTACTTCTAAATGGTAAATCACTTGGAAAAAGGAAAAATGACCGTTCGGACTCCTCTAAACGCAACCGTATACTTTGGGACAGCATCCCATATTCTCCCGGTGTTCTTGAGGCGGTGGCCTACTCTGATGCATCCTCGCAACCGATTGCCCGACATAAGATTGAGACCACCGGTCCGACTGTAAAACTCTCTGCCACACCCGACAACCCATCGTGGCTTGCAGACGGCATGGATCTACAACATATCCGCATTGCCGCACTCGATGCTAAAAACAGGGAGACTCCGGGCGCCAATGATCTGCTGCAATTCCGCGTCGAAGGACCCGCTGAGATTGTAGGTGTTATCAACGGCGACATCAATTCAGATGAGCTCCACACAGCCACTTCGCGCCATCTATTCGATGGAAAGGCCACTGTGATACTACGCTCTCTCCCTGACGCCGGAGATGTAACACTATATATCACCCCCTCCGAGGGCAAACTCAAACCGCTCAAGCTAAAACTCTCCACGAAGGCCCGGAGTGTGAAATAAAGATAAATTTTTTGATTTTTCAGCTCCTTTTTCTGAAATATTGAGTAACTTTACACATATCCTAAAAAATACCATGAAAAGATTTGCTTTTAAAATGTACCTCAAACCCGGTTTTGAGAAAGAATATGAGCGCCGTCATGCTGCCCTATGGCCTGAGCTGAAGCGACGTATCGAAGAGTCTGGTGTCAAAAACTACTCTATTTTCTGGGATAAGGACACCAATATCCTTTTCGGCTATCAGGAAGTTGAGGGTGACTCAAATTCGCAGGATGCCGAAGCGGCCGATGAAATCACCCGCAAATGGTGGGACTATATGGCTGAAATCATGGAGGTTAACCCCGACAATTCACCCGTCACCGTCCCCCTGACCGAGGTGTTTCATCTCGATTGACCGCCACGCATCACCTCTACGATACGACATATTTCCTTAAAACTAATACATTACCTGTCAAATGTCAACCAACGAAAATTCCTACTATATTGCTGTGGATCTCGGCGCTACAAGCGGTCGACTGATCCTTGCAAAATATGATGGCGAGAAGATAACCACTGAAGAGCTCCACCGCTTCAAGCACCCTATGCTACCGGTGGCAGGTCATATTTTCTGGAACCTTCCGGGACTCTACAATGAGATCCTTACCGGTCTCTCTGTCGCAGCCAAACGACTTGAAGACCTCGGAGCTGAGGCTCGCTCTATCGGTATCGATACCTGGGGATGTGATGTGGCTTATTTCCACCCCGACGGCACCCTTGCCGGTCTACCCTATTGCTATCGCGACCCCCATACATCGGGAGCCGTGGAGCGTTTCTGCGAGAGCATGCCTAAAAAGAAGGTCTATGAAAAAACCGGTATCCAGTTTATGGATTTCAACACCCTCTTCCAGCTCCACACGCTCAGCACCGATGCCAACAATGCCCTCCACCGAAGCGATAAGATTCTTTTCATCCCCGACGCCCTCAGCTATATGCTGACAGGCAACGCGGTGACTGAATATACCGTAGCGTCTACCTCTCAGATTCTTAACCCTACTACGGGGAAGCTTGACGATGAGCTTCTCGAGAAGGTAGGACTCTCAGCTGACCGCTTCGGCAAGCTTGTCAACCCGGGTCACATCATAGGCACTCTCACACCGGCGGTTCAAAAATTCACAGGACTCTCCGCAGTGCCTGTTGTTGCAGTAGCCGGCCACGACACCGCCTCGGCTGTGATAGGTGTCCCCGCCCGGACCGACAATTTTGCCTATCTTAGCTGCGGAACATGGTCGCTGCTCGGCATCGAATCACCCTCACCTATTATCAACGACAAGGGCTTCTCCTACAATTTCACCAACGAAGGGGGCCTTGACGGCTCTATCCGCTATCTGAAAAACATCTGTGGCATGTGGCTCTTCGAGCGTTCACGCACAGAGTTTAAGGATGCGCCTCAGGATGTAGCGGCACTTTGCGCTCTCTATACCGAGTCAGACATCGACAGCATCATCAATCCTGACGATCCTGATTTCGCCAACCCCGTGTCGATGACCGAGGCTATCGCTGACTATTGCCGTCGCACCGGTCAGAGAGTGCCCGAGACTCCTGCCGATTTCGTCAGAGTGATATTCCGCAGTCTTGCTGCGCGCTATAAGGAGGTTCTCGGCTGGCTTCGCGAGCTCTCTCCCAAACAGATCGATGTGCTCCATGTGATAGGTGGTGGTTCGCTCAATGCCCACCTCATGCAGCTCACAGCCGATGCTCTTGGCATCCCTGTAGTGGCCGGGCCAACAGAGTCGACCGCACTCGGCAATGTCCTTGTCCAACTTCGCGCAGATGGTAAAGTGAAGGATCTCGCTGAAATGCGCCGGGTTGCCATCAACTCTACCGATACCAAGACATATCTTCCCTCCTGACGCTCCTGAGCAACAGGCCTGCGCAAACCGTTTCGCAATCTGTGAGGGACACGTATTCGATTCATTCCGGATTCGTTTTCTACTCATTTTCTACCCATCTGCGACTCGGTTTCACCCCCCGGTTTTCAATAAAATAATTCCAACTAAATCATAAACTTTTTAACCTCCTTATCATTATCATGAAAGAAGACGCAGTAAAAAAGGCGTATGAAATCGCCAAAGAACGCTATGCAGCAATCGGTGTCGACACCGACAAGGTGCTCGACCTTATGCAGGATTTCCACCTCAGCATGCACTGCTGGCAGGCCGACGATGTGGCCGGCTTCGAAAACCAGGGTGGCTCTCTCACCGGTGGTATCCAGGTGAACGGCAACTATCCCGGCAAAGCTCGCAATATCGACGAACTCCGCAACGATATCCTCTATTCCATGAGCCTCATTCCCGGTAAACATCGTCTCAATCTCCATGAAATTTATGGCGACTTCGGTGGCAAGTTCGTGGATCGCGACGAGTGCACCGTTGAGCATTTCCAGAGCTGGATTGACTGGGGCAAAGCCAACGATATCAAACTCGACTTCAACTCTACCTCATTCTCTCACTCAAAGAGCGGCGACCTTTCCCTCTCCAATCCTGACAAGGGTATCCGCGATTTCTGGATCGAGCACTCAAAGCGTTGCCGTGCCATCTCGCAGGCTATCGGTGAAGCTCAGCAGGATCCCTGTATCATGAACACATGGGTTCACGATGGTTCAAAAGATATCACTGTCAACCGCTATATGTATCGCGAACTCCTCAAGGACTCTCTCGACCAGATCTTCGAACATCGTTATGATTGGATGAAAGACTGCGTAGAGTCGAAGGTGTTTGGTATCGGTCTCGAAAGCTACACCGTAGGCTCCAACGACTTCTACACCGCTTACGCAGCTAAAAACAATATGATGATCACCCTCGATACCGGCCACTTCCACCCCACCGAAAGTGTTGCCGACAAGGTGTCAGCCATGCTCCTCTACGTACCTGAACTGATGCTCCACGTATCGCGCCCCATCCGTTGGGACTCTGACCATGTTACTATCATGGACGATCCCACTCTTGACCTATTCAGCGAAATCGTTCGCGCCGGCGCGCTCAATCGAGTTCACTATGGTCTTGACTACTTCGATGGCACTCTCAACCGTATCGGTGCATATGTGATCGGTAGCCGTGCCGCACAGAAATGTATGATCCGCGCTCTTCTCGAGCCTCTGGCAACCCTGCGCAAATATGAGCTCGACGACAAGAAGTTCCAGCGCCTCGCACTGCTCGAGGAGTGCAAGAACCTCCCCTGGAACGCTGTCTACGACATGTTCTGCCTCAAGAACAATGTGCCCGTAGGTGAGGATTATCTCGCCGCCGTTGAGAAGTATGAAAAAGAAGTAACTTCCAAGCGCTGATGATATTTCTCGGTCTACTTATAATAGCTGTCGGAGCCTTCTGCCAATCGAGTTGCTACGTCCCCATCAACAAGATCCGCTCCTGGAGCTGGGAGAGCTACTGGATTGTGCAGGGCTTCTTCGCTTGGCTTCTGCTCCCGTTTCTGGGTGCTTTGCTTGCTGTCCCTGAAGGTCATTCGCTCTTCGAACTCTTCTCTGCCGACCCCAAGGCCACATTCATGACCATCTTCTATGGTATCCTGTGGGGTGTGGGTGGACTCACTTTCGGGCTCTCAATGCGCTATCTCGGTGTGGCTCTCGGCCAGTCGATAGCCCTTGGCACATGCGCCGGGCTCGGCACCATACTCGCTCCCCTCTTCACAGGGCAAGCCTCTTCGATAACCACTGCGGTGATTATTGGTGTGGTAGTAACTCTCATCGGTATCGCCATCATTGGTGTGGCCGGCTCTATGAAGGCTCGCTCTCTGAGCGAGGAGGAGAAGAAGAAAGCCGTCAAGGATTTCAACTTCCCCAAAGGTATCCTTGTGGCACTTCTGGCCGGTTTCATGAGCGCTTGCTTCAACATCGGCCTCTATCAAGGTGCTGAAATTCATTTTGAGGGTGTCAACCCCATGTTTGTCACTCTTCCTGCCACTCTTCTTGTCACCTTCGGCGGATTTCTGACCAATGCTGTCTACTGCTTCTACCAGAACTCCCGAAACTCTACCTGGAGCGACTACGGCAAGGGCGAAGTGTGGATCAACAACCTAATCTTCTGCCTCTTGGCCGGTGCTCTCTGGTATAGCCAGTTCTTCGGACTCGCTCTCGGCAAAGGATTCCTCACCGAAGCTCCCACGCTCTTCACATTTGCATTCTGCATCCTTATGGCGCTCAATGTAGTGTTCTCCAACGTCTGGGGTATCATCCTGAAGGAGTGGAAGGGTTGTTCGAAGAATACAATCGCCGTCCTCATAGTAGGCATCGTAGTGCTGATCATCTCCTCCTTCCTCCCGCAGTTAATTTAAACTCTCAACAGCCAAACTAAGTTTAAAAAAAGTATGTCTTCAATTCTCGACAATCGCCCTGCTCTCGCGCAGGAAGTGAATAATGTGGCTGAAGTAGCCGGCTATCTTTGGGATAAGGGTTGGGCCGAGCGCAATGGTGGCAACATTACTGTAAACATCACCGAACATGTTGATGATGCCATCCGTGCAATGCCCGCTATAGCCCCCGCAACCCCCATCGGGATCACTCTCCCCCACCTCAAGGGGTGCTACTTCTTCTGCAAAGGCACCAATAAGCGTATGCGCGACCTCGCACGCCGTCCCATGGAAAACGGATCTGTGATCCGCATCACTGACGACTGCGCACACTACGAGATTATTGCCGACAATCCCGTCAAACCCACATCGGAGCTCCCCTCTCACCTCGCTGTCCACAACTACCTCATCAGCAAGGGGTCAGACTACAAGGCTTCGCTCCATACCCACCCCATCGAACTCGTTGCCATGTCCCACTGTAAGAAGTATCTTGAAAAGGATGTTGCCACCCGTCTGCTTTGGAGCATGATACCTGAGACCAAGGCTTTCTGCCCCCGCGGTCTCGGCATAATCCCCTACAAGCTTCCCGGATCCAACGACCTCGCAGAGTCTACCATCAAGGAACTTGGCGACTACGACGTGACCATGTGGGAGAAACATGGCGTCTTTGCCGTAGAGAAGGATATCATGCAGGCTTTCGACCAGGTGGATGTGCTCAACAAATCCGCTCAGATTTATATCTGCGCCAAAAATATGGGATTTGAACCTGACGGTATGTCAGACGAGCAGATGAAGGAGATGACCGTAGCCTTCAACCTCCCGAAATAATAGCCTTAGAGCCTCTCCATTTTGCAGGAGGCTCTTACTTACATTAACCGGCGTGGCGGAATTTCTAATTTCCGCCACGCTGCTTATTGTAACTTGTACTATTACCGAACATCTTGAGGAATGCGCCTCTAAATCAATCCTTGCTTACGCGGAGTTCCCAGAATGCCACGGCGGCTGCGGCAGCAACATTCAGGGAATCTACGCCGTGAGCCATCGGGATACGCACCGTATAGTCGGCCCCTTCGATAGTCCGGGCCGAAAGTCCGTCACCCTCGGTGCCCATTACTATTGCAAGTCGCTCTTCCTTTTTGAGGGCAGGAGAGTCAAGCGGTATCGACCTATCGGTCAGAGCCATGGCCACTGTCTTAAATCCATATTCGCGGAGCGACTCCAGCGGCTCTTCAAGCCATCCCCACGATACGAGAAAAACCGTACCCATAGATACACGTATCGACCGCCTGTTGAGAGGGTCACACGATGTAGGAGTCAGTAAAATCGCATCCACCCCCAATGCCGCTGCCGAACGAAATATCGCACCGATATTCGTAGTATCTACAACGGAGTCTATCACACATATTCTCCGGGCATCCCTGAGCAAATCTCCGATGGCAGGGAAACTCTTGCGACGCATTGCGCAGAGCACACCACGCGTCAGCGTGTAGCCGGTGAGCGAAGCCAGCAGCTCCCTACTCCCGGTATAGACAGGTATATCGCCACACCTTTCAATAATCTCCGAAGCATCCCCCTCAATATGGCGCGACTCACACAACAGCGACACCGGCTCGTAACCGGCTGAGAGAGCAACATTTATCACCTTAGGACTCTCGGCTATGAAAATTCCGTTCTGAGGGTCGAGTCTATTGCGCAACTGAGCCTCAGTCAACGAGCCAAACACCTCTACCCCGGGGTGTGAAAGCGATTTTATCTCGGTCACCGACATATACTGACTTTTCTATAGTTTTTCTTGGGAAAATATTTGCGTATAGCGCGTGCATATATTTGGCGCCACCCGGATGGCAAAGGTACTCAAAATTTCATTATCTTGAGGAATTTGGCTATCTTTGCAGCCGAAAACATTTAAACATCAAAAAGAAACATCTATGTCCTACAATCTTCTCAAAGGAAAGCGCGGTATCATTTTCGGTGCACTCAACGATATGAGTATCGCTTGGAAAGTGGCTGAGAAAGCCGTGGAGGAAGGTGCTGTAATCACTCTCTCCAATACTCCCGTCGCTGTCCGCATGGGCGATGTCAGCAAACTCGGTGAAAAGCTCGGTGCTGAAGTTATCCCCGCCGACGCTACTAATGTCGAGGATCTCGAAATGGTGTTCCAGAAATCTATGGAAATTCTCGGAGGCAAAATCGATTTCGTGCTCCACTCTATCGGCATGTCGCCCAATGTCCGCAAGAAAAAACTCTATGACGATCTCGACTACGATCTGCTCAGCAAGACTCTCGACATCTCGGCCATCTCATTCCACAAAATGATCCAGGCTGCCAAGAAACTTGATGCAATCGCCAACCATGGCAGTATCGTGGCTCTCTCATATATCGCAGCCCAACGCACTATGTTTGGCTACAACGACATGGCCGATGCTAAGGCTCTGCTCGAATCCATTGCCCGCAGCTTCGGCTATATCTATGGCCGCGAAAAGAACGTCCGTATCAACACCATTTCGCAGTCGCCCACCCAGACCACTGCCGGCAGCGGTGTGAAAGGGATGTCGTCGCTCATGGACTTCGCAAACCGCATGTCGCCATTAGGAAATGCCACTGCCGACGAATGTGCCGACTACTGCATCGTGATGTTCTCCGATCTTACCCGCAAGGTCACAATGCAAAATCTCTATCACGATGGTGGCTTCTCAAGCATGGGTATGAGTCTCCGCGCTATGGACCAGTATGAGAAGAGCTTCGACCAATATCGCAATGAGGATGGCACCATCCAGTATGGTTGATCCCTTCCCTCGATAACACACGAAAACAAACACACCGCACTGCCTGATGGTCTCCTTTCCTCGGCAGTGCGGTGCGTTATTTCTCAACAGGCTCTCTCCCTACGACATGGGAGTTTCTCCGGCCTCTTCTTCTGCTGGCGAGGTATCACCGGTTGTCGGAGAGGCGCCTCGCGGATTGGAGATATACCTCTCATAGTAGGCCATAATGAGCGAGGTGACGGGGAGCGCAAGTATCATTCCGATAATTCCGAGAAGACTCCCCCAGACGGATAGCGAGAGGAGTATCATTGCCGGATTGAGGCCCATCTCTTTCCCCATGATGTGGGGAGTAAGGATATAGTCGCAGATGCTCTGGCTCACGAGGTAGACTAAGAGCGAACGCCCGAAGAGGCTCACGAAGGTGACCTCCCCTCCCAGCGAATAGATGGCACAGATTATCGCTACAGGTATCAAAGTGACATACTGAAAGTAAGGAATCATATAGAGGATCCCCACAAGCAGCCCCATAGGGATGGCAAGCGGAAGGCCGATGATTGAGAATCCTATGCAGTAAAACACCGCGGCGCAAAGAGCCACACACCCCTGCCCTCGGAAATAATGATTCATATTGTTCTGCACATCCTTGACCACCACCATAGCACTATCGCGATACTTATGTGGCACAACAAGCTTAAAGCCTCTCACGATCTGAGGATAGTCAATCAATATGAAAAGCACGTAGATCAGAGTCAGTGCCCATCCGAGCACTTCAATAATCACAGAGATCGATTCGTTGAGCAGCGAGGTGCCTTTGCTTATCAGTGTCCCGATATGGAGCTCGGAGATTTGCTCCTTAAGAACCACAGGATTCACATATCGCTGGATCCAATATATCATATCGAGATACTCTTTCGGCAAAGAGCGCTTTCCGGACGACACATCATGGATAATTCTGCTCAGAGTGTCGAGCTCACGCATCACATGAGGAAGGAAGATGTAGACGACCAGACCGATCACAAGAGTGACCTCAACCAGTGAGAGGATCGAACCGAAAAGGCGCCCCTTCTCCCGTAGCAACCGCCGGTTGATATCCACCAGCGGCTGAAGTATGTAGGCTATGAAACAAGCTACGAAAAACGGAAGCAAAACATCGTGAAGATAACCGATAAGAAATATCAATGAAGCAGCGAGGGCTATGCCGATTATCAGCTTCATTATCCTGTCGATGTTCCAATAATTTCCGGTACTTACTGCCATAACTAATCTCTTTAAATATGTTCAGTCACAAAATTACAAACTATTTTTCACTTTATCTTGTTTAATGATTCCCAACTCCGATAATTTTGGAGTGTTGCATCGCTATGTAGCGGCTTTGATGCATTGCTCATTCGTAAGAACTGAACCTAACGCCAACTCTATTGCAGTGCTCTAAGTGGGAGTATCTGTAATCCTGATGTAGATCATCACTGCGTTGCTTTATCTAATTTAACATTATTTAACTCAATAACCATTTGTAAAAATTCTTTTAAATATGCTAACAAATTCACATCGCAACCACACGGAATTTTTACACTTTTTAAACGAATCTACCGCCGCAGACTTGTAATACCAATCTTTGGCCACTCCCGGCCATTCCTGGCATTAGGAAAATTGCCGTTGATGACATATCTTTGCAAGTACCATCACGGTGAGTGACGCTCAAAAACATTCAAAACAATAGCTCACCGACAATAAATAATCTTCCATATTCCACCAAAAGAAAGATACTCATTCATATCTTCATTTGCATTATTAGACATTTGTAATCCACTGACGTTAAGTACTATGTGTAAGCGCGAAGGATGGCCGTGAGGCCGGCCTTCGTTTTTTTATCCCAAACACAGCCTGAAATCCTAATCTACAACACCCGAACCTCAACCTCAATGTCTAATGCCGCTACCGGATTCCCTCTTCCCTACAAAGGCTCTTGCAGGTACAGCAATAAATTTGTAACTTCGCTCCATGAAAAAAATGTCATGGGAGAGGCTCATCAACGACAAGCGTTTCGGCCTCGAACACTACCACGATCCAAAGCAGGGGACACGCTCTGACTTCCAAAGAGATTTTGACCGCCTCGTTTTCTCATCCCCCTTCCGGCGACTGCAGAACAAGACGCAGGTGTTCCCTTTGCCCGGAAGCATCTTCGTCCATAACCGCCTGACCCACAGCCTCGAGGTGGCCTCCGTAGGGCGTTCGATGGCTTCTGAGATAGCCGAACTGCTCAAGGCTAAATACACAGATGCCAATATCTGCCGTCTGTTCGACTCCCTGAGCGAGATTGTAGGCGCAGCCTGTCTCGCCCACGACCTCGGCAATCCCCCTTTCGGCCACTCCGGAGAAAAAGCCATAGGATCTTATTTCAGCGAAGGGGCCGGGCGCTCGCTCCGCGACAAGCTCACCACGAGACAATGGTCAGATCTTTGCAACTTTGAGGGAAATGCCAATGCCTTCCGCCTGCTCACCCATCGCTTCAATGGCCGTCGTCCAGGGGGATTCGCCATGACCTATTCCACTCTCGCCTCGATAGTTAAATATCCTTTTGAGTCCTCCCTGGCCGGGAAACATGGCAAATTCGGATTTTTCACATCCGAGGAGGAGGATTTCAAAAAGGTGGCTGACGAACTGGGTATGCTACGCCTTTCCTCCGCCGACGAACCTCTCCGCTATGCCCGCCATCCGCTGGTCTACATAGTGGAGGCAGCCGACGATATCTGCTATGAGATTATGGACATTGAGGATGCCCACAAACTCAAGATTCTTACTACAGACGAGGTCATAACCCTCTTCCTCAAATATTTCGATGATGCCCGGCGAGCCCATATACTCCGCGTCATGGAATCAGTAGAGGACCCTAACGAGAAGATAGTCTACCTACGCTCCTGTATTATCGGCATACTGGTCAAGAGTTGCGCGGAAGTGTTTGTGGAAAACGAAGAGAAAATCCTCGCCGGCACTTTCAAAGGCTCACTCCTCGATCACATTCCTGACCCCGAAAGACACGGTTATCGCGAATGTGAGGCTTTATCCTGGAAGAAGATCTATTGCGCGAGCGATGTGGTAGATATCGAACTCGCCGGCACCCGTATCATCTCCTTTCTAATAGATGAGTTGGTCAAAGCGGTCCTCAACCCGGAGCTCAACTACTCGCGTCTGCTCCTCTCGAAAATCCCTCGGCAATATGAGGTCAACTCCCCCACCCTCTATGGCAAAATCCAATCCGTGCTCGACCATATCTCAGGCATGACAGATGTCTATGCCCTCGACCTTTACCGCAAGCTCAACGGCATGAGCCTCAAAATCAACAACTGATTCCACCTCTTTTTCCCTCTTTCCCGCTCGTGATGAACAGTCGACTTCGCACTTTCCTCCTCACCACCATATTTATCCTCTCAAGCGTCACCTCCGGTTGGCGTCTTGGAGCCATGACCATTGACGAGGTGCCAAATGTTCATATCGCCGATCGCACCCGCTTTGTTTCAAACCCCTCAGGCATCCTCTCTGAGAAAGCCGAAAATGAACTAAACCGCAAAATCGGCCAACTCTGGCATGACACCTCAGTGGAATTCGTTGTGGTAGCCATCGATGAGGTCGATCCCTCGATGACCCCCGAAGAATTTGCAACTCGCCTCTTCGAAAAATGGAGTATCGGCAAAAGCGACAACAACAATGGGCTGCTGATGCTGATTTCTGAAAAAGACCATGCGGCTATCATCCGCACCGGATATGGTGTGGAAGGAGCCCTCCCTGACATCCTCGCCGGTCGAATAATCCGTAACGATATGTTTCCACTCTTTCGCGACGAGAAGTATGACGAAGGTGTAGCCGCCGGTGTAGAGAAAATCTCTACAATACTCCGTGACCCCTCAATGGCCGATGAGCTGATGTCAGAGTATGACAACGACTCCACAAATTCCGGAGACGACGAGGGTGCCGAACTCCTCTTCAAACTCTTCCTCACATTTGGAGGTGTGGCAGCTGTAGTTTTGTTGATAGTGGTGGTATGCACTGTCATCAATACCGGCAGGGATGACGATGTGAACCGCTACCGTAGTCTCGACCGCTTATCCACCATCTCGCTCTTCGCCTGCTTCCTGACCCTCGGTATGGCGCTTCCTGCCTATCTAATACTCCGCTACACGATGCATCGTGTGCGCCGCCATAAGCGCTCATGCCCCAACTGCTCCACTCAGATGGTGCTGATCGATGAGGAACACGACAACGATTATCTGTCCCGGGCCCAGGATGTTGAGGAGAAGATCAACTCTATCGACTACGATGTGTGGCACTGCCCTAATTGTGCCCATACAGATATCCTCCCCTATATCAATCGCAGCTCCCCCTACACTGTTTGCGATAGGTGTGGTGCACGAGCCATGTCGCTTGTTGATCGTAGCACTATTATCCCACCTACCACTCGCCGTGAGGGCCAAGGAGTTGACACATATCTTTGTAAAAATTGTGGCAACCGCCACCAGAAACGTTTCACCATAGCTCGCAAGCCCGATGAGGCCGCCGCAGTGGCCGCCGGTGCCATCCTCGGAAGCGCCCTCGGTCGCAGAGGTGGTGGAGGAGGCTTCTCAGGCGGTGGGATCTCAGGCGGATCGTTTGGCGGAGGTATGACCGGAGGAGGCGGTGCCGGAGGAAGATGGTGACATCGTTGCTGTTCATCACCACCATAGCTGATTTTCTCTGTGGCTATCCC
Source organism: uncultured Staphylococcus sp. (assembly GCA_964619395.1). Lineage (GTDB taxonomy): Bacteria > Bacteroidota > Bacteroidia > Bacteroidales > Muribaculaceae > Duncaniella. The sequence continues at coordinate 31,039 of CAZUEY010000005.1, read as the reverse complement.
CTCTTCCTTCTCCTCATAGGTGGAGGACTTTTCCTATTCTGCTATTCGGGATTTGCCTCAGTGCGTCTGCTCCCCGCTGCCATCCGGGAGTTGCGCAGCAGTCACTCCCGCGAGAAAGGCGGACAGATTTCATCTCTGCAGGCTCTCATCTCGGTGGTTGCTGCTACGGTGGGAATGGGCAACATTGCAGGCGTGGCGATCGCTCTGGTGATGGGCGGACCGGGTGCCATCTTCTGGATGTGGGTCAGCGCACTGCTCGGCATGTCGACAAAGCTCCACGAGGGTATCCTCACCACCATCCACAAAGCCAAAACTGCAGGTGGCAATGCTGCAGGTGGCACCATGTATATCATCGACAAGGGGCTTGGGCACCGCTGGCATTGGCTTGCAATTACCTTTGCCATCGCCGGGATGCTCGGCACCCTCTGCATTATGAATGCCAATCAGCTCACCGAAGCCATAGTCGCCGGATTCACTACCCCCGAGTGGCTTGCATCAGCGCCTGCTGTCACTGCCACTGCCTCAACTCTCGGATGGAGCCATGAAGCCGCCTTCCGCCTGTTTGTAGGAATCGGGATTGCTCTTTTAGTCACCCTCGTGGTGGTTGGAGGCATCAAGAGAATAGCCTCGGTAGCGCAGTGGCTCGTCCCCTTCATGGTGGGATTGTATTTCCTCCTTGTGCTCTACATCATCTTCACACATCTCTCCGAGGTTCCCGGCGTGTTTAGGACAATCTTCAATGAAGCCTTCAATCTGAGGGCGGGATGGGGTGCGCTCACCGGTATCGCCATTATCGGAGCACGCCGCGCTGCTCTCGTCAACGATGCCGGCGTGGGTACTGCCACGATCATGCATGGAGCCTCATCCAACACCGACCCCTCGCGTGAGGGACTCATCGCCATGCTTGGCCCGGGGATTGATTCCGGTTTCGTCTGCACCCTCACAGCACTTGCAATACTGCTATGTGGTGACATTCAGGCTGTTGACGGCATCAAGGGGCTTGATGTCGCGATGAAAGCCTTCGGCTCAGCCATCCCCCTGGGCGAGATACTGCTCATGGTCATCGTGCTCTGCTTCTCTCTCTCGTCGATGTTCAGTTATAGTTTCTATGGCAACCGGTGTGCGGCATATCTCTTCGGCGAGCACCGTGCACGTTGGTACACAGTATTTTTCATCGCCACACTTGTGATTTTTGCCGTTATGCCCCTCGGAAGCGCCATCGGATTCTGCGACCTCTTCTATGCACTGATGGCGTTCCCCACAATGATCACACTTTTGCTGCTCCGCCGGCAAGCCAAAGCAGTCATTAAAGCCACCACTCCTACCAAAACACCCGAAGCAGACACCTCACAGACCTCGGCAGAATGATGTTTCTGACTGATATCTCCGACGCCATTACGAAAAAAACAGGACTCCTCCCCGAAGGGAAGAGTCCTGAAATATTATAATTTCCTGATTTAGGGAAATGGCTTATTAGCCGTTGACCTTCTTCATGTGAGCGATGAGATCGAGCACCTTGTTAGAGTAACCGATTTCGTTGTCATACCAGCTGACAACTTTCACGAAAGTGGGTGAAAGCATGATACCTGCGTTCTTGTCGAAGATAGAAGTGCGGGGATCGCCGAGGAAGTCGCTCGAAACTACTGCATCTTCAGTGTAGCCGAGGATGCCTTTGAGTTCGCCCTCAGAAGCTTCCTTCATAGCAGCGCAGATTTCTTCGTAGGTGGTAGGCTTAGCGAGGTTAACGGTAAGGTCAACAACAGATACGTCGAGAGTGGGGACACGCATTGACATACCGGTGAGCTTGCCATTGAGTTCGGGGATCACTTTACCTACTGCCTTAGCAGCACCTGTAGAAGAGGGGATGATATTGCCGGAAGCAGCACGGCCACCGCGCCAATCCTTCATAGAGGGACCGTCGACAGTCTTCTGAGTAGCAGTGGTTGAGTGAACAGTGGTCATGAGGCCTTCAACAACGCCAAACTTGTCGTTGAGCACCTTGGTGATAGGAGCAAGACAGTTGGTGGTGCAAGAAGCGTTTGAAACAAACTGAGTACCCTTAACGTAGCTGTCCTGGTTAACACCGCAAACAAACATGGGGGTGTCGTCCTTAGAGGGAGCAGACATCACAACATATTTTGCGCCGGCTTCGATGTGGGCCTGAGCCTTCTCCTTAGTGAGGAAGAGACCGGTAGATTCTACTACATATTCAGCACCTGCTGCACCCCAGCCAATTTCTGCGGGATTCTTGCATGCTGTAACACGGATAGCCTTACCATTGACAATCAGGAGGCTCTTCTCCATATCATAGTCAACTGTACCGTCAAACTTGCCATGCATTGTGTCATACTTGAGCATGTAAGCCATGTAGTCAACGGGGAGAAGGTCGTTGATTGCGACTACTTCAATGTCATCGCGCTTGGTAGAGGCACGAAATACGAACCGACCGATGCGGCCAAAACCATTAATACCTATTTTTGTCATAGTGTTTATAAAAAATTTGGGTTATTTTTTATTCCTATTGAAAATTCGCTGCAAAGTTAGCTATTATTTTTGAATTTTTGATGCGTTACTGTTACTAATTTACAGCATAAAACTCCATTTTTAAGAAAAATGCTATTTCTTTACTTTATGTTCATCGAAATATAAGTTTTTTCGTTACTTTTGCACATCTTAACAACCTCTCACCCCACCCCGCCTGCCGGTGGTTAAGGTGATGAGAATATGTAAGCGACGAAACAAAATAACATCAAAATAACTCAAGACTATGGCTATCTTAAAAGAATTCAAGGAATTTGCCATGCGTGGCAATGTCATCGACATGGCTGTCGGTGTTGTTATCGGTGCCGCTTTCGGCAAAATCATCTCCTCGCTCGTTGATGATATCATCATGCCCCTTATCGGCGTCGCTACCGGTGGCATGAATTTCACCGACTTTAAGTGGGTTATCCAGAAGGCTGTTATCGATGGACAGACTCAGGAGGTTATAACACCTGAAGTAACCATGAACTGGGGCTCATGGGTGCAGACTATCGTCGACTTCCTCATCATCGCTTTCTGTATCTTCCTCGCTATCAAAGCCATCAACAAATTCAAGCGTCAGGAAGAGGAAGCTCCCGCAGAACCCGCAGCTCCCTCGCAGGAAGAGGTGCTCCTCACTGAGATCCGCGATCTCCTCAAGGAGAAAAACAACGCCTAATCTACCTGATATCACCCCACTGAGGTTTCACAGAAGAATTCTTAGCCTGAAGTCTTCTTTCGGGTGAAGCAATTTGCGCCCTAAAAGCCCAAGCGGTAATACACTCCTACGGCCGAGAGACCCAACCGGGTTTCCCGGCCGCATTTTTCATCTTCTTCTCTATAGTAAATTTCGGCTTAATAGCTTGTAGGGAAACGGATTCCCTCACACCATGAGGGTTGGCTTGAGACAAGGGTGCTGAAGGATACTTATTGTATTCTATACATAAATATTTCGCCTTTTTGGTTAACATATTTTAATGCACAAACCACACTTTATCACGATTTTAATACATACCTTTGTCACCAAATAGCGCAGGGAGTAATCGTAATTTTCCCTTCTCTGCCCTCAATGATTTTTTTTAAATCGATAACAAATTAACTACTAATAAATTCATCCCTTATCAACCGACCATGAAGATTTTCAAAACGGTTACAGGATTATGCCTGCTTGCACTTTCACAAAGTGCGTTTGCTGACACCACCATCATAACCACCGTCGATGGTGTGACGATAGCAAAAGAGCTTACAAAGCTCACTTTCAACGACAACATTGTCAACATGACCTTCAGCGACAACACCACCGAGACTGCTGAGATGAGTCTGGTAAGCATCACACTCGACCACAACTCTGCAATCGAAAGCATCCTCGCCGACCCGGGCAAAGCTAAAGGCGTCTACAACCTCCGCGGCCAGTATCTCGGCGAATCTCCCGAAGGACTCCAGAGCGGATTCTATATCATTGACGGTAATAAAATCTTTGTGAAATGAAAAAGAACTTCTTCTCGATAAAAGCGGCCGTTGCCCTCTGGGCAGCTCTCTGCTCACTTTCACTCTCGGCTACAACCTGGAATTTTGGTAACCTCACCCAGACTGACATTACCAATCTCAACGCCGACCCCTCGGCTTGGACTTATGATAGCTCAAACGATCGTTGGGCCAATGCTACGACATACACAAATTCTCCCCTCATGGCCAATGGCGCGGAGATCTCAATCACAAAGGGATTGAACTTCACATCAACCGCCAAAGATGAGATCAGAGTAGACAACAAGAAACATTCCCTGACACTCAACAAGTCGACCGCTAAGATCACTATCCCCGGCCTGAAAGCCGGACAGACCGTTACTTTCGTTTCGCAATGTTCGAGCAAGGACGTGGCCCGCAACCTTGAGGTGACCAACTTCACCCAGGAGTCAGGCTTTGATCCCTATAAGTCAACCGATGGTCAGGTGACAAGCAAGGGCACAGTGACCGCCGACGGCGACATCGTGGTTAATTCTACCGGTGGCATGTATCTCTTCTCTATCGAAGTGTCCGACGGAAGCACCGGTAGCGACACTCCCGCCGGATCGGACCACTCTGTAGCGATGAATGTCAACGCCAACCAGATGCTGCTCCGCACCGTCGGTGGTGACCTTAAATATTACAACACCGATCAGCTCTCCGAAGTAAACTTCGACAAGGCCACAGGCGCTGTGACCATTAGTGCAAAGACAGGCGACTGGAACGACCAGTTCCTCAAAAACATAACAGCAATCACCTTCTCAAAAGCAGCCTCTACCGGCTCTGAAGGGGATATCACCAATGGTGGTGTCAACATCACCGAGGCTAAAGGCTGGCTCGAGTCGTGCTATGTGAAGTGGGATCTCTTCGCCGGCGCTACCACTTATCGCGTATATATTAAAGGTGGTAAATACACTGACTATACACTTCTCGACCGTGACCTCGTGCGCAACTATGGCACTTATGGCCGCGCTGACATGGTTGGCCTCGCCGCCGGCAACTATTCTCTGAAAGTTGTCCCCGTGGTTGGGGGGTCGGAGAGCGAAAAGGATGCATCCGTGGCTGCCGACATGGAAGTAAAGGCCTACGACCGCTCAGGCTTCGCCTTCTCAGGAGGCTATGAACCCGGTGCTTACAAGGCCAACGGCGAACTCAAGGATGATGCCCGCGTGATCTATGTAACTGCCTCCACCGCCAAGACTGTAACTTGCCTTGTCAAACAAAGCAGCAAAGATGGTGAAGGGACTCTCTTTACCGGCCTTCAGGATATAATATATGGATATCAGAAGGGTTACGAAACCCGTCCGTTAGCTATCCGCATTGTAGGCCTCATCAAACTTGAAGATCTTGACAGAATTGATAGCTCAGCCGAGGGTATTCAGGTGAAGGGCAAGAACTCCTACTCCCCCGTACCCATCACTATAGAGGGTATCGGCGATGATGCTACCACCTGGGGCTTCGGCTTCCTCGTGAGAAACTGCACAGGCGTTGAATTCCGCAACTTTGCCAACATGCTCTGCATAGACGATTGCCTCTCATTTGACACTGACAACAGCCATTGCTGGGTTCACCACATGGACTTCTTCTATGGCAAAACAGGCGGCGACAGCGACCAGGCCAAGGGCGACGGCACTGTCGATGTGAAAGGTGACTCTCAGATGATCACTATAGCCTATAACCGCTTCCACGATAGCGGCAAGACCTCGCTCTGCGGCATGAAGTCGGAATCAGGCCCCAACTACATCGACTACAACCACAACTGGTTTGACCACAGCGACTCTCGCCATCCCCGTGTGCGCACAATGTCAGTTCACGTTTGGAACAACTATTTCGATGGAGTTTCTAAATATGGCACAGGTGCAACAATGGGTGCAAGCGTATTCGTAGAAAACAACTATTATCGCGCCTCCAAATATCCGATGCTCATCTCCAAGCAGGGTACAGATCTCAAGGCTAATATCTTCTCCGGAGAGAATGGCGGCATCATCAAGAGCTTCGGCAACGTTTACGCCGAGAAGGGTTCCAACGCTGCAGACTTCACACCCGTCACCTATCAGACCAATCCGGTGCAGTTTGACTGCTACCAGGCCTCTACACGTGATGAGAAAGTGCCCGCAGATGTGAAGACCGTAGCAGGTGGCTTTACCTACAACAACTTCGATACCGATCCTAAAGTGATGTATGAGTACACAGCCGTCGATGCTGCTGATGTACCCTCTGTTGTCACCGGTTTCTATGGCGCTGGCCGTATCAATCATGGCGACTTCCAGTGGGATATGAACTACTCCGGATCAAACACCGACTACGGTGTGATAAAAGCCCTCAAGCAAGCACTTGAAAACTATAAATCGCCCCTCGTTGGCATATTCGAGTAATTGCCAAACTGACTTTTCATAATAATGAAACACCCCGGAAGCTCAGCGGCTTTCGGGGTGTTTCATTATTATGAAAACTATCCGGGATTTCTGTCCTGTTATAGCAGCAGTCTATTCTTACCTTACTGTTTTGTACTAACGATTCGGATGAAATGTCTGACTACATTGTCGTGACAAACCGGATTATTTCAGGTTGATGTTTGGATTACCAGGCAAACATGGGATAGGGTTCCATTGTAGCGTTGACCTTGGCACGCACGGCAGCAATATTCTCAGCCGACTCAGGATTGCGGAGCACGGTGTCTATCATCTCTGCTATCTCAAGCATCAGAGGCTCCTTAGCACCGCGGGTAGTGATGGCGGGAGTGCCCAGACGGATACCGGAGGTCTGGAAGGGACTGCGGCTATCGAAAGGCACCATGTTCTTATTAGCTGTGATATCGGCAAGCACAAGTGCCTTCTCCGCTACTTTACCGGTGAGGTCGGGGAATTTCGAGCGGAGGTCAACCAGAATGCAGTGGTTGTCAGTGCCACCGGAAACAATATCGTAGCCCATCTCGATCAGAGCACCTGCGAGGGTTGCGGCATTCTTCTTAACCTGAAGCTGATATTCGCGGAACTCAGGCTGGAGAGCTTCGCCAAAGGCAACGGCCTTGGCGGCAATGACATGCTCCAACGGTCCACCCTGCACACCGGGGAACACCGCTGAGTCGAGCAGCTGCGACATCATCTTCACTACACCCTTGGGGGTAGTTTTTCCCCACGGATTTTCAAAATCCTTACCCATCATGATGACACCACCGCGCGGGCCGCGAAGAGTCTTGTGGGTGGTAGTGGTGACGATATGAGCATATTTCACGGGATTGTCGAGCAGACCGGCGGCGATCATACCTGCAGGATGTGCCATATCAACCATGAAGATAGCACCAATCTCATCGGCGAGCTTGCGCATACGAGCATAGTCCCACTCACGGCTGTAGGCGCTTGCGCCACCAATGATGAGACGCGGACGCTCCCTACGTGCCACTTCCTCCATCTGCTCGTAGTCAATGCGGCCGGTCTCGCGATCCACGTTATACTCGAGTGCATTGAATACTATACCCGAGAAGTTGACAGGGCTGCCATGAGAGAGGTGGCCACCATGGGAGAGATTGAGACCGAGGAACTTATCGCCCGGATTGAGACAAGCCATGAAAACGGCCATATTTGCCTGAGCACCCGAGTGGGGCTGCACATTGGCCCACTCAGCGCCGAAAAGTTCTTTAAGGCGCTCGATGGCGATGCTCTCAGCCTCGTCGACCACTTCGCATCCGCCGTAATAGCGGTGGCCGGGATAGCCCTCGGCATATTTGTTGGTGAGACACGACCCCATGGCACGCATCACCTCATCGCTGACAAAATTTTCAGAAGCGATCAGTTCGATCCCCTTCTTCTGGCGCTGATGTTCGCGCTCGATAATGTCGAAAATTACCTTGTCCTCTTTCATTTTTAGAAATTGTCTTCTTGTTGGTAAACTATATGATTTATTTTTGTTTCTTTTTCACACTCCACCCGAAGCGCCCTATCTCGTGGCCCTGAGCGAAATAGTGGCCATGGGAGTAGTTGATAAGTCCGGCACGCGAAAGGTCGAAAGCTCCGGTCTGCGGGTCGATGAGATCCTCGTCGGCCATCACATTGACCACGTCGGCTATAAACATATCATGGCTCCCGAGAGAGAGGATTTCCTTCACCCGGCACTCGATGTTGAGCGGCGACTCAGCGATAGCCGGACAGGCCACCTTGACACCCGGTTGCGGAGTAAGACCCGTAGCCTCCCATTTGTCGAAGTCGCGCCCGGATCTCACACCGGCCCAATCAGTGGCACGCGCCATAGCCTCAGTGGTGAGATTGATGGTAAACTCCATCCGCTCCTTAATCAACTGATAGGAGAACCGCTCGGGACGCACCGAGATATAACACATCGGTGGATTTGTGCAGAGGGTCCCGGTCCACGCGACGGTCAGAAAATTGCTTTTTCGCTCAGTGCCGCAGCTCACTATCACCGCCGGGAGCGGATAGATCATTGTGCCGGGTTTCCAGGATACTTTCATCAATGTTCAGGTGGATGGTAAGCGTTTAAAAACCGTCTCAGGAGTAAGAATTGATTTTTATAGTTAAGGATTTTGCTAACTGCAGAATATTGTCGAAGGGTCAATTGATCTTAGCATCGATGCTTTTAACCACTTGCGAGCAGTAGTGACACGCGATTGCCACATCGTCGCGATCCACTACATGAAATTTGGTGCGCATCGGCTCATTGTTAGTGATACACTTCGGATTTCCACACTTCACAATCCCCACTATAGTATCCGGGAGAGTGACGGGGAACTTCTCCACCACCTCATAGTCGCGGATAATGTTTACCACCGCCGATGGGGCTATCAAAGCAATACGGTTGAGGGTTTCCTCCGGGAAGAAAACATCAGCCACCTTGATGATACCCTTCTTCCCAAGCTTTTTGCTGTCGAGATTGTAGCCGATGGTCACGGCGGTGTCAAGATTTTCGATTCCGAGAATCCTCACAGCCTTAAAAAGCGACCTTGAAGGAATATGATCGATCACAGTTCCGCTCTTAAGTGCGGCAACTGCCAATTCCTGCTTTGAAATATTCATATGGCGTATGGTATGATTTGAAGCGAATATAATGTTGTTTTGATGGAAATCTCCACATCAAGAAGACTCGGCGGCTATCAGGCTTCGATGCCCAAGGCACGGCAGATAATAGCCTGGCGCGCATAGAGGCCGTTGCGAGCCTGCTCGAAGTAATAGGCATGGGGATTGTCGTCGACATCCTGACTTATCTCGTTGACTCTGGGGAGAGGGTGGAGTATCTTCATATTCTCCTTTGCATTGGTGAGCATCGAGCTGTTGAGATTGTAGAGGTCCTTGACACGCTCATATTCCATGATGTCGGCAAAACGCTCGCGCTGCACACGTGTCATATAGATGATGTCGCTGCTATTGATCACCTCGGGGGAGAAGTCGGTATGTTCGGTATATTTTATACCGTTTTCATCGCAAAATGCCTTGTATTCAGCCGGCATACCCAGCTCCTTGCAAGCTACGAAACGGAATGTGGGGTTGAAATATCGCATTGCCATGAGCAGCGAGTGGACGGTGCGGCCATATTTCAGATCACCGACGAGTGTGATGGTGAGATTCTCGAGTGTCCCTTGAGTCTTATATATAGAATAAAGGTCGAGCATTGTCTGAGTGGGGTGCTGATTGGCGCCGTCGCCCGCATTGATCACCGGGGTATCGGTCACCTCCGAGGCATATCGGGCGGCACCTTCAAGATAGTGGCGCATCACAATGAGATCCACATAGTTGCTTACCATCTTTATGGTATCCTTCAGGGTCTCACCCTTTGATGAACTGGTAGTATTGGCATCGGAGAAGCCTATCACTCTACCACCAAGACGATTAACAGCCGTCTCAAAACTAAGACGAGTGCGGGTGGATGGTTCGAAAAAGAGAGTGGCTACTACGCGTCCTTCGAGCAGACGACGGTTAGGATTTTCCTCGAATCGACGCGCTGTCTCGAGAAGGTTCATAATCTCTTTAGCGTCGATGTCGCTGATTGAAACAAGACTTTTGCTGTTCATTGCAATGGGGAGTTGAAAATGCTTCGTGAGTTTTCACCGCAAAGATAATCAATTTCCCTCGCAAATACAATAATTCAGCTCTCACATTCCTGCAGCTGCGCTCGCATTTCGCGCAATATCCCGGAGGCACGATAGTTGATCAGAAGGCCGATACAAATACCTATTACCGCTCCCAATATGCAACCATAGAGCATAGCCTCCCCGTAGCGATCCCAGAGCGCCATGGTGAGATAGACCACCATTGGTACACCGAGACATATACCGATGGTGCGCTTACGGATCCGGTCGCGCTCAAGAGTATAGACCCTTGCGAGAGCCTCCCGGATAGTCATGCGGCTGAAGTCGAGGTCTCTGACCTTAAGAAATGTCAAGGCATGGATAGTGCCGAGCAACACGAAGTATGCCGTCATTAACACTCCAAGCATAGGAGTGGCCGACATATAGGGGACACTTATCAACACACCGCTGACACACACTAACAGGAGCGCCCGGCTGATTGAGAGATAGCGGTCGCGAAGTGTGGAGACCCTTCCGGTGGCCACACGGTCGAGCAGCGCACGTGTGTTATCAGCCTTACCCTCGGGTGGCACTTCTATCGAATTCCATTGGCTTCTGAGTTTATCTATATCCATCGTGTAATCTGAAAAAGGTTCAAAATAATTATTTTGGTCGTTCTTTAGAGGAGAGAGCCTCGCTGTCTTAGTCGACCGTGTTGGAGTTTATCAATTTCTGTTTTATCCTGTTGAGCTTCGTGGCAACATTGCTTCGGGTGAAACCGGTCACTTCAGCTATTTCATCGTAGCTCCTTTCGTCGAGCCACATAAGAATTATTGCCTTGTCGACCTTGTTGAGCTCTGAAATGAGCCTGTACATCTCTTTGAGTTGAGCATAGTGTTCGCCATCATCAGCCTCCAGCTCTCCAGCCATCTCCAGTGGAGTCATTTCGGAAGAATGGCGGTTATGGCGGCGATAGAAAGTGATACACGTGTTCATCGCCGTGCGATAGAGCCATGTCGACATAGCCGATTCAGCCCTGAAACTCTCAAGCCCTTCCCAGAGGTTGGCGAGAATCTCCTGATAGAGGTCGTTGAAATGCTCGCGGTCGGTGGCATACATATAGCACACCTTATAGATAATACGGCGATTATCGCTGACTATCTTCAAGAAGCGGGCCTCCTTCTCTTCTCTCTGGGCTTTCATTATTATAATTGGTGGAGTTCTGGTTGTAAAGTTATTCATTTAGACGCACCATTTTGAAAAAAATTACACCCTATTTGAAATTTTTTTACCTTTGCCGCGTCTAAAGTAAAAAATCAATATCACATACAGATAAACCAATGGACATATTAAAGGTAGAAAATGTCAGCAAGGCCTATTCATCGCACCTTGCGCTCGACAATGTCACACTCACTGTGCCCCGTGGCAAGGTCTATGGCCTCCTGGGGCCAAACGGCGCCGGAAAGACCACCCTCATCCGCATCATCAACCACATCACTGCTCCTGACTCAGGTCTCGTCACCTTCGAAGGCCATCCCCTATCGCAGGATGATGTGGCCCATATAGGATATCTCCCCGAGGAGCGCGGCCTATATAAGAAGATGAAAGTGGGAGAGCAAGCCATATTCTTCGCACGTCTGAAAGGGCTTAGCCGCCGCGATGCTGAGCGAGAATTGCGCTCCTGGTTTGAGCGGCTCGATATCCTCTCCTGGTGGGACAAGAAGGTGGAGGAGCTTTCAAAAGGTATGGCTCAGAAGGTGCAGTTTATCATCACCGTGCTCCACCACCCCGCGCTTCTAATTTTCGACGAGCCATTCTCCGGATTCGACCCCATCAACGCCCAGCTGCTCAAAGATGAGATATTGAAGCTCAAGGATGAGGGCGCCACCATCATCTTCTCGACCCATAATATGGCGTCGGTAGAGGAGATATGCGATGACATCACTCTCATCAACAATGGCCGCAACATCCTCTCGGGGAATGTAGATGAAATCCGCCGCCGCTATTTCGGAGATCGCTACCGTTTGTCCTATACCGGCGATCCCCGCACTCTCATGGAAAAACTCCAGAGCGTAGGGGGTGACTTTGAGATGGGTGAGACAGATTCCCGCGGGCGCCACACGCTCGACTTCAGCCTTTCGGATCCCTCCCGCCTCCACGATGCCATCGCCTTGGCCAACGACACCGTGCAGCTCTCAGCCTTCAACGAAAGCATCGCATCGATGAATGATATCTTTATCCGCGCCGTGAAGGAGGATACTGCCAAAGGCTAAGCCCCCATGACATAAGCCCATCACTCTATACCCTTCCAGAGATTTTCAACTGATTTTTTCATAATAATTCACAACCTACATCATAATGTCAAAAATTGGAATAATCATTGAACGTGAATATCTTGAACGTGTCAAGAAAAAATCGTTCATCATCACTACGATACTCATGCCGCTGCTGATGCTCCTGCTCATGGCGCTCCCCGCACTTATCATGACATTTGTGGACTCTTCGGCCTCAACGGTAGCTGTCATCGACAACTCCGGCAAGATCCTCCCATTGCTAAAAAACGAATCAGATGTCACCTTTATTCCGGCTACAGATGAGTCAGTCGATTCGGCTATAACCCGCGAAGGGGTCGATGCCGTGCTTGTGATCCCTGACAATATTATTGAACAGGGCAAATCACCGCTCCGCTTTTATAGCAACGGCCCCTCTTCCATTACAACTGAAGGGGTGATAACCTCTGAAATAAACTCCATCATTGAGTCGGAACGCCTCAAGAGCTATGATATCCATAATATCGACCAGATCCTCGAAAGCGTAAAAAGCGACGTAAGTCTCACCACCATTCGCACTGACAAAGGGAGCGAGGAGAGCGACTCGTCTGCCTTCAGCTATGGTGTGGGTATCGCTATGACATTCGTGCTCTATATGTTCCTCCTCCTCTACGGCCAGATGGTGATGACCTCTATCATCGAGGAGAAGGGCAACCGTGTGCTTGAAGTAGTGGTCTCCTCCGTGAAACCCGCACAACTCATGATGGGTAAGATAGTAGGTGTGGCACTTGTAGCTGTCACACAGATCATCATCTGGGGAGTGCTCCTTGCGGTAATGTCGGCCTATCTGCTCCCGGCCCTCATGCCTTCCGAGGCTATGGCCGACGTGGCTGCCGCTCAGTCAGGTAACTTCGATGCTATCAGCGACTCTTCATCCATGGAATTGATTCAGGCTGTAGGGATGCTTGGAAATGTAGGTCATATCATCAGCCTCTTCGGCCTCATGACCCTCTTCCTCATCGGAGGCTTCCTCCTCTACTCCTCAATCTTCGCCGCTGTAGGCTCATCGGTAGACAATATTCAGGATGCAAGCCAATTGACCTCTCTGGCGGTTATTCCCATCATCCTCGGTCTCATCTTCGCGATGGTAGCTGCGGCCGATCCAATGGGCCCGATAGCATTCTGGGCCTCGATATTCCCCCTCACTTCACCGATGGTGATGGTTGCACGTATACCGTTCGGGATACCCGCCTGGCAAATCGTCTTGTCGTTAGCGCTCTTAGTTATCGGATTCGTCTTCATGGTGTGGCTCGCCGGCAAGATCTACCGTGTCGGCATCTTCATGTATGGCAAGAAGCCGACAATGAAAGAACTCATCCGCTGGATCAGCTACAAATAAACGCCCTCCGCACCTTCCGGCTTGACCGGATAGACAAATATTATTACGGGCCTGTGAATTGAGTAGTCACAGGCCCGTAATTAGTTTCAGACATGTAGGTTAGTTTTTTAGAGCCGCTCTCTCTGAAGTCTTTAAGATTCCCGGGCAGTCATGACCCGCTTCAGATGATTTACTTTTCTTCCTGCCGGCGGTATGGAGGGGGTGTCTTTGTGGTTGAGGGGCTAAGATCCTCTGCCTCTACATCTATTGGCTTACCATTAGGTTCATCAGAGTCGGCGGGCAGAGCTTTCTCAGTATCGGAAGGATCTTTCTCGGCCTTATTATTATCGGATGACACTTCCTTAGCATCATTCTCCTCCTGTTCGCGTTTGGCATCGCGCTCAGCCTGCAGACGCATGATCTCCTCTGTGCGCGATTTCCATTGACGTTTTCCGAATATCTTTACAAGATCCTCGGCATACATCACCTCCTTGTTGAGCAGAGTCTCAGCGAGCTGCGAGTGGCCCTCCTTATGATCAAGGAGAATCTTTTTGGCACGCTCATACTGCTCGTTGATGATCTTCGACACCTCATCGTCGATCTCTTTTGCACGCTCTCCTCCGTAAGGTTTTGAGAAGCCGTATGCCTGACCGGTTGAATCGTAGTAGCTGACATTGGGTATCTTATCGCTCATACCGTAGTAGACAACGATAGCGTAGGCCATTTTTGTAACTTTCTCGAGGTCGTTGAGAGCGCCTGTTGAAACTTGTCCAAACTCTATCTCCTCAGCGGCCCGACCGCCGAGAGTCATACAGATCTGGTCGAGAAGTGCCTGCAGAGGGGTGATCTGGCGTTCTTCAGGCATATACCAGGCTGCTCCGAGAGCCATTCCGCGAGGCACGATGGAGACCTTGACCATCTCGTTGGAGTATTCCAGGAACCACGATACGGTGGCATGTCCGGCCTCATGGATTGCAATTGCCTTCTTCTCATCGTCGGAGATGATTTTCGAACTATGCTCGAGTCCACCTATTATCCTGTCGATGGCTGCCATAAAGCTATCGCGGTCGACTGATGTCTTATTGTTGCGAGCCGCAATGAGGGCTGCCTCATTGCAGACATTGGCAATGTCAGCTCCGGAGAAGCCTGCGGTCTGACGCGCCATGAGGTCAATGTCGACACTGTCGTCAGTCTTGATGTTGCGGAGATGCACTGCGAATACCTCCATGCGGTCCTTGAGTTCGGGGAGGTCTACTGAAATCTGACGGTCGAAACGCCCCGCACGCAGCAGTGCCTTGTCGAGAATATCCACACGGTTGGTAGCGGCGAGGATTATGACGCCACTATTGGTTCCAAAGCCGTCCATCTCGGTAAGTAGCTGATTGAGAGTATTTTCTCGTTCATCATTAGCTCCCATGTTGGGATTCTTACCACGGGCACGACCAACGGCGTCAATCTCGTCGATAAATACTATACAGGGAGCTTTCTCCTTGGCCTGACGGAAAAGGTCTCTAACGCGCGAGGCACCCACACCCACAAACATTTCCACAAAGTCAGAACCTGACATTGAGAAGAAAGGCACATTAGCTTCACCGGCCACAGCCTTTGCAAGGAGGGTCTTACCGGTACCGGGAGGGCCTACAAGGAGGGCTCCCTTGGGTATCTTTGCTCCTAAATCTGTATAACGCTGAGGATTGCGGAGAAATTCTACAATCTCGCGGATCTCTGTCTTAGCTTCCGAGAGGCCGGCCACATCTTTGAAAGTAACATCCACACCTTCACCTTTCTCAAACATCTTGGCCTTTGATTTTCCGACGTTAAACACTCCGTTGGGGCCTCCACCGGAACCGCCTGACATCCTACGCATCATTATAAACCAGAATCCCACTAAGAGGATAATGGGACCGAAGGTCCAGAAAAGGGCTGAATAGTCAGATGATTTTTCATAGTTTACCTCTCCGGTAAACTTCCCCTGCTGGCGCCAGATATCTATCTGGTCCTGAAGCTTGTCGGCCGAAGGTATGTCGGTGACGATCTTTGCTATAGAGCCTTTGCCCGGCTCATATTGACTCTTTGGGAAGATGGTGCTTGCCAAAGAGTCGGAGAGCACAGCCTCGGCGCTGTTGGTGTTGGTAAACACGGTAATCTTCTCTACGCCACCTGTCTCCACATACTTCTCAAATTTTGTAAAGCTCACATCCTTAGTGATGGAGGTGTCGTTGGCATAGAGCATTCCAAGGAGGAACACGATGATGATGGCATAAGCCCAATACATGTTGAACTTAATACCACCCTGTTTCTTCGGTTTAAGGTTATTTGGAGGGGTCATAATTCGATTCTAAAAGATTGATTTAGTCAGGCTCAGTCTCGGTCAGGATAGTCTGTAATCACACCGTCGCTCCAGAGCTCCTCAAGATTGTAGAGCTCGCGGATCTCACGCTGGAACACATGGACGAGCGTGTCGCCATAGTCTATCACTATCCACTGCGAGTTTCCGTAGCCTTCGTAGTTGTAGGGTTTCACTCCGGCCTCCTTCAGGAGATATTCGCGGATGCTGTCGGCCACGGCTGCCACATGCTGCGTAGAGGTTCCCTCGCAGATCACGAATCTCCTTGCGGCAGCAGTGTCGATATCCGACATATTGATTGTCGTAACTTTTCGGCCTTTGCGGTCGTAGATTCCCTCCAATATCAGAGGGAGAATATCTTTGTCGTTAGTTGTCATTAAATAATTGTCAAGATTGTCATTACGTTCTTTCCAAAGGCCGGACAGCACTATGGTTTGCCATTGTACCGCCGGAGTGCCTGAGGAATGGAAATGCAAAATTACTGATTTTTTTGATATTTCTACACCCTTGCAGCTCTCCAAACCACCTATATTATTAAAATAATTGTTAATGCACGGCTTTGAAACGAAATCACCTTTGAAATCAAAGCCATTTCATTAAACATATAAATCCGAATTTGCTTTTCGAGACTTCTTAAATACTATTTAATTCTTAATATTTGTTAAACCAACAGAGAATATTTGCTCATTAGAAAAAACGTGGCTACCTTTGCAGTGCAAAAACAAAATGGCGATTTAGTGTAGTGGCCTAGCACGCCACCCTCTCACGGTGGAGACCTGGGTTCGATTCCCAGATTCGCTACAGCAAAATTGACTCGGTAAGCAACGATTTGCATACCGAGTTAATTTTTTTCTTCTTCTCCACTTTAGAGATGACAGGCGCGACATTATTTTGGCATCTACCAACGGCGGTAAACCACCCCTTTCGAAATAGCCTTATTGAAAAAATTTGATGAAAATTCATAATCTTCAGAAAAAACGCCAACACAGACTTGCAAATCTAAACGATAAGCCTTAAATTTGTGTTATAAATTAAAAGATGAAGAAAAATCCCCACGCCGGAGCACGATTGGGAAACTCATCAATTATTTTTGAAATACCGAGACAAGCTTAGTCGTTCAATGGCGGGCCTCATCCCTGCAAAGGGAGGTCAGTGCACCCGGAGGATTACAAAGGTCGACGAGCACTCAAATCCTGTCATTCGGAGTTTCATCATCTTCCTCCGGCGTGGTTTCATATAGCAAACAAGGTCAGCTCTTCCGGGGCCGACCTTGTTTGTATTTTAGATGCAGTGGCGCTAAAGTATGGGGCTGAAGAGGCGACAGAGGCTTTCGTAAGCTCGACGGCGACGGGTGCGTTTATTCCAGTTGGCAAGCTTGAGCTTGAGGCTTGTGGCGGAATCTCTCTCAAAACTTTCGGCGAGTTTTTCATTTGCCTCCTTGGAGTAGAGGAGAAGGTTTTCTTCGAAATTGTGCTCGATGCTGCGGAAGTCGAAGTTGGCCGATCCTAAGGTTGAGAAGTCATTGTCAACGACTATCACCTTGGCATGGAGCATCCCGTTGTCGTAGAGATAGACCTTGATACCTGCGAGCAGACACTCCTCGATAAAACTATGGGAGGCAGCTGTAAGCACCTTCGAGTCTGACCGGCGCGGCATCATCACCCTGACATCGACCCCGGCGAGCGATGCGCTTTCAAGAGCCTTGAGCAAGCCATCGCTCGGGAGGAAATATGGAGTCTGAATCCACACTCTCTTCTGAGCCGAGGAGATGGCTTTGTAGAAAAGTAGCGACATGTTGCCCCATCTGTCGTTGGGACCTGAGGCAAGCACCTGCATTGTTACATCGTGGAGTGATGGTTCACGATCCACCACCTTACCGGCAACGGTATCGCAAAGAAGCGGTTGCCCCATAAACTTCCAGTCGACCGCAAAATGATATTGCAACGCTGCAACACATGGGCCTGACACACGGGCTGCGGTGTCACGCCACATATCCCCGGGGCGGTCGGAGAGATAGCGGTCAGCCACGTTCATCCCCCCTATGTAACCGATATTACCATCTATCACCACAACCTTGCGATGGTTGCGCCAGTTGATGCGGTTGACATGAGAGGGAAATGAGAGCCGGAAGAATGAATGAACCTCCACGCCATGCTCCTTCATACGCTGGAAGAAGTCGCGACGTCGCGCATCGAAAGAGCCTATGTAGTCGTAGATCACCCTAACTTTTACTCCGGCATCAGCGCGTTCTATCAGTATGTCGCGCAGTTGACAGCCGAGCTTATCGAAATTGATGATGTAGAACTGAAGATTGATATACTTCTCGGCCTTCCTGAGGTCATCGAAGAGAGCTTTGAAGTGCTCCTTGCCATGGTCAAATATCTGAAGTTCGTTCCCGTTATATAGGTTGGCACTACCTATATTATATGCAAGGCGTATGCGCTGTCGATTTTCGATCGTGAGCGACCGGTCGAATTTCGGCAATGGCATCGACCCCTCCTGCCGGAGCAACCGCCTACGGTTGCGCCGCGAGATCATCCTCACATTGCGGATGCTTCTGCCGAAAATAAAATAGATGATGACACCCCCCACAGGGAAGAGCAACAGAGCCATCACCCACCCTAAAGCCTTGAGGGGATTACGGTTTTCGCTCACCACCACTCCTATCACACACAGGATCATCACCGCGTATGCTATCCAAAACAGCAAGCGGAAATCGCTCCAGGTGAGTGAAAGTATTTCTGGTATCATAGAGGGTAAGATGAGGCGCTTAACCGCAAAGTTAAGAGATATTATGAAAATTATCAACTTGTCAGAGGGATTTTTCGAGAGATTATTACTAAATTCGTAGGTTGAACGAAAAGAAATTATAGTGATGCACAACGGATTTCTCAGAATAGCCTCATCAGCGCCTACTGTCAAAGTGGCCGATGTTGATTTCAATCTCAATAATATCAAAAAGATTCTCACCGAGTTAGAGAACCAAGGGGTAGAGCTCGCAGTGATGCCGGAGATGAGCCTCACGGCCTATACTTGCGCCGATCTTTTCCACAACGCCACATTGCTTGACGCAGCCGGGAAGGCCCTGGCTGACCTATGCAGCTTCTCCGAGAAATTGCACATGCACTTTGTGGTGGGACTCCCCGTGAGTCATGCCGGCGCGCTCTACAATTGTGCGGCCTTCGTGCGCAACGGCCGTGTAGATCTCGTGGCTAAATCATATATCCCAAACTACAACGAATTTTATGAACGGCGCTGGTGGCGCCCCTTGAAGTTTGGAGAGTGTGTCAATGTCAACATCGGGGGCCTTGAGGTGGAAATGTCCACCGGGAAAATCTTCCGCAGCCATGGTGCACTCGTGGGTATTGAGATTTGCGAGGATCTCTGGGTACCTATCCCTCCCTCGTCGCATCTTGCCATGGCAGGTGCGCAGGTGATATTAAATCTTTCAGCCTCCGACGATCTGATAGGAAAGTATTCCTACCTGACCTCGCTCATAAAACAGCAGTCTGCCCGGTGTCTCTGCGCCTACGCTTACGCCGGAGCCGGATGGGGCGAATCGTCTACAGATCTCACTTTCGATGGCAAGGCCATTATTGCTGAAAACGGCACACTGTTGGCCGCCAACCGGCGTTGGGATACGACTGACAATACTGTGGTGTGTGATGTAGATATTGAAGCCTTAGACCGCGACAGGCTCCACACCACCACCTTTGCCGACTGTGCGGCGGCAGAAAACCGGGGTGTATGTGTAGAGGAGTTATCCTCCTATCCCTCAGCTACAGACACAGATAACAGCAGCAACTGCTACCGGAAGCTCTATCGCACGATCGATCCCCATCCCTTCGTTCCATCTTCTGCCGACAAACGCCGCGAAAGATGCGAGGAGATCATCAATATTCAGGTAGCAGCCCTTGCCAAGCGACTCGACGCCATCAACTGCAAGACTCTGACAGTGGGGATTTCAGGTGGACTCGACTCCACATTGGCACTGCTTGTAGCTGCCCGAACCTTCGACCGCCTCGGTATAGACCGCAAGGGTATCATTGGGGTCACGATGCCCGGGTTTGGCACCACAGGGCGCACTCATTCAAATGCGGTGGCTCTTATGGAGGAACTGGGTGTGTCGAGTCGCGAAATCAGTATCGTGCCCGCCGTCGAACTCCATTTCCGCGATATTGGCCACGATCCTGAGGTACACGACGTAACCTATGAAAATTCTCAGGCTCGCCAGCGCACCCTGCTGCTGATGAATATAGCAAACCAGACAGGGGGTATTGTGCTCGGTACCGGCGACCTCTCGGAGTTGGCACTCGGCTGGGCTACCTACAATGGCGACCACATGTCGATGTATGGCGTGAATGCCGGTGTTCCCAAGACCCTCGTTAAATATCTCGTGGGATATTTCGCCTCAGAAGCAGGAGAGGACTCCGCCGTAGGGCGCCGTCTGCTCGACATCATCGACACCCCTATCAGCCCCGAGTTGATTCCGGCCGATGAGAATGGCAATATTAAGCAGAAGACCGAAGACCTCGTGGGTCCCTATGAACTCCATGATTTCTTCCTCTATTATATGCTACGCTATGGCTTCACCCCGGAGAGAATCTACCTGCTTACACGCCACGCTTTTGCGCCTGAAGCTTATGATGACGCAACCATCCATCACTGGCTCGACACCTTCATGCGAAGGTTTTTCTCACAGCAATTCAAGCGCTCATGCCTCCCCGACGGGCCAAAAGTAGGATCGGTATGCCTCTCGCCTCGAGGTGACTGGCGTATGCCCTCCGACGCCTCCTCAGCACTTTGGCGCAACAAGTAGTCGCAAACATATATTCAAGCTCCTCCCTTCCAGATTCATTTGCGACCAATTTCGGACCACCATCGACTCAATTTATCCCCCTATTGCTTCATACAGTCAAAATCTAACTAACTCAGCCAAATTTTCAGGATGAAAAAGATTGGTCTCCTTCCCCGCATCCTCATAGCTATAGTAGCAGGTATTCTCGTTGGCTACGTGGCGCCCGGGTGGCTTGCATCTACAGCCGCTACCTTCAATTCCATCTTCTCGCAGTTCCTCGGGTTCATGATACCGCTTATCATCATAGGATTCGTGGCACCCGCTATCGCCGATATCGGCAACCGTGCGGGTAAACTCCTGGTAGTAACAGCAGCAATAGCCTATTTTGCCACCTACATGGCAGGGCTTCTCTCCTACTTCACCGGATCGCTCACCTTCCCGTCGCTGATAGGTGGCGAGGAGGGGTTAGCTCTCACAGAGCACGCCGTTTCTATTTCACCCTTCTTCACAATCGAAATTCCACCTCTGACAGGGGTGATGACTGCCCTTGTCTTCTCGTTCATGGTTGGTCTCGGGATGGCTTTCTGCAAGGGGCAATCACTCCGAAACGGTTTCTACGAGCTCCGCAATATCGTCACCAAAACTATCGACAAGGCTATCATTCCCCTCCTCCCCTATTATATATTCGGCATATTTCTCAATATGACGGTCGAGGGTCAGGTTGGAACCATCCTGAAATGCTTCATTAAGATTATCATAATAATCTTCATCCTCCACATCTTTATTCTTGTGCTTCAATATTGCATCGCGGCACTCTTCTCACGAGGCAACCCCTTCAAGATGTTGCGCACCATGATGCCGGCCTACTTCACCGCCCTCGGGACTCAGTCGTCAGCCGCTACTATCCCCGTCACTCTGCGCCAGGCAATCAAGATGGGGGTCAGGGAGGATATAGCAGGATTTGTGATACCTCTTTGCGCCACAATCCACATGAGCGGAAGCACTCTGAAAATTGTGGCCTGTGCACTTGCGCTACTCATCCTCAATGGGCAGCCCCACGATTTAGGGCTCTTCTGCCACTTCATAGGGATGCTCGCAATCTCAATCATAGCCGCTCCCGGCATCCCCGGCGGGGCTATAATGGCTTCTATAGGTTTGCTGCAGACCATCTTGGGATTTGATGAGCAAATGGTAGCACTTATGATAGCCCTCTACATCGCCATGGATAGTTTCGGGACAGCCTGCAACGTTACCGGCGACGGCGCCATCGCAGCTATAGTCAACCGCCTCTTCCCTGACAAGCAAGCAGCCCGGACTTCCTGACGCCCACTCATCCGGAGGTAAACGCGCAGTGTGTCTACACATCTTTAGGATTAGGAGCCGGCGCAGATTCTCAAAAAAATTTTCTCTCGGAAGGTAAATGAGGAAAAATTTTTCATATTGTTGTAACTTTTTGCGCATCTTTCGCGTCATAAATACAGAAATCTTTCACTCCCATCCCATAAGATTGTACAAAATGAAAAAATTTATCCTGACACTCTTTAGCCTCCTGTTTGTCTCGACCGCGATGTTGGCCGAAAGCAAAGATCTCTCTATCAAGAAACCCTTCAACAAACTCGCCACCTCGGCCGGTGTCGATGTTACCTACACCCCTTCGGGTGGTCAGGCAAGAGTGAGAATCACCGGGCCGGCCTCCAAAATCAGCAATGTGGAGGTGACGGTCAAAGGTACCACACTCAGCATCTCCGGCAACTCAAGGAAAGGGAAGCATTTTTTCAATGCGGGTCAGAACCTTCGTGGTGTTAAGATCTCTGTGTCAGGCCCGTTGGTGACACACTTTGAAGCCAGTTCAGGTTCATCAATCAAATGCATCTCAAATCTCAACTCCGCCTCAGCCCGCTTTAATATGGAGGTTTCGTCCGGCGCCCAGATAAACATCTCTTCCATGCGAGGTGCAAACGCAGAATTTGATGCCTCATCGGGAGGCTCAATAAAAATTCAGAATGTCACAGCAACGAAAATGGAATTTGACGCATCTTCAGGCGCCAGCATTTCCGTGACGAGACTGAGTGCAGGTTCGCTCGATGCCGACGCATCCTCGGGTGCCTCGATAAAGCTTGCCGGAAATGCACAAAAGGGTTATCTTGAAGCCTCCTCAGGGGGATCAATTCATGCTCTTTCGCTCAAATTGCTCCAGTCCAATATAAAAAAATCATCGAGCGGCTCCATCAGAATCCATTGAAAATTATATAGGCTCACACTTGGGTTCCTGGAAGAGAGCCTATCTGAGCCGCCATCCGTTCCTCGGTATTTCGACATAAATCAGAAGCCTGTCAGCTGGGATATATTCCACTTTCTGACAGGCTTCTGAAGTATGATGAAATATTTACATCTTAATGATCTTAGTGCCGAGGGCGATGGCGCTACGCTTGATTTCGGGATCACCCTTATAGTAGATCTTCGTGGATCCCACACCGCTCACCGAGAGCTGCTTCAAAGCCCAGACTCCCACAGATCCGGTACCTCCGGCTTTGAATGACACAACGTTGGCCTTCAAACCGTCGGCCTGAATGACACCGGTGCCCACAAGTTTGAATTTGGCGATATCGCAGTCGCCTCTGATGACGAGCGTCCCATTGCCGGTGGTAAGACCTGCATTTACCTCCGTAGCCTTTACATTACTAACCACAATACGACCATTGCCAATTAGCTGGGCTGAAAATTTCGGGCCATCAGCCACAGAGAGAACCTTCAGGGTCGAATCACCGGAATTTTCCACCTTTGTCAGATAGGAAGAGTAGACCAAGACTTCAGGGAGAGAATTGGCTCCGCCCACTCTTGATGAGAGCTGAATAGAAAGCACTCCCTTATCCTTGGGATTGTTGAAAATAAACATCGAAGCATCCTCGCGATTGCAGATAAACACGGCTGTGCCGGCCGAATCCGGGTTGCATTTGTAAGTCACATTGATCCCGTCTACCACCTTGAGCTCGTGGAACTCTCCAACCTTCAGCTCATATTTTACAGGACTTTCAGCCAACAGAGTAAGCGCTGAAAAAGCAAAAAGGATAGCAAGAAGCTGTTTCATAGCAGATAATAATTCATTATATACCAATAGGGGCGTTGGTGTCGCCCAACATATTTTCCACTCCGTCGAGTATGGCGAAGAGTTCAGCCACAGTAGAGGCGCGGAGCATTGCGATGCGGGTCTCGCGAAAATGAGAAATCCCTTTGAAAAGTGGAGATGCGGCGAGATGGCGACGTATGTGGAGAATGCCGCGATATTCATCGATGTTGTCGACACTCTCCTTGATTTGGCGACGCAGGAGGCTAAACTTCTCGGCAACGGTGGGTCGGTATCTTCCCGTAGAGTCGAGGAAATCTCTTACTTCCTTGAATATCCAGGGGGCGCCGATTGCAGCTCGGCCTATCATCACACCGTCCACACCATATTTATTAAAAGCGTCTGCTGCCCGCTGAGGATCTGTGATATCGCCATTCCCTATCAGGGGAATCTGCAGACGGGGATTCTCTTTCACTTTTGCTATCATCTCCCAGTCAGCCTCGCCGGTATACATCTGAGAGCGGGTGCGCCCATGGACCGTTAGAGCCTTTATACCGCAATCCTGGAGCTGTTCGGCAAGTTCCACGATTATCTTGCTGTTATGATCCCACCCGAGGCGCGTCTTGACAGTGACAGGAAGATTCACCGCTCGGACAACAGCACGCGTTATCTCAAGCATCTTGGGGATATCACGCAGCATCCCCGCACCGGCCCCCTTACCGGCTACCTTCTTTACAGGGCAACCGAAATTTATGTCGATAATATCAGGAGCGGCTTGCTCCACAATTTTGGCGGCTTCAACCATTGGCTCTACCTCGCGACCATAGATCTGAATGGCTGTTGGTCGCTCATTAGGGTCGATGGCGAGTTTGCGTGTAGTGGCGGGAATATCGCGGATGAGGGCGTCGGCGCTCACAAACTCCGTATAGACCATCGATGCGCCCTGCTCTCTGCATATAAGCCTGAAAGAGCGGTCGGTCACATCCTCCATTGGAGCGAGCATCACCGGGCGCATGCCCAAATCTATATCGCCAATTTTCATTGTGTATCGTCAGCTTTGATTGGAAAGGGGGCCTTCACAAAGCCCCTCATTACTCATAAAGCAAAAATAGTGATTTCTGCCGAATTATCCACCATGGCAAGTCCATAAAAAAACTCGATGCAACCTGAAGCCGTAGGTGAAGGCTCTATTTTGGAGCAAGCTTTGAGGCGATGCACCGTATGCATTCATTGCTGAGCGGATATGGAATAGTTCGAGTAGGTAGAAAAAAAGAAGCTGGTTACTCGGAGAGAGCAATCAGCTTAGTTTTTTCTTTTGTAGAAATTCTACTGGTCTATTTGGCTTAATAGATTAAGCTACAGAGTCAGCAGGAGCAGCTACAGAGTCAGCAGGAGCAGCAGCAGAGTCAGCTACTTCTTCTACAACTTCAACAGCCTCTTCTACAACAGCAGCAGTATCAGCAGCTTCAGCAGCCTTGTCAGAAGAACCGCAAGAGAAAAGAGATGCGCTGAAAACTACAGCGAGTAATAAAACTAACTTTTTCATTTTCTTTTTGATTAAATAATAAAACAATTTTTAAGCTTCAAAAACACCGCAAAGGTAAGGGAAAAAATTTACATACCAAACTTTTTTTAGTCTTTTTTTGTCGCAAAGCGATTTTTTTGTCAAAAAATCAAAAAATATGTCATTTTGTCAGCGATTTTTTAACATTTGTGTCAAATTTCACCTCCAATAAACGTTCTATTAACAACCGCACTTTTTTTCCGGATCAAGGCTACCATCCCCTCTCAGCTGAACATTGGAGTTTCTTCGCCGGGTAGACATCAATGAGCATCCAAATCGCCGGGAGTTTATCAGTTTTGCCGTTTTATTTGCAGCAACTGATACCGGCAATTTCAAAATTAGCCATTGAGGTGATGCTCTCTTCTTTGGCTATAAGTAACAAATTATTATATATGTAAAGTGTAAAATTTGCAAAAAAATCATTTTGACCTCGAATACCCCTTGATTCAGCCGATTTTATGCTTATATTTGCGAAATGCTGCCGGCAATTCAAACATATCTCCTCTCTCTGCTCTGCCTGCTACAATTCCGGAATGGCAACACCCGTGCCGTCACCGACGAGTATGGCAGCGTCATGCAGCGCACCGACTGCTACCCCTTCGGGATGGTGATAGCCGACCGAGGATTCGGAGCCGGCATGCAGCCCTACAAGACCGCAGGCAAAGAGACCCACATGATGCGTGGTCTCGCAACAGTCGAAGGTGTGACCACAGTTGTATTTCAGCATGCCTATGACAAAATAGCAGGGGCAGAACCAATGCCTGGTGCAATATCGAGGAAAACACATACAGAACTCAAATATAAAAATAATACCATTGGTGAACACAAAATCACATCCTTTAAAGATGACTTAGATAAGATATTTAATATATTACGAAAAGAAAAAAAGAAAAAATGATATATGATTAGAATTATAAAAACGACATTTACGGTTTCGATGATACTTTTAATTATCCTGGGATTATTATGTTTGATTTTCAAAATAATAATTGACGGATTCGGGTATCATAGTTACCCGGACTATTATCTAAAAGCTTTTGAAGAAAAGCATAAAGGGAATGGTATCATGACACCAAGATACATAGAAGATAAAATCTCTATCGCTCAATCCTTTCTTGACTTTGCGGAATCATTTAGAATAGATCGTAGGCATGATGAAGGAGACTCTATACCTCCTGAAAAGACCGACATGATAAATAATTGGGTTGAAGCTGGTTTATCATTTGTCAGTGGATATGCCAAAAGGTGGCGCCCGGACATAAAAATGTATTCGTATTCACCATTAGAGATGTCTGCCCAGATCAAACCACAAGTTGACACCATTTTTTATAGTCCCGACAGTCTGCTCTGTGTAGTCCTTGTAATTGTTGAAAGAAAATTTGCCAAAATTAAAGGATATGAAGACAAAAGGGACGGATTTGATGGATTAGAATTATCCGGCTGGCGAGAAAACAAAGATCAGCGATTCAGAATTTATCCAACCGGGCAACAAGGCTTTAACTATTTCCCGAAATATGAGGATGTGTCGTTAAATCTTAAACTGTATTATTTTGAAGAAATAATTGGAAATAATAACCCAAAATATTTTGGCGCGGAGCCCTATAAGTATGGCGTTAATGATCCAAGATTTTTTGAAACGGCACCTGAATTCAAGAAAAATGATAAGGGAGAATATAATATGATGTATGACCTGGATGAGAAATACTACTTGTATACTGACACCCCCGAATATGTGAATCGAAAAGTCACCGAAGAGGAAAAAGCCCGCCTCCGCACCCCCCTTAAGAAACTTACGGTTGGCTATTAGACACCATCGGGAAATACCACCCGTGACGAAATAATTAACGTCAAATTTGTCGCATAGACTTATTGATTCAGATGAATTTATGCGTATATTTGCGAAAGTTAAGTATCTGCCATGAAATTTCCCACATTTCCACTTCTTCTCCTGCTGTCGTTGCCAGTTGGTGCAGAGGTGGTATTACGGCAAAAGATGTAGGAGAAGTTATAAATAAAGCCAAAAAAGTAATAAAAAGCGCACAAAAAGATTATAAATATAATAAGGAAACAAACATGAATTCTTATTTCAAGGTTTTTAATAATACACCTCAAAAAAATGGTATTTTATGTTCCGTAAGGTCACTTTTTCAACAGATGAGAGGACGGTAGGCAAAGATGGTTTTCCGTTCGAGGTTCGACTACCGTCTATTGTATGGAAATACATTAATCGTAACTACCCATATAAGTCATATAGAACATACGTGGATAATATGCCCAGAGATTTTCAGGCGCATCTGCTCCGGAGGAAAAGGACCATAGATTACATGGATTCTGATAGCGTATGCGCGGGGGTGTTAAGTGAGAAGTTCAAAAACCTATTGGAGGAAATCAAGGTAAGTCATGAGGAATATGATTTGATACCCATGAGGATTGACGACTTTGAGGAGGTTTTTTATCTGATGTTAGTGCCGATTCACAATTATGACATAATTAACTTTAAGGACTCCGTTTTTACCAACTATGACCCTGATGAAGATGACGGGATATTCTATTATAAATTCGATTCATATCAGGCATTTTTAGAGTCATCAAAAGATTGTAGGAACCCTTATGAATTGGTTCTCGACAAGAAGTATGAAAAATATGACATCTTGAAATTTAATTACGCAGGAATGTTTTTCTCTCCGCGACTGCAAGAGGCAATCGTAGAGAACGGTATTCTCGGTGTAGACTACTATGGTAGGAGAAGCGATTTTTATGTCAAACTGACTATTAAGTAATATGTTTGGATTTAAAAAATTTCATCGCATCATAATTACGGATCGAAAAGTGGATTCACGTATTATGAAGAAAGCCGTGGTAGAGCTTTCGGATGATCTCCTCGACTACATCTATGATAATTGCAGGAGAAGTGATAAATTGTTTTATAAAAACTATCATGGGTTACTCGAAGGGATGCCTTCTGAAATTCTTGCTGCGCTGCCAAAAGGAGGGAAGCCTCTTGATGTAATGAGAACGGAACCATACCCGGGCCTGATAGCGGTGATCAACCAACGAGTGGCAGATATCTTTGCTGAAAAGATAACGAACGAGCATGAATATGATCTCAAAGAAATCGAAATACTTAATGCCCCGGGGAAATACTATATACTTTTTATCCCGATGATAACGATAAAGGAAATAATCTTTCCTAAGTCGACATTTATAGGCTATTTCGATGGTGATTTACGGAGGCGAGTAGTTCAGAACTACGAGGAATATCATTATGTTGAAGATGAGCTGATGATATCGTTAGATGAGGAAACTGTTACTCTACCCAAAAAGTATAAGGAACGTGGTATAATCAACTATAACGGGTGGATATACTTTTCCGATACAATTATAAAGGCTCTCAGGAAAGAGAAAATCAGCGGTTGGGAAGTAGGATGGGATGCTTTAGCGCTCCCGAAATTGAGATTCGCCTAAATGTTTCGAAGCATGAAATGTATCCCGGCCACGATTTTTCGAATGGTTGGCTGCAACAAAGCTCTCGACAATCTCAAACAGGAATAATTGGTTGCTCTCTAAAGAGTACATCAGTAAGAGATGCTTCTCAAATGCAATTTCCCTCTCTAATTCCTTTAGGAATGTGAAACGGATAACTCCCTGAGATGTATTAAAGCTTATGCGAAAAAGGGACTGTTACCCAACAGTTAAAATTCTTCTCTAAATCACACACCCCTTTTTAGCTTGGGGGATTCATGCGATAAGAGTGGCGTTTTTTGCATGCGGGGGAATTTGGAAGTAAAAATAAAGTGTTAAATTTGCAATCTATATCCCACCTGCCTTGGCCGGAAGGGTATTAACTTGTTTCCATGAGGTATAAATATTCAGCTTTTACAATGTAAAAGTGTATTATATAAGGTGTGATTTTGCTTGAAAATAATTAGCATTATATAATATGCGGTATTATTATCGCCGGTATTATTACTCATATCCTTTTAACTATCTTATAACGACAAATAAAAGCAGTATGCTTGCAAAGAGAATAATCCCCTGCCTGGATGTAAAAAACGGCCGCACGGTGAAAGGCGTCAACTTCGTGGACCTCGCCGATGTGGGCGACCCTGTGGAGTTGGGCGCTCGTTATGCCCGCGAGGGTGCCGATGAACTGGTGTTTCTTGACATCAGTGCCACCAACGAAGAGCGCAACACCTTTGCAGAACTTGTGAACCGGATTGCAGATCGCTTGAACATCCCCTTCACGGTTGGAGGTGGTATATCTTCGCTGCAGGATGCCGCAAGACTTCTCGACGCGGGAGCCGACAAAATCACTGTCAATTCTGCTGCGGTACGCAGGCCGGAACTTATAAGTGAAATCGCCACACGCTTCGGAAGCCAGTTTGTAGTGGTGGCGATAGATGCAAAAATGGATGCCGAGGGTACATGGCGAGTCACCACTCACGGCGGTAGCCGGTTTTCAGACCGCGAGCTCTTCAGTTGGGCACGTCAGGCTGAAGATTTAGGCGCCGGCGAGATAATGTTTACCTCCATGAACCACGACGGCACCCGATCGGGCTACCCCTGCGACACGTTCTCACGCCTTGCCTCCACGATCTCCATTCCAATTATCGCCTCGGGAGGTGCAGGAAGTGTGGAGGATATTGCCGAAGTGCTGACCGCCGGCAAAGCCGATGCTGCACTCGCAGCATCAATTTTCCATTATGGAGAGATCAGCATTCCGCAACTCAAAGCGCGCCTCGCAGCCCTTGGAATAGCTGTAAGACTCTAAGCGACGTTAGCAATTATAGACAACAAAGACCGTAACTCTTAACTCACCTTCGAAACAATGACCTTCAACGACTTCAATCTCGAAAAATGTGCCGACGGACTTCTGCCGGTGATAGTGCAGGACTCCGTGACCCTGCGTGTACTCATGCTTGGCTACATGAATCGGGAAGCGTTTGACCTCACATGCACCTCGGGCCACGTGACATTCTATAGCCGCACACGCTCCACTCTCTGGACCAAAGGAGAAACAAGCGGCCACTACCTCGATGTGGTCGATATGTATGCCGATTGCGATGGCGACACCCTCCTCATCAAGGCGATACCTCACGGGCCTACATGTCACAGAGGCACCACCTCCTGCTTCGACACCCCTGACGAGGAGGGATTCATCCGCTCACTCTCCTCGCTCATTGCACGGCGTCACAAAGAGATGCCTGACGACAGCTATACCACTCGTCTCTTCATAAAAGGCGTGAAGAAAATTGCTCAAAAGGTTGGTGAAGAGGCGGTAGAGTCAGTTGTGGAGGCCGTGGATGGCAACCGCGACCGCTTCACCTATGAAAGTTGCGACCTTATCTACCACCTGCTGGTGCTTATCGAACAGATGGGGCTCAATCTTCAGGATCTCGAGCGTGAACTCCTCCGCCGCCACTCCTAACCTCTCCACACAGGCGTGGGATAAGTGAATAGCAGCCACAACTACGTTATCTATAGATTACAAAAAGATTAGTGGGAGCGCAATGCGCTCCCACTAATCTTAGAGCCTGTCCCATAATATATGTTAACGCTGAGGTCGCATATCTCGGAGG
>CAZUEY010000004.1:66327-71699 GCA_964619395.1 uncultured Staphylococcus sp. | reverse complement strand
CTTATGTTAAGTTTTTCTTGGGACAGCAGTGCACGAGCCGTGCGTCCCTACATTGTGGCAACGTGCGTCCCTACTTTGTGGAAAAATCATTTGCGCTCCATTTTCTGACAACGGAGGGGGGTGGCGCGACGTAATTTTGTGGCAAAAATCAATGCTACAAACCATGAAAAACAATTTTAAACTGCCGCAGTGGTCCAAAACGGAGCCGGCGGCTCAGAAACTTATCGAATTTGACTGCCGGATGCTCGCCGAGGCCGGCGCCACAGGCCGAGGTGTGCCGGTGGGAGCGAGCCATACCGTAATATGCCATAATCTGCGCGAGGATAGTGCCGCGGGGGTGCTCAGGCCGGTTGGGGTGCCGGCGGAGCTGACCGAGGAGCATTTCCCCGGGGCTACACTGATAGCCGGAGGCAGCTGCACGCTCGATGATGGCACCACGACGCTTTTCGCTCTCCACGGCGACCGTATCCTTGCCATAGAGCATGGGAGCGCGAGCTATGTGGAGGGGTTCAGCGGAACTGTTGAGTCGATGGTGAATATCGGCTCCGGGATGCTGGTAGTCACCGGCGGTGTGGACGACGCTATAGAGCTGACTCGCCGCGACGGGAAGTGGTGGGCTGTGAGAGTGCTTGGCGCTCCTGTGCCGGTGATGATGCTGAGGCGCGACGAGGGCACTCTCAGCAGTGGCGAACTCACCGCCACCCTCAGCGGCTCCTACACCTCGCGCTCCGCTGAACTGACCCCCGCCGATGCCCAACGTCTCGGCGGAGTGCTTACGGAGGCCTACCGCTCCGTCTGCGACCGCGCAACAGCTCTGGGGAGCTTCGTGCAGCCCGTGGTGGCCCGCTATCGCATTATGGGGTGTGGAGGCAGAGTGCTCTACATCTCGGCGCCTGTGCTCATAGCCCCCGACGATGGTGTGCAGCTCACCGACGCCACATTCACTCTCAGCGGCAGCGGCTTCTCACAGGCGCGCTGCAGCGGCATCACGGCCAAGAGGTTTACCATCGAGCTGGTTCAGCTGCAGCCTCTGAGCCCCGAGTGGCGCGAGGTGATGGAGAGGATAGAGTTGCAGCTGAGTCCGCAGCTCCACCCCCTCGAGGAGGCGGGAGTGTCGCACTGCGAGCTTGGCCGCTTCACCACCACCGAGGGGACGGTGTCGGTGCTTCTTCCCGGTGTGGGCGACAGAGCCGACCGTGTGGCCGAGCGGGTGGTGCGTCCGAAAATCCTAAACCTGATAGGACATCTCGACACCGGCGCCCTCATCACCATTGGGTCCGCATGCTATAGTGAGACCTCCGAGGGCGCTCCCCTCTGGGTTGGTCTCGACTTCCCCTTCTACCCTGACCGCTGCTCTACGGCCGAGAGCGTGAGCCGGCTGCGCAAGCTGCTGAGTTCGCCGCTGCCTGAGCGCACCGAGGAGGCGGTGGCGATGGGGGCACTGAGTGTCCCCCACCATTTGCGCGCCGAGGTGATGGCTGCCGGGGGCGACCTTGTGGCTCTCGGGCGCATCTCGGCCGTGAGGTTTGAGGGTTGGACGGCCGACGATTTCACTATCGCCTCCCGGAGCGGTACGCCTGTGGCGCATGGGGAGAGCAGTTGCCGCGTCATCTTTGCCGACGGCTCAACGCGAGTGCGCAGCCTGAGCGGCGCCATGGGTGGGGGAGGCTTCCTCTCGCCGCTGATATGCTACCCCGCGGCCGACGCCGTGGCCATAGAGCTCTACCATGGAGGCAGCTACCTGAAATTTCCACTCACCCCCGACCCCTCGGGGCGCTACAGCCTCTATCTGCAGCTCGACCTCTATCCCGTGGCCATCTCGCCCGGGTTGGGCAACCACCATACACCCTCGGAGCAGCCCCGACGGGTGGACTACCCCTCGCTCGTGGGGGTCGCGGAGGCAGCCTTGCCGCTCACCCCCAAGGCTGTGACCCTCAGCGCCCACCCCTCACCGGTGGCAATCAGCGGCCTGGCGGGGAGCGCCGGCGGGTGGGACAGTGGCGCCGGTCGCTTCTATCTCTTCGGCGCGGGGGGCGTCCAGGCGATGACCGTAGGGAGCGGGGGTCTCAGAGTGAGCCTTCGCGACCTCGACCCGCGGCCTGTGGTGAGCCCTCAGGGGGTGGCCGAGGGGTGTGGCATGGTGACTGCTCTCGCCGGCGGCGATATAGTGAAGGTTAGTGGCCAGAAGGTCACCACACTCCTGCCTGACGCCGGGGCCTCGGGGATGATAGGAATTGACGGGCGACATCAGGAATTACTATGCCGACACTCCGGCGAGGGCTCCTCACCGAAGATGAGCTATCCGCAGGGGGAGGAGATGGTAAGTCTCCGCCCTGACGCTACGGCAATGAGTCTCACGGGACGCGGGCTCTACACCCGCTCCCTCCCGGCGCTCTCCTCTATGCTCTCGATCAGGGGCGCGATCTATGCCACCACCCCTGAGGGGGCGATTCTCGACCTCACCGGGGAGTCGCCGGGAAGCGGTGACGACGCCCGTTGCCTCTGCCGCTACTCCGGGCGCGTGGTGCCCGGCGGGCGCTCCGGTGTTCGCCCGGGGGTATGCCTCGTGGAGTTGCCGCTGAGGGGAGAGATCAGCGGCGGACATATAGAGATTCATGGCGACAATGGGGGTGGCCCGGCAATGGCTTCACCGCTGGCCGAACTGAGCCTCAGCGGCTATTATCCTCACCTGCTTCCCCTGCGGCTGCTCGCTCCTCACTGCCACGGCATCACGCTCACGCTCTCATTCAGCGCTTCACCCGCCGGGGCCTCCCTCGGCTGAGACCTCCCCCCCTGAATCATACTCCTGACCTAAAACAGATTTTTTTTACTGCTATGCTGACCTACAATCTTCAATCAATCCTGGAGGAGAATGCCCGGCGCAACGCTCTCGAGCGACTTGCCCCTGACCCCATCACAGGGGATGAGAACGACGATACCCGCCGTGCGTTCACCCTCGAAGGGAAAACATATTTCATCCCTGTGGAGATGCTTGCCGATGAGCGCCTCGCCGCCGTAGGGTGTTATCACGACTTCGCCCGCCTGCGCTTCCGCTACGACTTCCCCTTCTGGGCCGCTACATGTGTGGTGATCACCGACAAGATGACAGCCCGCGATCTCCCGTTTCGCCTCAACCGCCCCCAGCGGCGCCTCGTCAGTCTGCTTGAGCGGGAGCGTCGCGCCGGCCGCCCGCTGCGCCTCATCATGCTCAAGGCGCGGCAGTGGGGTGGCTCCACACTCGTGCAGGTATATTTCGCATGGATTCAGATTATCCACTGCCGGGGGTGGAACTCGCTCATCTGCGCCCATGTCAAGGACACCGCTTCGACCATCCGGGGGATGTATACCAAGCTGCTGAGCCGCTACCCCGAGGAGTTTTGGGAAGAGGAGCCGAAGCCGGAGTTCAAGCCGTTTGAGAGGATGAACAATACCCGCTACATCCCCGGAAGGGAGTGTAAGGTGACGGTCTGCTCCAGCGAAAATCAGGAGGCCACACGCGGTCAGGATTATGCCTTGGCCCACCTGAGCGAAGTGGCCTTCTGGAAGGACTCACAGCAGCACAACCCCGCCGATCTGCTCCGCTCCGTGGCCTCGGGCATCGCTGCCAAGCCACTTTCGTTTATCGCTATGGAGAGCACGGCCAACGGTGTGGGCAATTTCTTCCACTCCGAGTGGCTCCGCGCCAACACTCCCGGAAAGAGCGACAAGATCCCGTTTTTCGTCGGCTGGCAGGAGATAGAGATCTACCGCATGGAGGTGGCCGACCCTAAGGCGCTCGTGGAGTCGCTCGATGAATATGAACGCGAGCTCTGGGACAGACATGGCTGCACCCTCGAGGCGATAATGTGGTATCGCGAGAAGCGCAAGGGGTTTCCTGACCATCGCTCGATGATGGCTGAGTTTCCCACCACTGCAGAGGAGGCTTTCGCCACTACCTCGCGCGGGGTCTTCTCCTCGGAGGATGTGGAGCGTCTGCGCAGGCGCTGCTCGCTCCCGGCTGAGAGGGGCGAGGTGTTGGCATCGGTGACGGGCGATGTCGACGGCTGCGGGGTGGCGCGTTTTCAGAGTGCCAACGATGGCAATTTCCTCCTCTGGAAGGCTCCCCGCCCCGAGGGGGAGTATATGGTGTGTGTGGATATCGGGGGGCGCTCGCGTGGCGCCGACTACTCGGTGATCTGCGTGATAGATCGCGCCTGCTACCCCGAGGGGATCCCGGAGGTTGTGGGGCAGTGGCGCGGACATATCGACCACGACCTTCTGGCCCGCAAGGCTGAAGCCATTGCGCGCTATTTCAACATGGCGCTCCTTGTCGTGGAGAGCAACTCCTGGGAGAGTAGCTCGGAGGGGGAGGGGCGTTACCTGCTGAGCCACCTCCGGGATTCTTACCCCAACCTCTATTGCCGTCTCAACGAGTCGGGCACCGGGCGTATGCCGGGATTTCACACCAATATGCGCACCAAGCCGGCTCTTGTGGCTAACCTCGTGGCCTATGTCAGGGAGGGTTCATATATCGAACACGACCCCGGGGCCTGCGACGAACTCCTTCAGTATGAGGCTCTCCCCGAGGGCGGATATGCGGCGCGGCGGGGTGCTCACGACGACCGCCTGATGACCCGCGCCATCGCCCTCTACATCCACTCCCTTGACCGCCGCGATAAATTCGCCATGACCCCCGCAATGTATGCCTCCATCCTCCGTCATTGCCTGTAACCCGCAAAACCACCGCAAACCCACCGCAATGTATTGCCGCAAAACCACCGCAATGTAGGGACGCACGGCATACCACCGCCGGAAATTGCCGCCATAACCCGCAAAACCACCGCCATAACCCGCAAAACAACCGCAATGTAGGGACGCACGGCTCGTGCGTCCGGAGGAGCGTTATTGCGATTTTCGGGAATTTTCGGGAATATTCGTCAATGCGGATCAACAATGCGGCGGTTTTCATCATTGCGGCGCCTCCGGACGCACGGGCCGTGCGTCCCTACAATGTGTCAACGTGCGTCAATGTTCGGCGTTGCGGCAATTTCCGCCATAACCCGCAAACCCACCGCCCTAACCCGCAAACCACCGCCCTAACCCGCAAACCCACCGCAATGTAGGGACGCACGGCTCGTGCGTCCGGAGGAGCGTTAATGCGATTATCGGGAATATTCGGGAATGCGGATCAACAATGCGGCGTGATGCGGCAACATTCGGCAATTTTCATCATTGCGGCTCCTCCGGACGCACGAGCCGTGCGTCCCTACAATGTGGCAACGTGCGTCAATGTTCGGCGTTGCGGCAATTTCCTCCATAACCCGCAAACCCACCGCCATAACCCGCAAACCACCGCCCTAACCCGCAAACCCACCGCAATGTAGGGACGCACG
>CAZUEY010000004.1:55797-66227 GCA_964619395.1 uncultured Staphylococcus sp. | reverse complement strand
TTGCGGCAATTTCCGGCATTTTGGCAACATGCGTCAATGTTCGACGTTGCGGCAATTTCCGGCATTTTGGCAACATGCGTCAATGTTCGACGTTGCGGCAATTTCCGTCATTTTGGCAACATGCGGCGGGATTGGCAATGCGGCAATGTCCGACATTGCCGGGGGGCAATAAATAAACCGACGACTTCCTCTCGCGCGCTTGTTAGGCGCGTGAGGGGCGGTCACCGGGTAAGTCTCTTCGGGGGGACTCACTATGGAGTCCGGGTCCTATGGCCGACACCCTTTTTGGCAGGTGGTCAGCCCGTCAGCTGACGCTTGAATTTATTTTGCGGCAGCGATAGAGTCTTTGCGGAACTGCTTGAGGAGCTTCTCGATTTCGAGAGATACCTTGCGAGCGCGAGCGCCTGCAGCCTTGTTACCGCTTTCTACCTGTGCTTTTGCGTCTTTTGCAAATGCCTCGAAGTTGTTCGAGATCTGTTCAACGAGATTTTTCATCGTAATTTGAGTTATGGGTTGTGAATTAAATAATGAGTGGTAACTGTTACACTGTCATTGCATTATTGATGACATAAGTTCCACCGAGTGCAAATATACAAGGTTTTTTCAAATATATGCAACAATTTTTTAAAAAAATTTTGCAAAGTTGATTTTCCAAAAATAATTCACCCCCGCAAAGGGGGGGTGACGCGGCGGGATTGCGGGGCATTGCGGGGGACGCGGTGGCATTGCGGGTGACGCGGTGGCATTGCGGGTGATTCCCAAAAATGCGGATGGATGATTTCCCGCAATGTAGGGACGCACGGCTCGTGCGTCCGGAGGAGCGTTATTGCGGAGGGGATGGGCGATTTCCGGCAATGCGGGAGGTGGTGCGATTTACCGCATTCGGGCGTTTGTGTGATTTTCCCGCAATGTAGGGACGCACGGCTCGTGCGTCCGGAGGAGCGGTATTGTGGAGGGGATGGGCGATTTCCGGCAATGCGGGTCAACAATGCGGGGGTGCCAATGTTCAACAATGCGGCGGGATGCGGCAATTTACGACAATGCGGCGGTTTTGCATTGCGGGTCGTCCGGACGCACGAGCCGTGCGTCCCTACATTGTGGCAACAATGCGGCAATGGGCAATGTGCGGCAATTTCCGGCAATGCCCGGGGGGTTAGTCGTAGATGTAGTCGAAGGTGCCTGCGTTGGTGTAGGGGACGACTTTGAGGGTGAACTTTGGCGCCTGGACTTCTTCGGGTGAGGCTGCGCCCTCGCGGTCGAGTATCACGGTGATGTCGTAGAAGTAGTTGCGCTCGGCGCGGTAGAGGTTGAACATCTTGTTGGTGAGATCATCGGCTGAGAAGCACTGCTGATCGTTGATGGATGAGATGCGATAGTTGATGGGAACACGATAGAAGTATTCCTTGGTCTCGTAGGTGGTGACGATTTCAGTGACGGTCTGAGTCTCGCCATCTTCGCCCTCCACCTCTTTCTCCACCTCGGTTTCAATCTTCTTGGTGTAGGGGGCTTTGAGCATTATGAACATCTCATGGTTGGCGATGATGGGAGCCGTGTCGTCGACATTGTTGATCAGATAGCGGTCTTCACCTGCTTTGTGGACACCATTTGTGTCGTGGTTGGGGCGGTTGCATCCGAGGGTAATTCGGGAATAGTCAACCCAGTCTGAGGGGCAAGTGTAGTAGACGTGACCATTCTCGCGGATCATGTCGGAGGGATGGACGTCGGTGATATCGGCGGGGTAGCTCCACTCCGTGCCGGCGTAGGGACCGGCAAGAATATCGTTGATATTAAAGTGGGGCCAGATATTGTTGGGGTTACATTTATTCTGGGAGTCGAAATTGGGCATCTTATCGTCGGGAGTGATGCGACCCTTGATGCTGTAACGGCAGAGCATGGTGTTGAATGTAGAGGGGGAGAGGAAGGCTTCATCTTGCGACTGGGCGTTCATATTCATCACCGATATGCGTATCTTGGCTATGGTGCGCTCCAGAGGGATCACGATATTGGAATATTTGCTGATCTGGGTGGGGAGGGAGAAGCGCCCGATCATGGGGATCGACGAGGGGAGTTTCCTGGGATCGTCGTCGGGGAGGGTGACATACTTCGAGGAGTAAAGCTCTGAGAATGTTTTGCCTACGCGGTCGCCGCCGGTGAGGGGGAAGTTGGCAACGAGGATTATGGCTGAGGAGCCGTTGAGCACGTCGAAAGTAAGGTCGGCGACATTCGACTGTCCGTTATCCTTGAATTCGAGGAGGGTGTGGAGCACCTGGCAGTCATTAGAAGCGTTGAGCAACTGCTTGAAGAAGGATACTTTGCCATCCTGCCCGATGAGGTAGAAGTCGAGGGTTTCAACCTTGTTTTCGTTAAACTCCGTCCAGCAGCGGTGGCCGTCGGCGGGATCCACGCCGGCTCTTGAGAGGCCTGCGCCATAGTTGTCGGTGCTATAGCCGATAGTAAGGATGACATCGCCGTCGGACTCATCCCCGCCATCGGGGGTGTCGACAGAGTCGGTGCAGCTGAGCAGAAGCAGCGATGCAAGGAGCGAATGATATATTGCAGTGAGTTTCATCGTGTTATAAGGTATGTATAGTAGAGGAGAGGAGTTTTGGATAACTACTCTGTGGGTTCGGGATCGGGAGTAGGATCGGGTTCGGGTTCAGGCTCGGGTTCGGGCTCAATGGTTTCAGTCGATGTGGTTGAAGAAGAGAGGGGATAACCCATTGGTGTTCCCCACCAGGTCATGGTTTTGTAGTTGGAAATTGAGCTTTTAGTGCCTTTGAGAAGTTCAGGATCTTCGTTACCGAATATCACGTAGCTTGAGGCTGGCTTCCAGTATTTGTTGACAAAGAAGGGGAAGAGCTGACGGACTTCAACCCGGTAGTCGTCGCCGTAGAATTTTCTGGAATATGAAGTAGTTGTTTTTATGGTTGTAACACCATTTTTTGTAGATTCTTCTACTTTAGTAGTGACGGTTTGCGGATTGATTCTGAGTCGCTCCGTGAAATTTACTCCATCGAGAGCAATCTTGATGACAAGATAGCAGGTAGGAACTTTCTCCTTATTCTTCCAGTATGTACCATTACTGTTAAGCACCATATAGTGCTCCTCATCCGTGCTTGCTATATTGTCGCCTTCATAGCCAAAATATTTCATTTTGGTAGTTTTATTCTTGCTGTCGGTGTAGGTAGCCTCTCTTTGGGAGTAGGTTTCATCCTTAACAGTAAGGGGGATGGTGCCGGAGAAGTCGGTGGTACGCATACGGGTACCGATCTTGATGATATAAGGGGTGCTTCTTGCAACACCGGTGGTGGAGGCGATATAGTTTTCACCATCCTCATTGCCGACACCGAAGAAGAAACCACTCGGGGTGTTTGCAGCCGAGCCACCTACGGCGCCATCACCACCGGTCGAGTAGATGACCTGACCATCAGGGGAGGTGGCAAATTTATCTTCGGAGGTGTATTCGTGTTCCACTCCATTTTCATCAACCTCTACAAGGAATGCCTTCCAGACGGCACCGGCGGGACTCTTGAGAGTAAACTTATAGTCGGCGAAAGAGCAGTCGTTTTTAGCGATAACTTCAGAAGAAGAGGATGAGTAGGAGGGGAACATCACGAAACCATTGTCGGCCTCGGAGTCGGAGCTTGAAGATGACTTTTTGGCACCACTGACTAATTGAAAATCGGGGTTCCATCCGATAGCGGATTCCGCCAGGTTCCAACACTCCACCTTGTAGGTCAGCTCTCCCTCTTCGATCTCCTTGTCGAGGGTGAACTGATAGAGGTGGTTGCGGTTTACGCTGTTGAGGTCGTTTTTATAGTAACCGGCACCGAGGGGAGAATTGTC
Organism: uncultured Staphylococcus sp.; assembly: GCA_964619395.1. Classification (GTDB taxonomy): domain Bacteria; phylum Bacteroidota; class Bacteroidia; order Bacteroidales; family Muribaculaceae; genus Duncaniella. The sequence continues at coordinate 62,381 of CAZUEY010000004.1, read as the reverse complement.
GATTTCCACATAGCAACTTTCCTCTTCGCCAAGATCGTTGGCCACGGTGATATTCATGGCGTTAGGACGTTCAACATCACTGCTTTTATCTTTTTCTCTTTCAGGGAGATAGAAAACGAGTGTGCCATCGCCGTCATTCTCATTGGCGTAGCCGGGGGCGTTTATAAAAATATTTTTTTTGTAGCTTTTATTGGCGTGAAAAGAGGAATCATAGTAAGGCTCAGTAGAGTCGGAAGTCTTGCTATATGTGCTCCATACGGCTGCCGGAGTTGCGTGGATCCTTTTGTTACAATGAAGTACCTCGCATTTAACTATTTTATAACCACCGATTTGCAGTCTTTCAGAGAGCTGGAATCTGATTTTGGCGACAGCGCGGAGCAATTGCACCGAGAAAGTCTCAGTCTGATCATCCTGGAGCTTGAGATTTATGGTAGACATTCCCCACATAGGGATGTTAGGCACATTATTGACATTTCGATCGCCGTTATCGTTGCTGAACCAGTCCATGGTTACAGCATCGATGGCAGTCTGCAGTTCGGAGAGAGTAGTATACTTGGAAATATGACAATCACGGGATTCAGAGGGACGTTCGCGGAAATTGGCGAGGACGAGGACTCGGTATTGGCCGGGCTTCCATTGAGCTTTCTTATCGGGGTCGGAGAGGTCGAGAGTGGTGACCATTTCGTAGCCTCCGGACACGGGGTTGAGCTGAAAACCGTTGGAGAGGTCGAGGTGGAGGAGATTATCATCCTTGTCTATAAGGATCACATGGAGAAACTTATATCCACTTTCGGAGGAGTAGTCGTTGAGTTTCAGGGTGTTGTCGAAAGTCTTGCCGCCTTCTGAGGGGCCGTCTGGGTTCCAGACGCCGTCGGCTCGGGAAAGTCGACCCATATCTCCGAGGTCGAGTGTGAGTTTGAGTTGCACCTTGCCGGTACCTGCGGTGTCAGGGCAGTCGTAGGTGTCGCTGACACACGACTGAGCCATCATGCCCGCAGCGAGGAGAGCCAAAGCGCTATATAGGAATTTTCTGAGTTTCATGGAGCTGTATATATTGTCAAATCGTTACATTACTTAAGAATAAGCGGGACACTAATCCTGCGGGACTCACCCGAAGTCGCCTTTGCAGCGGGAGCTTTGGCGCGACCGACGCGAGAAGTCTTAGCTTTATTAGCTTCATCGGGACGCAATACTTCCTGATCTTTCATTTTGAGAGTGAACCGGACACTGACAAACTCGCGGCTTTTCTGAGAGGGGCCTATGTAGCCGTTGATGTCTGCGTATGTGGTAAGCAGGTGAGCAATTTCAGTAGAGGAAAATACCTGACTTGCCTGAAACTGCATCACTTTCATGTCGCCCGGGGTTGAGGTATAGTAGTCATTGTCGATCCACATAACACATTTGAAGCCAAAGCTCATACCCATGCCGAAGTTATAGCCATGCTCACCATCAGTACGGAAGTTGAAGCCTGACACGTTGGCAGCATAAGAATTGTAGCCTGTTTCTACAATTTTGTTTTTCATAAGGGCCTCGAATTCGGTCTCAAGAACTTCGTCATTCTCAGTTTTTGTGATAACCTGCGATGTCATTAGCTTAGCACCAAATCTCCAGCCGAAATAGTTGAGGATATGGTAGACATGGTCAGTGGTGGGGAGATAGCAAGTGAAGCGGTCGTCAGGAACGATGTCGCCTGTTGATTCAGGTACGAATTTCGGATCGGAAATTGCAGGATAGTTGTAGAGGATAGTGAAATCCTCGCGGTTGGGGCAGTCGCGGAACACTGAGAAATTTCCACCTTCATAGAAAGGATATAGGTAGCCGGGTTCGAGGACAAGATTTCCGACTTTATCGTCGGTGTATTCCTTAAATGGATCATCTTCATCGTTGTATCTTATCAGATCCATATCAGACTGGTTGCTTCTGCGGAGCGATTTGCTCATCCAGAAATTGTTGTAGCCGATCTTGACGAGGGGATATTTAATGCCGCGTGTGTCATCTTCGTCGACGAGATAGTGTTCGAGCACGTAGGCCACCTTGCATCCGTTTTCGTCGAAGACAACATCGCCACCCACACCCGGTTCGCCGTCGAATTTGGCGTAGGACACACTGATACCTCCATCGGGGGCGATGGCTATATGACCGTAATTGTAGGCTTTCTCGTTGGTGATCTTTTCATCCGGCATATTGAATTGCCCGATATTGTAATAGAAATGACCTTCGGGGGAAACGACAGGTTCCCAAACGATAGTGCCTCCATGCATATAGTTTTCGACCCAGTCTTTGGAACTTTCGCCATACAAACCATTTTTCACCCAGGTGTGACCATGTTTGGCAAGGAACAAACCTTGAGATGTGGAACCATTGCCTCCATAGATGTGGGGCGCAGGCCATGCTTGTGCTGTGTTGGGGTCATAATATTCGTGCACTGCGGGGCGTACATCGTAGATGAAGCGGAGCACGGTGCCGTATTTCAGGTCGGGAATTTTCTTTTCGGTGTCTTTGAGATCATAGAACACCCAGGCCTGCGAGGATATGTATTTTGTATCCCCATAGGCCGTGCCTGTAATCCGGTCAACGGCAGAGATATTTTCGGCGCCGGTGTGGTCAGGCTGGTAGCGGAGATATTCGCGGCAGAGGAGGCCGACGACTTCGTTGGTCTCGGGGTCGAAGACGTCGAGCACCCATGAATCCTCGTCGGTGACGTCGGGCACGGCGGGTTTTGCGGCCGAGCCGAGGGTGAATGTGTAGAAGTAACCGTCGCGGAGGGAGAGATCCTTAGCGAGCTTGTAGGTGACTTCGACGGGGTTGCCTGCGCGGTCGAAGAGGGTGCAGGTGATGATATCTGAGCCGGCTGTGAGAGTCTGCCATGCGGGGACTGCGGCGCGGTAGATGAGATAGTCGCCGGAGGTTCCCTGGAGATACATCTTTATATCGGTGGCCGATTTTGCAGCCGTTGTATAGCTCATGCTTCCGGAGGTCTGGGTCTGGAATTTGATGCCGGTAGCAGTAACAGGTACATTTCGGAGAGTTATGCCCTTATCGTCGGAGGTGTCGATACTGTCCTTATTGATTTTCACGACGATGCTTGCCATGAGGTGGTGCATGCTGACCATCTGATAGCTCTCGGAGGGATTATAATGGAGATAGTTCCAGAGGAAGTCGGATTTCTGATATCCCTCCTTAGTAGACTGGTCGGCTTCGACGGTGTAGGAGAATCCGGTGCCCTTTGTCATGTCGCCACGCTTCCAATCCTTGTTCATCGGGTAGTAGAAAATGTAGCTGATATTATCCTGCTCGGGGATTTCGGTGTCGAGGTCGCCGCTGACAGAGCCTGAAGGTGGTGCGAGCACCTGGATTTCAGTGTTTCCGTCGAGCGAACGGGCTGCGAAGACATCGTTTTGGATCTGCGACTCGCGGTCGGAGGCAAAGACGCCGATCTGGTCGCCGGTCTCGAAGCGGGATGATGAGATGGTCTCGTAGTTGACACGCGAAAGTGAGGGGGAGCTCCCGTCGGAGTCGCGAGATATGATGAAGCGGTATTCTCCCGGGAGGAGCAGACGGTCAGACTGTCCGGGCGCATCGAGGATATCCTCGGAGCAGGCTGTAAAGGCAGAGAGCGCGAGGATGCCTAAGATAGAGCGGGAGATTATTTTGAAAAAGCTATTCATTGCGTAGTGTAAGATTCATGGTTAAGGGGCCGCGTGAGGGGGGAGTCATCAGGGGCGTTCGAGGAAGGAGCCGCCGCCATCTTCCCAGTCGTCGATCTGGAGGTGCCATCCGGAGTTTTCATCGTAGACGGCCTTCTGGAAACGGAGTTTATAGTAGTTGCCGGCCTCGAGAGTGGCGAGTTTGGGGTTGCGCTGAAGGTTTTCGAGTGTAAGGGTCTGACCGTTGATATTCATCACGATATTGCATGACACGGCAGTCTGCGGCATCATGATGAGGCGGTAGATATGGTAGTCTTTGGTCTCACCGGCAACGGTTTCGGGTCTTGTGCCCATATACATGGGGTAGACCTTGGTCTTGTAGGGAGTCACTTTGTCGATAACTTCACTACCCCATTGACTTACGTCGGCGAGTTCATTGCGGACGAAGCGCCCTTTGGTGAAGTCGAAATATTGGCGACGCACCATATTATACTTCCAATTTGAGTCCATGGTAGGTTCGAGATAAACCTCAGAGGGGTTTTCGGCGAAAGCAAGCTCAAGGGTGGCGAGCATGGGGCGGAGGGTTACATTCATCACACCGCAATTCTCGGCAGAGATCGGATTGCCTTTATAGGATGTCACCGCTCCATAGAGGAAGTTGCTGTTGTCGAGACGGCGAGTATCGTTGATGTCGTCGCTACGGAAGTCGAGCATCGGAGCGAAGGGGAAATCATTGTAAGTTTGGAAGTTGTGACCTTCACTGGCGAAAGTATACTCATAAGGAGTACCATTTAGGAAATAAATTTGAAAAAGGTCATCTGGTGCTGTTACTGAGACTGTTGTGGTCCATTCATCAGTCTCGTTGACATTTGGAAATGGAACCTTCTTGATGTTGGTAACCCAGCTACTACCATCCTTTGTGAAATAGTCGTATTGAATTTCTTCCCATGCCATCTCGTCGATACAGGGATAATAGAAATAGAAATTTAGATCATAATCATCGGTCATTATTTCGTAGCTTTCGGGGCCACTCTCCACATCATTGACTCTGTGGATTATAGGATTTTCCAATGGGTTGAGATTAAGCGACCAACCCCGCATGTGAGAGCGCAGAAGGGTGAGGCCATCGGGGTGATATTCCCAGATTGCAGTAGACACATAGTATTCTTCACCATTATCATCTGTTTGTGTGATAACCGAGCCTACGAGGTCGCCTTCGTTGATGGAGAGGTCGGGGCCGGAGTAGGTCATGGAGCGGGATGCCGGTGTCAGCTCGGCGGTAGATAGGGTGAAGGATATGCGTCCCGGAGCCTTAGAGGGGGTGTCGGGGGTGTCGGAGTCCGGATTGTCGGAGCAAGCTCCGGCGATCAGAAGGACCGCGACAGCCACGAGGGTGCGGAATGATATGTGGAGAGGATTGTAGTTAAGATATTGCATGGCGAAAAGAGCCTGTAGGGGGATATTCAGCGGGGATTAGTGGAGGGTTTCAGACTGCTCGACGATGCGCCAGGAGTTGATGTAGAGGCCGAGGCGGATGTTCCAGCGGTTGTTGTCGTCGAGGATGAGCATCATGGTGTAGTCGTCCTGACGGTCGAGGAATTCCTGGTCGGAGATATGGCGGTTTGCTGAGCCTTTGATCATCAGGAAGTAGGAGATGAGGTCGAGGCGGGCAACATTGTGCTCGTTGCCAGGCTGGGTGCAGTTGATCTCGATTGTAGGTTTGTTGCCTTTGATGAGTCGTGAAGTAGTCATGTCGGCGACCACGGATGAGATCTGAGAAGTGGCGCGGGAGCGAGGTGCTGAGGCAGAGGATCCGGCGATGTTTTCGGGGTCGGGGAGCTCGGTTTCAGCAGTAATTACACCCCAGGGTTTGTAGGTGACAGCCTGAGAGGCGGCTGAAAGGTTTGTATGGTCGAGAGCGGCGTTAGTGTCGGTGATGCGGAAGGTGAAGTGGTCGGGGTTGACGGGTTCGCCGTCGGCATGCTGGAGGACAACGCGGATGAAGTTGGTGTCTTTTGTGAGGTCGATTTCATAGTCGTGAACACCGGGTTCGTCGGTCATGACAGCATCGTCGAGGGTGCCATGATAGAGTCGGTGGAGGTCGGAAGTGGCGAGGAGACCTGTCCCGTTGGGGTCGGCGGGAGCATCGAGGGCGATATGGATGTCGGATTTGGAGTTGACGGCGCCCTGAGAAGCGAGTTTCCAGCCGTGGGCAGATGATTCGAGGGATTTACCGCCACACCAGACGATGATGTCGTATTTACCGGGGTCGAGGGGGAGTGTGATATAGTTGTCGTTGGCGTGGAGTGTTTCGGCGGATTCGGAGCCGGACCAGACGAGGGATCCACTCTTGCTGAAGACGTAGACGCCGACGTTTGTGACTTCGGCGGGGAATGCGTCGGCCCACTTCATGTTGCGTGTGTAGGTGAGGTGGAGTCGATAGGTGACATCGCAGTCGCCTTCGGAGTCGTAGACCACGCCGGAGCAGGCAGTGGCTGCTACGGCAAGGATCAGGGAGGCGATGCGCGATGCGATATTTCGGAGCTGTTTCATAGCGAGGTTTATGGTTGTGGTTTTGTGGATATTGCGGTATATGTTGAGGAGCCGGTGATGAGGCTCGCGGGAGTTTCGGGATTAGGAGTGTGAGAGAGGTTTTCGTTTGCAGTTGGTTTGCGGTTGGTTTGGTTTGCGGGATGGTTTGGTTTGCGGTTGGGGTTGGTTTGCGGTTGGTTTCGTTTGGGGTTGGTTTGGGGTTGGTTTGGTTTGCGGTTGATTTGCGGGATGGTTTGCGGGATTGGGCGGGTTGTGGCGGTTCCAATCATCACCTTCGACAAACCGGCTCCGCCTTGGGGGCGGATTTTTGCGGGGTTTGGCCGCGGGGTTTGGTTTTTAGCGGGTTGGTTGGTTTTTAGCGGGTTATTTGGTTTTAGCGGGTTG
>CAZUEY010000004.1:47524-55697 GCA_964619395.1 uncultured Staphylococcus sp. | reverse complement strand
GGGGGGCGGATTGAAGTCGCGTCCCTACATTGAGGGAACAGGGGGGTTGCGGGATGGGGTTGAAAAAGGAAAGCGGGAGGGGGTGTTGTAACCCCCTCCCGCGGGGGTTAACTATGCGGATGCAATAGTGTTGTTTCGGATATTATTTGTTGTCTTCCTTGCTGTTGCCGAGAGTAACGTTCTGGTTGACAAGACGCCAAGAGAGTACGCGGACGTCAGCTTTGATACCGAATTTGTCGTTGGGATCTGTGGGGGGAACAACGGGATCTTCGGGATCGAGAACACCCTTACCGAGAGTTGCGAAATCAAGATCAGCGAAGCCGGAAACGTTCACTACATAGTGGTGGTTGCGGACTACACCGAATGCACCAACATTCCAGAGTTTTTCAGTTTCATTATAGCTGCCGAGGTGACGGATGGGAACATTGAAGTAAGCGAGACCATCAGTGTAGGCAGAAGCGAGACCGCAGAGGGTCTGAAGCTGACGGTTAACTTCGGCGAATGAAATCTGACCCTCACCTGCAGTACCTGATACAATTTCCTGAGCTGCGGAAGTGCCTGATTTGTATTTGAATTTGGTGCGGTTGGTGGAGTTGTTGATGAAATTGATGGTTACCTTGTTTTCCTCAACGCCCTTATCAGCCTCAGTACCGATGGGAGTAGTGGGGTGAACGATGGAGAAGAGATTTTTGAGGTCAGCCTTCTGATCATCGGTAAGAACAGTGCCATCAGCATTCACGATGCAGCCGGCGAGAGAAGCCATAGCAGCGCGATATTCGTCAGCGAGATAAATCTTGTTGCCATGAACATAGAAAGTCTGTGCTTCGCCGTCGATAGTGTACTGACCGGTCACAACTGCAGAAACGAGGGCTGCATTGACGTTGATATCGCCGGCATTGTAGTGAGAAACCTGAATAGTGTTCTCAAGAGTGTAGTAAGAGGTACCAACCACACCCTTTTTGAGATCGTTGAAAGAGTTATACTTGAGATAGTTTACACCGGTATTAACCTGATCAGTTACCCAGGGATAGTAAACGGAGTTGCCGGTCTTATTGGATTCATTCTTGTAGAAGTGGGGAGTGAATGCCCAGTAAGAACGGTGACGAGCGGGGTCGTTCCAATCGAAGGATCCGTCGACAGTTGAGTTAAGAGCGTTATATGACCAGGGAGCATCAGCGCTTGTCTGGAATACTTTGGTGAGGTAACATTCCTTAGCCTCAGCGTTGATACCCCAGCCGGTAACTGTGAATTCGAGCTGCTTGCCGTCGAGAGTGCCTTTCTGCTTTTCAGTGATTTGATCGGTGTCGCCATTGCCTGACTGGAGAGTAACCTTACCGGCCATACGCTCAAGATAGACAGTGACGGCAGGAGCAGCATTCTTTTCAGATTCGTCGGTCCAGAAATTGGCCTTAGACACGGCCACTTCGCGCTGGAGTTTACTGTCGCCATCGTAGTAAACGGCATTGTTCATAGTGAAGCCGTTGGCGTTCTTGTAGGTTGTACGTTTCTGCTCCTTAACACTTGCATAAGTGATGGGGTCGTTGATGACAGCAGTACCATTGATGGGGTTAGCATAGACCATCATGTAGGAGGGATAGAGACCGTCGGGGAGGCTGATTTCAGCTTCGATAGTCTTGACGAGTTCTACGTTGGGAGACTCAACCAGGGTAGCGTCCTTGATGTCGGATTCGCCAACCAGAACACTTGTGATGGGGTTCTTGTTGGCACCATAGAACACGAGATAAGCACTCTTGATGGTGTTTTCGGCTTCACTACCATCTTCGAAATCATCATCGCCTGCGCGGGAACCGGGGTTGGCTACGATGTTGACGCGGATTTTCGCTGAGGATTTGCTCTCAGGGGCGTTGCCGCCATCCTTGTCGTCGGAGCAAGCTGCTAATGAGAGCAGTGCCAAAGCTCCGAAAAGAATTTTGGATGTTTTCATTGAGAAAAAAGGATTAAAAAAATAATTGATTAGATATTTCGATGAAATTTTTTATTGGGGGGATTGGAGGGATTAGACTAATTAGACTAATTGGACTAATTGGGCTAATTAGACTAATTGGACTAATTGGGTGAGCTTTTGCGGGTTTTTGCGGCAATCCGGACGCACGAGCCGTGCGTCCCTACATTGCGGTGGTTTTTGCGGTGGTTTTTGCGGTGGTTTTTGCGGGTTTTTGCGGTTGAGGACGCGGTTGGCCGCGGGTTATTTGCGGGTTATTTGGGGGTTATTTGGGGGTCATTTGGTGCGGGCGATGATGTCGGTGAGCTGGGCGGCGGCGTCGGCTGCGGGTGCGAGGCCGGCGTCAGCTGCTTTGCGGATTAGGATGAGTCCCGCAGGCTGATCGCCTTTGAGGGCGAGGAGGATGCCACGGGCATATATTGCTTCGGGTGATTCGCCGGCACGGAGGAGGAAGCGCTCTGCGCGCGCGAGGTCGCCGGCCTGGAGGGCGGGGATGGCGGCGTTGAGGGCTGCTTCGGGGGAGTCGGGGAAGAGGCGTGCGGCTGTCTCGAAGATGTCGTTGTAGTCGGCAGATCCGGGCTCCATGGAGAGGGCGAGCTTATAGAGTTCGGCAAGGGAGAGTTTGCCGGGGTTTGCGAGCCAGACGGCGCGGATTTCTTCGATTGTGGTGAAGGTGCGCACGGTGTAGGAGACGGAGTAGTCGGTGTGGCGGAGTGAGGGGTAGACGTCAGCGAGAAGCATGCGGTATTGAGCGGGGTAGAGGCTCTTGATCTTCCACTCGCGGCCGTCGGGGTTGGAGTCGAAGGCGGGGTCGGTGGCGATTGCTATGATGGCGTCGCGGTTGGGGATGTCGGATTTGCGGAGCCAAGCGACGAGGCCTTGCCAGTCCTCGGCCTCCCAGGAGGTGTGGAGGATGGCTTTGGGGAAGCTGTAGAGTTTTGTGATGTAGGCCTGGAGAGCTTCGGTGCGGCCCTGAGCGAGGCGCTCATTGTTGGCATAGGAGCCTTCGGGGGATGCGAAGCCCTTGAGGGAGAGGGACGTAATGGTGTAGTCGGGGTCGTTTTTGATGAGAGAGATGGTGTCGCGGATGTTTGCGAGCTCCACGGGGTTGCGACGGTAGTCGGGGTAGATTTCGGTCTTATTGACGGGGAAGTCGATGTAGGCGTGACCGTCGGCTTTGCGTGTTTTCTCAACTTCGGCCACGGGGGTGATGTAGACAAACTGAGGGGCGAAGACACGTGGGAGGAGGTCGAAGCGGGCCACTTCAGTTGAAGAAGCGGAGACGGGGCGGCAGTTGCAGCCGGTGATGGTGTCGGTGAGGACCAGTCGGGAATCGAGCATCCAGGGCTCGAAGGGGATTGAAGCCTTAACGGGGATGGTAGCGGGGGCGTGGCCGTCGCGGAAGAGGGTGTAGCCTTCGGGCTCAAAGCCGTCGCGGTTGTCGCGGATGAAACGGGAGCGGCCATCGATGATGACACCGGGGAGGGTGACGCGGTGGGTGGAGTCGAGGAGTACGGGGGTCACCGCTACCTGCTGCTCGCTCTTGAGGCGGAGGGTGGGGATGGCGACGGTGTAGTTGACGATGAAGGCATCATCTGCGCGGTCTGCGCTGACGGCAGTCAGCTCGACGGGGGCGGGGGTGACGCTGACGGCGGCGGCAGCGGGGGTGGCGCAGAGGATGGCGAGGATGCCCGGGATGAACGGGCGGAATATGGCAGAAAGTGTCATGGCATCAGTTGTGTTAAAAAAAGGTGGGGCTGAGGAAATCAGAACACATATACTATATTGATAGCGGCTTTAGTGGGGCCGAAATAGTTGCGGGAGCGGTCGGACTCGATTTTCTTGCCGCAACCGGCGCAGCGGTATGTGTCGGCGCGGGAGTAGATATATCCGAGGGCGATTTCGGCTTCGAGGTTCCAGTGACGAGAAAGGAGCCATGTGTAGCCATAACCGAGGCCACCACCTACGTACCAACCCTGGTAGCGGAGGTCTTTGACGTTTTTGAAACCGGAGTCGAGGAAGTCGAGGAAGTCGAGGTTGACTTTTCCGACGTTGAACTGGCCGCCGAGGGCGTGGAAAGCGAGGAAGTGGCCACCGATGGCGCGGCAGAACCAGTAGCGAGCTTCGGGCTGGATGAGCCAGTGTTTCCAGCGTTTGCCGTCGGAGAAGCTCCAGAAGTTCATGTTTCCGGAGATGTCGAGAGACCAGTGGGGTGCGAGACGGGCTTCAGCGCCGAGGTTTACGGTGGCAGTTGCGTCGTAGAGGAGGTTGGTCTTAGCAGCAAACTCCTGAGCGCCGGCTTTGCCGGGGAAAACGAAGAAAAGCAACGCTAAGAGGATTAGGGACAGTGAGGTGTGCTTTCGTGTCATCACTAAATAATATATGTGCTTTGGCTCAGCCGAGGGGGATAAGGGGCAGAGCGGCAGCGATTTAAGGGTTGGTGATTGGTTTAGATTTTCGGATTAAGTCAATGAGGGGTGATAAGAGTTAGGTCACCGAGGCGGCGGGCTGCAGGGGCTTCATGGGTATGAGGACTGGGCAGACGTTTTCGCCTGAAGCGCAAAGTTACAAATTATTATCCGAATATGGAAATTTTTTTGAATTTTATTGTGTGGGGACGCGGCCGGATGCCGTTGGGGCGGGGGGGGTTGCGGGGGATTTCGTTTGTTTTGCGGGTTATGGCGGGTACAATCATCACCTTCGACAAACCGGCTCCGCCTTGGGGGCGGGGTTTTTGCGGCGGTTTTTTGCGGGGGGTTTGCGGGGTTTTTGCGGGTTTTTGCGGTGGTTTTTTGCGGGTTATGGCGGGTACAATCATCACTTTCGACAAACCGGCTCCGCCTTGGGGAGGGGTTTTTGCGGGGTTTTTGCGGGGATGAAAAAATGGCACCGGAGGGGGTGCCATTTTTTATGGGTTTTTGGGGTTTGGGGGGTTTAGGGTTGGTTTTTTGGGGTTGGTTTTTTGGTTGGGGTTTTTTGGTTGGTTTTTTTGGGGGTTGGGGGTTTGGGGGGAGTTGGGGGTTGAGGGTCAGGAGTTTTTGATTTTTTCGAGCTGTTTTTCGAGTGCGTTGAGGCAGTGGTCGACGGCTTCTTCGAATGTGTCGGCGGTCTTTGAGGCTACCTGGTCGGGCTCTTTGGGGAGCATGAAGGAGATGGTGGCTTCCTTGTTCATGGCTGACTCGGGCTTAACGACCCTTAGGGATACCTCGGCGCTCATGACAGCGGGGTAGCGCCTGACGAGCCGGTCTATTTTCTTATTGATGAAGGAAGTGAGATTTTCGCTGATGTCGAAGTGGATGGCGTTGATGTTAGTTTCCATTTTTTCCTCCTTTTTTTAGTGCACGGGGGTGTGCGAGTTGGTAATTATGTTGAAGTTCACTATAGGTGACGTGGGTGTAGACCTGGGTTGAAGCGAGGGATGCGTGGCCGAGGAGCTGGCGGACGCTGCTCAGGGATGCACCGGCGTTGAGCATGTCGGTTGCGAATGAGTGGCGGAGCACGTGGGGGCTGAGTCTCGAGGCGTGGACTCCGGCGTCGGAGAGGGCGGTGTGGACGATGGTGTAGACCATCTTGCGGTAGAGTGGGCGTCCATCGTAGCGCACGAGTAGCGGGGCTGAGCGGTCGCCGGGGGCTATGGCTGTTGCGGGGTCGGAATCGCGGAGTCGACGGTAGGTGTCGATGGCTTCTCCAAGCACAGGTCCGAAAGGCACGATTCTTTCTTTATTACGTTTACCGAGCAGTTTTAGTTCACCGCGACGGGTGTCGACGTTGACATCGGTGAGGTTGATGAGTTCGGAGCAGCGCATGCCGGTGGAGTAGAGGAGGTCGATGATGAGGCGGTCGCGGATGGTGGAGAATTGGTGGTCGGGAGTGGGGTCGGCGTCGGCAGGGGGGTCTGCGGGGGGTGCGGAGACGTGAGTGTCGGCGAGGAGCCGCTCGGTGTCGGCGGGGCGGATGAAGACAGGGAGGTCCTGGGGGAGGCGTATGAGCGGGAGGGCTGAGGCGGGGTTTGCGGGGAGGCCTCGTGTGCGCATGAGGAATCTGAAAAATGAGCGGAGGGCCGAGACTTTGCGGCGGAGGGTGCGGGGGGAGTCGCCGGCGCGTGAGCGGGATGCGATCCATGTGCGGAGGTCGGAGGTGGTGACGTCGGTGACAATGAGGGTTTCGGGCCGTCCGGCGGTGGCAAATTGTGCCCATTCGTCGAGGTCGGTCCGGTATGCGCTGAGGGTGTTGGGGGAGTAGTTGAGCTCGTTGCGCAGGTGGAGGATGAAGGTGTCGATTTCGTTCATTATCGAAAGCGAATTTAAGGATAAATTTTGAAATAAGCAAAAAATGATTTCGCAGGGGGGAGGCGGATTTTTTTTGCGGGGGATTTTCGGGGCTTTTGGCTGATCCAATCATCACCTTCGACAAACCGGCTCCGCCTTGGGGACGGGATGGGATGGCGGCGGGGTTTTTTATTTGCGGGTCTGATCATCACCTTCGACAAACCGGCTCCGCCTTGGGGGCGGGTTTTTGCGGCGGGGGCGGTTGACGAGGTTGGCCGTGTTTTTCATTTGAGGGGATTTTCAGGGCGGCTGTTTTCATTGCAGGTTTTTTTCAATGCGGGGTTTTTCATTGCGGCAATCCGGACGCACGGGCCGTGCGTCCCTACATTGTGGCGGCTTTCGGCAGTTTTTTTATTGCGGGGTCATTGCGGGAGGGGATTTGGTGGAATGGGCGAAATTTTGTAATTTTGCAGGGAGTATGGCGGCGGGAGCCGGAAGGGCTTTGCGCTGCTGTGAAATTGACTGATTAAAAGTAATTTATAGAAAATATACCGGAAAATGGATACCCGACATCTGCGCGGCATGGGTGTGGCACTGACTACGCCTTTCAAGGAGAACGGCGATATCGACTATCAGACGCTCGACGCTCATCTCGACTATCTCATAGACGGAAAGACTGACTATATCGTGGCACTCGGCACTACAGCCGAGACTCCGACGCTGACCCAGGCTGAAAAGCGCGATCTTGCGCTGCATATCCTGAACCATGTTGACGGGAGGGTGCCTGTGGTGCTCGGTGTGGGCGGTAATTCGACGCGCGCTGTCGTGGAGGAGCTCGGAAGCCGGGAGCGGATGGCGGATTATGACGCGATCCTCTCGGTGGTGCCTTACTATAATAAACCTACGCAGGAGGGTATGTATCGGCATTTCGCGGAGATAGCGAAGTCGTCGCCAGTCCCTGTGATCCTTTATAATATCCCCGGTCGCACCGGGGTGAATATGACGGTGGATACCGTTGTGAGGCTCGCTACTGATTTCCCTGATAAGATTATCGGTATAAAGGAGGCGAGCGGCAATATGGAGCAGGCTTCGAATATCATAACGCGTCGTCCTGAGGGATTTCTGGTGATTTCCGGGGATGACTCTCTGGCTCACACGATGATTCGCTCAGGGGGCGACGGGGTGATTTCGGTGCTTGGCAATGCTTATCCGTCGCAGTTTGCGGCGATGATCCACCGGAGTATGGAGGATGAGACTCCTGAGGCTGCCGCAAAGTTGCATCAGCAGTTTTCGGCGCTCTATTCGCTTCTGTTTAAGGAGGGGAATCCGGCCGGTATCAAGGCGTTGCTTCATCTGCTGTTTCCGCGCTATAAGGAGGTGCTGAGGTTGCCGCTGGTGGCAGTGTCGGATGAGACGCGCTCGGCGCTCGAGTCGGGGCTGCTGTGAGGCCCGGGGGTTCCTGCGCCTGCTGTTGACAGGCGGACTCTATGGGCTGAATGGCCTTTTTGGAAATGATATAAAAGCCATGCGGCCTTCCCGAATGACGGGGAGGCCGCATGGCTTTTTCTCAAATATTATCAACAAAATTTCTCTGCTATGATGGAGGGGGGTTGTTGCTTTGGCGGGGTGTTTTTTGCTTTGGCGGGTTTTTTGCGTTGGCGGGGTGTTTTTTGCTTTGGCGGGTTATGGCGGCAATCCGGACGCACGGGCCGTGCGTCCCTACAGTGGGGCGGCATGCGGCGGGGTTTTTTATTGCGGCGGCATGCGGCGGGATCGGGCGCTTGGCGGGTGGAATCTTCACCTTCGACAAACCGGCTCCGCCTTGGGGGTGGCTTTGGGATGGCGGAGTTGGCGAGGGCCTTTTCGGCTGAGGGCCTTTTGCGGTTGAGGTCGCGGCAGGCCGCGTCACTACAGTGGGGCCGGTGGGTTGCGGGAGTTGGCG